>DASTYI010000114.1:0-10130 GCA_035765045.1 Iamia sp. | reverse complement strand
GGAGCGTCGACTTGCCCGAGCCCGACGGGCCCACCAGGAACACGAACTCGCCCTTGCCGATCTCGAAGGATCCGTCCTTCAGGGCGACCACATCGCCCTTGTAGACCTTGGTGACGTTCTCCAGCTTGATCATCCGGAGGGCGACGTTACAGCGGTGTGACACCCGATCCGCGGCACCTGGCCGCCAGGTGGAAGGTGTCACAGCCGTACGAACGGTGCCTGGCACCGACCGTACGCAGGTCAGGTCGCGGCGAGGTCCTCGGCCCGGCGCCAGCGGAGGTAGGCCTCCATGAACGGGTCGACGTCGCCGTCGAGGACGTTGTCGACCTGGGCCGTCTCGTGCTCGGTCCGCAGGTCCTTGACCATCTGGTAGGGCTGGAGGACGTAGGAGCGGATCTGGCTGCCGAAGCCGACCGAGTGCTGCACGCCGCGGATGGCGTCGAGCTCGGCCTCGCGCTCCAGGCGGGCCACCTCGGCCAGCTTGGCCTTGAGGATCTGCATGGCCCGGTCCTTGTTCTGGTGCTGGCTGCGCTCGTTCTGGCAGGACACCACGATGCCGGTGGGGTTGTGGGTGATCCGCACCGCCGAGTCGGTCACGTTGACGTGCTGGCCGCCGGCGCCCGAGCTGCGGTACACGTCGATGCGGAGGTCCTTGTCGTCGATGACGACGTCGGGCACGTCCTCGAGGAAGGGGGTGACCTTGAGGGCGGCGAAGGCGGTCTGGCGCTTGCCCTGGGCGTTGAACGGGCTCATCCGCACCAGCCGGTGGACGCCGTGCTCGGAGCGGAGCAGGCCGTAGGCGTGGCGGCCCTTGACCATGGCGGTGGCCGAGGAGATGCCGGCCTCGGCGCCCTCGGAGACCTCCTCGATCTCGGTGTCGAGGCCCCGGCGCTCGGCCCAGCGGAGGTACATGCGCAGCAGCATGTTGGCCCAGTCCTGGGCGTCGGCCCCGCCCTCGCCGGCCTGGACCTCGATGATGGCGTCGGCCTCGTCGTGCTCGCCGGTGAAGAGGCTGCGCAGCTCGAGCCGGCCGAACCGGTCGCGCAGCTCGGCGACGGCGGCCTCGATCTCGGCCTCCAGGCTCTCGTCGCCCTCCTCGCGGGCCAGCTCGGCCAGCGTCTCGGCGTCCTCGATGCCCGCCTCCAGGCCCTCGTAGGCCTCGACGTCGTCGACCAGGGCGGCCAGCTCGCCGGTGACGGCCCGGGCCCGCTCGGGGTCGTCCCACAGGTCGGGCCGTCTGGCCTCGGTCTCGAGCTGGGGCCGCTGGTCGCGCAGGTCGTCGACGCGCAGGTACTGACGGGCCTCGGCCAGGGACGTGCGGAGGCGGGCGAGGTCGTCGGAGAAGTCGCGCATGGCTCCTTGAACCTACGTCGTGCCGGCCGGTCGTCCTCGCTTCGCTCGGCCTCAGCGGGACCGGACCACCACCGTGCCGGCCGCCTTGTCGACGAGGTTGCGGCTCATCGGGTCGAAGCCGGCCGTGGTGAACAGGGCCATGGCGACCGCCGGGGCGATGCCCATCACCGGGACGGTGGCCACCACCGCCGGGAGGCCGATCCGCAGCGCCGACTCCCACCACAGCGGGCAGCGGCCGTTGGCCAGGCGGGCGACCCGCACCCCGGTGGCCAGCTTGCCGACCGTCTGGCCCCAGAGGGTGACGCAGACGGTCTCGTAGAGGACGAGGATGACGGCGAGCGGGGCGACGACGGCCACGTAGTCGAGGGCGGTGGCGGCGTCGCGCACCTCGTCGGCCGAGGCGCCCGGCCCGTCGCCCCGGACCAGGACGACGACGAGGGCGATCGGCGACCACACGGCCAGCACGAGCAGGCCGTCGAGCACCCGGGCCAGCGCCCGCTGGCCCACCGTGGCCAGCGAGTTGACCCCGCGGCGGGGGAAGGCCTCGGGCCCGGCGGGCATGGCCCCGCCCGCGCCCGGCGGGTGCCACTCCTCGATCTCCACGAGCCCTCAGTCCGCCGCGTCGGCCAGCGACTCGGACAGGGCGGGGTGGACGAGCAGGCTCTCGACGATGTCGGTGACCCGCAGCCCGGCGGTGACGGCGAGGGCGAGCACCGAGATCAGCTCGGCGGCGTGCTGGCCGACGATCGAGCCCCCGAGCACCACCCCGGTGGCCGGGTCCGAGACGATCTTGACGAAGCCCCGGGGGTCGTCGTTGATCAGGGCCTTGGCCGAGGCCGAGAACGGCACCTTGGTGACCCGGACCTTGCGGCCGCTGGCGAAGGCGTCGGCCTCGGCCAGGCCGACGTCGGCGATCTCGGGGTCGGTGAAGATGGCCGAGGCCGCCTTCTCGTAGTCGAGGTGGCGGTGCGGGCCGCGGTGGAGGCCGAGGGCGTGCTCGGCGATCTTGCGGCCCTGCATGCTCGCCACCGACGACAGCGGCAGCTTCCCCGACAGGTCGCCGGCGGCGTAGATGTGCGGCACCGACGAGCGGCAGTTGTGGTCGACGACGACGTAGCCGCCGTCGGTGGCGACCCCGGCGGTGGCGAGGCCGAGCTCCTCGGAGTTGGGGATCGAGCCGATGCACAGCAGGGCGTGGCTGCCCCGGGCGACCCGGCCGTCGTCGCAGCGGACGGCGACGCCCTCGTCGTCGACGTCGATCGCCTCGGCCCGGGCCCCCTTGAACAGCTTGACCCCCCGGCGGAGGAAGTCGTCCTCCAGCACGGCGGCGACCTCCGGGTCCTTCTGCGGGAGGACCTGCTGGCGGCTGACGATCAGGGTCACGTCGCAGCCGAAGGCCGAGAACATGTGGACGAACTCGACGCCGGTGACGCCCGAGCCGATCACGATCAGGTGCGACGGCAGCTCGGCCGGCGGATAGGCGTCGCGGGTGGTCAGCACCCGGGGGTGGTCGATCGGGGCGAAGTCGGGGATGCGGGGGCGGCTGCCGGTCGACAGCACGACGGTGTCGGCCTCGATCACCTCGGCCGGGCCGCCGTCGTTGGGCGTGATCTCGACCTCGTGGGGGCCGACGAGGCGACCGGTGCCGGCGACGGTCCGCACGCCCTGGTCGTCGAGCAGCCCGCGGACCGAGCGCTCCAGCCGGTCCTCGATGCCCTGGATCCGCTTGCGCAGGGCGCCGAGGTCGAGGGCCGGGGCCACCTCCTCCAACCCCATGCCGGGGGCCTTGCGGAGATCGTCCATGGCCCCGCCGGTGGCGATCATCGCCTTCGACGGGATGCAGTCGCGCAGGTGGGCGGCGCCGCCGATGACGTCCCGCTCGACCATCGTCACCTCCGCTCCGAGCCGGGCGGCGGTGGTGGCAGCCTGGTTGCCGGCGGGTCCTCCCCCGATGACGACGAAGCGATGGGCCATGTCCGCAGGGTAGGTCCTGGTTGACGGTGCCCCTGCCCGCTGCGACGGTGGGCACGTGGATGCCCTGTCCGTCCGGCGCGACGGCGACGTCGCCACCATCACCCTGACCCGGCCCGAGCGGCGCAACGTCCTGGCCCTCGACGTGCTGGAGGCGCTGGCCGACGCCTTCCGTGAGGTCGGCCGGTCCGACGCCCGGGGCGTCGTCCTCGCCGCCGAGGGCCCGGTGTTCTCGGCCGGGCACGACTTCGCCGACATGGCCGACGCCGACCTCGCCACCGCCCGGCACCTCTTCCGCACCTGCACCGACCTGATGGAGACGGTCCAGGCCATCCCCCAGCCCGTCGTCGCCCGGGTCCACGCCCTGGCCACGGCGGCCGGGTGCCAGCTGGTCGCCACCTGCGACCTGGCCGTGGCCGCCGAGTCGGCCGGCTTCGCCCTCCCCGGCGGCCGGGGCGGGCTGTTCTGCCACACCCCGGCGGTGGCGGTGGCCCGGGCCGTCGGCCAGAAGCGGGCGCTGGAGATGGCCCTGACCGGCGACGTGGTCCCGGCGGCGACGGCGGCGGCCTGGGGGCTGGTCAACCGGTGCGTCCCCGACGACGAGCTCGACGCCGCCGTCGCCGACCTCCTGGCCCGGGCCACCCGCGGCGGCCGGGAGAGCAAGGGCCTGGGCAAGCAGGCGTTCTACGCCCAGGTGGGCCGACCCCAGGACGACGCCTACACCCTCGCCGTCGAGGTCATGGCGGCCGCCACCCAGACGCCCGACGCCCGCGAGGGCATCGCCGCCTTCCTCGAGAAGCGCCCACCCGCGTTCCCCTGACGGCGACGGGCGTCACACCCGGCGTAGCCTGGGCCGATCCACCCGAGGAGGGACCGTGGACGTCGCCACCGACACCCCCGCACCGACCCGTCCGGCACCGCTCGTGCTGGCCGGCCTGGCATCGCTCGGCGCCGGGGCCGTCCACGCCGCCGCCATCGGCGTCCACAGCGAGCACCGCTCGGCCGTGGTCGCCTTCACCGTCGTCGCCGCCCTCCAGCTGGCGTGGGGCGCCTTCGCCCTGACCCGGGGCGGGCGGCTGGTCGCCCTGATCGGCGGCCTCGTCTCGGGCGCCGCCCTGGTCGGCTGGGCGCTGGCCAAGACGACGGGCATCGGCTTCGTCGCCGGGCTCGACCAGGCCGAGGACGTCCAGCGGGCCGACGGCATCGCCGCCCTGCTCGCCGCCATGGCCCTCGTCGGGTGCGGGCGGGCCCTCGTGAGCGCCCTCCTCGCCGGGCCGCTCGGGCCGCCGCCGGCCCGCCCCCGGCGCCTCCGGCTCGACCCCGGCACCCTCCAGGCCGCCACCGCCGCCGTCGTCGCCGCCGTGAGCGTGAGCGCCATGGTCTCGGCCGGGTCGCACAGCCACGCCGGCGGGCACGACGGGGGCCACGGCCACGACGAGACCGCCGCCCACGCCGAGGGCGACGACCACGCCGACGGGGAGGAGCACGCCGAGGGCGAGGAGCACGCCGAGGGCGAGGAGCACGCCGACGGGGAGGAGCACGCCGCGTCGGTCGCCCTCCCGGCCCGGCCCTACGACCCGAACCTGCCGATCGACTTCGGCGGCGTCGACGGCGTCACCCCGCAGCAGCAGGCGGCGGCCGAGAACCTCGTCGCCCGCACGCTGGCCGACCTCCCGCAGTTCGCCGACGCCGCCGTGGCCGAGAGCCAGGGCTGGCACTCGATCGGCGACGGCTTCACCGGCCACGAGCACCTGATCAACTGGGACCTGATCGACGACGGGCGGGTCCTCGACCCGGACTACCCCGAGTCGCTCGTCTACGACACCTCGGGCGGGGGCCGGCGGCTGGTGTCGGCCATGTTCATGATGCCGAGGGGCGCCAGCCTCGACGACGTCCCCGAGCTGGGCGGGCCGCTCACCCAGTGGCACGTCCACGACGACCTCTGCTTCTCGCCCGGGGAGAACCCGCGGGTGGCCGGCCTGACCTCGGTCGGCGGGAGCTGCACCCCGCCGCTCCAGAAGTTCGACCCGACCCCGATGATCCACGTCTGGATCGAGCCCCACCCCTGCGGTCCCTTCGCCGCCCTCGAGGGCGTCGCCGCCGGCCAGGTCAAGGAGGGCGAGACCCACCTCTGCAACCACGAGCACGGCAGCGGGTGAGCGCCCCCCGACGGGAGGACGCCGAGGCCCGGGACCGGGCCAACCCGCTGGCCCCGTTCCGGGCCCGCTTCGCCGGGCTCGACGACGAGCGGCCCTACCTGATGGGCAACTCGCTCGGCCCCCTCCCCCACGCCACGGCGGCGGCGCTGGCCCGCTTCGTCCACGACGGGTGGGGCGGGCACAAGGTCGGGGGCTGGCACGACGACGGCTGGCTCGACCTGCCGGTGCGGGTGGGCGACCGCCTCGGCGCGCTGATCGGGGCCGGGCCCGGCCAGGTGGCCGTGGGCGACTCGACGACGGTGCAGGTCCACAAGCTGCTCGCCACCGCCCTCGCCGCCCGCCCCGACGCCACCGCCGTGGCCCTGGCCGTCGACGAGTTCCCCACCGACCGCTACGCCGTGCGGGCCCAGGCCGACGCCCGGGGCCTCGCCGTCCGGATCGTGGCCGGCGACGGCCCCGACGGCCCGATCACGGCGGAGACGGTGGCCGCGGCCTGCGCCGACGGGCAGGTCGCGGTGCTCGTCGCCTCGCTGGTGCGGTTCCGCTCGGGCGCCCTGGCCGATGCCGCCGCCGTCACCGCCGCCGCCCACGCCGCCGGCGCCCTCGTCCTCTGGGACCTGTCCCACGCCGTGGGGGCGGTGCCCGTCGACCTCGACGGCGTCGGCGCCGACCTGGCCGTGGGCTGCACCTACAAGTACCTGAACGCCGGCCCCGGGGCGCCCGCCTTCGCCTACCGGGCCCGCCGCCACGCCCGGCTCCACCAGCCCCTCCACGGCTGGTTCGGCCAGGCCGACCAGTTCGCCCTGGCCGACGCCTACGTCCCCGCCGACGACGCCCGCCAGCTGGTCGTCGGCACCCCGCCGGTCGCCGGGCTGATCGCCGTCGACCACGGCGTGGCCCTGGCCACCGAGGCCGGCATCGACCGCATCCGGGCCGTCAGCCAGGACCAGGTCGCCTTCGCCTTGGCCGCGGCCGACGCCCTGGCCGGCGCCGGGGTCGAGGTCGTCACGCCCCGCGCCCCCGACCGCCGGGGCTCGCACCTGGCCCTCCGCCACCCCGACGCCGGCGCCCTCGTCGCCGCCCTGGCCGCCCGGGGCGTGGTCGTCGACCACCGCGCCCCCGACGTCATCCGGCTCGCCGCCGCCCCCCTCCACACCCGCTACGTCGACCTCTGGCGGGCCATCGACACCCTCGGCACCCTCCTCGCCACCTGAGGACACCCCCACCGCGCCGGTCGACCTCCTCGCGCCGTGGGGGGCCACGCACCGCCCGACGCCGGCGTCGGCCGGAGGGACCACTGCTGGCTCACATCCGGGGGACGGCGGCCGATGGTCAGCCCCATGGGACACCGTGACGCGCCCACGGAGCCGCACCCCGCCCCGGCCCCCGACTGGATCCTGGGGTCCGACGGGCACTGGCGGCCCCCGCCCTTCCTCGACAGCGCCCCCAAGCGGAAGCGCTCGACCACCGTCGTCGACCTCGACGGCCCGCCCGCCCCGCTCACGATCGGCGCCGGCGGCATCTTCGCCGTGATCCTGGTGGTCGTGGCCATCGCCTACCTGGCCTACATCGCGCTGTAGCCGCCCGGCCCGGTCAGCCCAGCGGGTGGGCCCAGCTGGCGAAGCGGTGCTCCTCGACGAAGCCGAGCGAGCGGTAGAGGGCGGCGGCGCCGGTGAGGCTGTCGGCGTCGACCCCGATCATGGCGTGGTCGAGGCCGTCGGCCCGGTAGGCGTGGAGAGCCCGGAGGATCAGCCCCGTCGCCACCCCCCGCCCCCGCCACGGCCGGCGGGTGCCGAGGGTGCCGATCCAGGCCTCGGCGTGGCCCCGGACGGCGTCGTCCTGGGCGAAGCGGTCGGTGAGGAGCAGGGCGACGACCTCGTCACCGGCCACCGCCACCAGGCTGAGGTCGGGCCGGAACACCGACGAGCCGACCATCTCGGTGGCCCACCCCTCGCGGTCGCGCTGGCGTGAGCCCCAGTGGTCGGCCCAGGCGTCGTTGAAGGCGAGCCGGACGGCCTCGTCGTCGACCGCGGCGTAGGGCACGAAGGCGACGCCCTCGGGGGCGACGGGGACGGGCGGGAGATCGTCGTCCAGCGGGATCCCCAGGTCGAGCCACCACCGGAGCACCGAGAAGCCCATCCGGCGGAACAGCCGCTCGTGGCCGGTCGCGCCCCCGGGCGCCATCGTCTCGGCCACGCCGGGCACCTCGGGCCAGGTGGCGGTGTGGACCTCCCGGGCTCGAGCCACCTGCCAGGCCAGCAGCTCGCGGCCCAGGCCGGTGCCCCGGTGGTCGGGGTGGACGCCACCCCACACCCAGACCCGGTCGAGGTCGGCGGGCTCGCCCCGGGTCTCGACCAGGCCCCACGCCCGGACCTCGCCGTCGGGGCCGACGCCGAGCCGGGAGTCGGTGGCCGGGTCGACCCCGGGCGCGGCCATCCGCTCGGCCAGCTCGGCGACCGAGAACCGCTCGGCCAGCCCGTCGGCGTCGGCGGCGGCGTCGACGGCGGCGACGACCGCCTCCCGGTCACCGTCCTCGATCGCCCGCCACGTCACCTCGGCCACGCCGGGGACGATAGGGCGACGCTGCGACTCGGCCGGTGGGCCGGGCGGAGCCCCGTTGGCGGCCGAGGTGAGCGTCCGCCCGAGCCGCTGGGCGCCGCAAGCCTCGGCGGGAGGGGCCCCGGCCCGCCGAGGATCGCCCGCGGCCGGGCCGGCGACCGGGCGTCGGCTACGGCCCGGCGAGGACGTCCATCATCGGGCCGAGCTCGCGGGCGAGGGCCTCGCGGGCGCAGCCGTAGTGGTGCCCGCAGGTGGGGTCGGCGTACTCGAGGAACCAGCTGCGGGTGGCGCCGGCGGCCCGGATCCGCTGCCAGAACTGGTAGCTCATGGCGTGCGACTCCCGCTCGAGGGTCCCGGCCGCCGGGTCGCTCCAGCTCCGCCCGGCGTACAGCACGGTGTGGACGTCCCGGAAGGCGGCGGCCCGGTGCCACGGGTTGCTCGCCGACCAGGCCGGGTCCCACGGGGCGCCGAAGGGTCCGTCGGGCGGCAGGCCCTCCAGGAACAGCGAGCCGGTCACGACGCCCCGCATGCGGACGTCCTCGAGGTCGTAGCCCCCCGAGAACCCGGCGGCGAAGCTGAACAGGTGCGGGCGCAGGGCGGCCGAGCGGATGGCGGTGACGCCGCCCATCGAGAAGCCGGCGACGGCCCGGCCGGTGCGGTCGGGGATGGTGCTGAGGTTGGCGTCGACCCAGCCGATCAGCTGGTCCAGGTGGAAGGTGTCCCACCGCTGGGCACCGAAGGCCTGGTTCACCCAGTCGGCGCCCCAACCGGCCCGGCCGCCCTGGGGCATCACGACGATGAGCGGCAGCCCGGCGGTCAGCTCCTCGACGTCGGTGTTGATCAGCCAGTCGCCGTTGCCGCCGCCCCGGCCGTGGTGCAGGTACAGCACCGGGTAGCGGACGCCCGGGTCGTAGCCGGTCGGGAGGAGGATCGACACGTCGTGGAAGTCGCGGGTGCTGAGGGCCGCCGTGCTGACCGCCGGGGTCGAGATGCGGACGTTCTGGACCCGGCCGTGGTCGGCCACCGACAGCACGGTGATGCCGGCGGCGGAGCGGAACGGCGGGGCCGCCCCGGCGGGGGCGACGACGGGCGAGGGGGCGGCCAGGGCGGTCCCGGTGACGACGAGGAGGGTGACCAGGAGCCCGGCGCCCGTGCGGGGGATCACGTGACGCATGCCACGGACCATACATGAACACCACTGTTCACAAAACCCTCCCGACCCTTCCGCCCCTCCCCCGCCCCTCCGCGCCCGCCCCTTCCGCGACCCCCAGCGCACAAGAACGGGTTCCTGTGGGTCCCCGGTCGCGAGAACGCGACGTCGGGGCACAGGAACGGCGGGGGCGGCGTTCCTGTGCGGTCAGGTCGCGGATGCGCGACCGCTGAGCAACAAGAAGGCCGGGGACCCGACCGCGCCCCCTGGCCCACAGGAACCGGTTCCTGTGGGCCAGGGGTCGCGGCGGGCTGGGGCCGGGGACGGGGGCGGCCGTATCCTGCGGAGCTGTGACGAGCGACGGCGATCCGACCCTCGACGACTGGCGCCAGCAGGCCAGCAGCGACCTCAAGGGACGTGATCCCGAGTCGCTGACCCGCACCCGCCCCGAGGGCATCGACGTCAAGCCGCTGTACACCGCGGCCGACATCGCCGACCTCGACGCCGACACCCTCCCGGGCTTCGCCCCCTTCACCCGCGGCGTGCGGGCGACGATGTACTCGAACCGGCCCTGGACGATCCGCCAGTACGCCGGCTTCTCCACCGCCGAGGAGTCGAACGCCTTCTACCGGCGCAACCTGGCCGCCGGCCAGCAGGGCGTGTCGGTGGCCTTCGACCTGGCCACCCACCGGGGCTACGACTCCGACCACCCCCGCGTCGAGGGCGACGTGGGCAAGGCCGGGGTCGCCATCGACTCGGTCGAGGACATGAAGATCCTCTTCGACGGCATCCCGCTCGAGAAGATGTCCGTCTCGATGACCATGAACGGGGCCGTGCTGCCCTGCCTGGCGTCGTTCATCGTGGCCGGCGAGGAGCAGGGGGTCGACCAGGCCCAGCTCTCCGGGACCATCCAGAACGACATCCTCAAGGAGTTCATG
>DASTYI010000113.1:0-2729 GCA_035765045.1 Iamia sp. | reverse complement strand
GGGGTCCTCCAGCTCCTCCCAGGCGATCGGCACCGACACTGGCGCGCCCGGCGCCGGACGGGTGGAGAACGGGGCCACCAGCGTCTTGTTGACGGCGTTCTGGGTGTAGTCGAGCCGGGCCTTCCCGCCCCGGTCCTTCTTCGTCCACCGCCAGCTGACCAGGTCGGGCACGACCTTCCCCACCGCCCGGGACAGCGACTCCACCCAGGCCCGGGTCTCGTCGAAGGTGGGCCCGGCGGCGATGGGGATCCAGATCTGGATGCCCCGCTGGCCGGTCACCTTGGCCCCCGCCTCCACGCCCAGCTCGTCGAGGGCGACCTTGTGCAGGCGGGCCAGGGTCACGATGTCGTCGAAGGTGCTGTTCGTCCCGGGGTCGAGGTCGATCAGGGCCCACGTCGGGCAGCGGTGGGCCCGCACCGGCGACGTCCACGGGCTGAGCTCGAGGGCGGCGAAGTTGGCCAGCCAGACCAGCGTGGCCGGCTGGTCGGGCACCACGTAGACCTGGGTCTCGTCCTTGCCGGCGTCCGGGTAGCGCCAGCCGGTGACCCACTCGGGGGCGTGCGCGGGCCGCTCCTTGTGCCAGAACCCCTTGGCGTCGGCGCCGTCGGGGAAGCGGCGGGCGTTGACGGCCCGGTCGAACAGGTACGGCAGCAGGTGCGGGGCGATCTCGGCGTGGTACCGGATCAGCTCCCGCTTGGTCACGGGCGCCTCGCCGGCGCGGCCGGGGAACAGCGGCTTGTCGAGGTTGGTGAGCTTCAGGGTGCGGTCCTGGAGCGTCCACTCGCCCTTGGCCCCGAGGGCGTGGAGGGCGTCCAGCTCGTCCTCGGTGGGCGCCGGCCAGGTGGGGATGGTGACGGCGTGGGGGTCCCACGTGGCGTCGCCGGCGTCGCGGACCTCGTCGTTGGTGCGGCCGGTCTTGACCGAGGTCGGGTGGTCCTCGGCGTCCCATCCCGGGACGGCGTCGTCGTCGTGCTTGTGGAGCAGCAGCCAGTCCTGCTTGGTCCGGATGAAGACGAAGCGCCCGGCCAGGCGCTCCCCGTCGAGGTCGACATGGAGCTCGCCGGCCTCGACCGCGGCGAGGGGGTCGTCGCCCTTGGCCAGCGACCACGTCCCCCAGTCCCAGACGATCACGTCGCCCCCGCCGTACTCGCCCTGGGGGATCGTGCCCTCGAAGTCGAAGTAGTCGAGCGGGTGGTCCTCGACGTGGACGGCGAGGCGCCGGACGTCGGGGTCCAGCGTCGGGCCTCGGGGCACGGCCCAGCTGACCAGCACCCCACCCATCTCCAGCCGCACGTCGTAGTGCAGCCGGCTGGCGCGGTGGCGCTGGACGACGAAGCGGTGCCCGTCCTCCGGCGGCGGCTCGGTGGCCCCGGACGGCTCGGAGGTGACGGCGAAGTCGCGCTTGGACCGGTAGGTCGCCAGCCGGTCGGTCGCACGGGCCACGCCCCGCACTCGCCTGCCCCATCCTGGGGAAACGGCGGACCGGTCGTCCCCCGGGTTGAGGGGGTTTCGGGCTTCGGGCCGCGGGGAGCCGCGCGCCATGCCTGCTGCAGACACCCGCCCCCTCGGCGTCGTCACCGGGGCCTCCACCGGCATCGGCCTGGGCATCGCCCGCGCTCTCGCCGGCGAGGGCTACGACCTGGTGGTGGCGGCCGACGAACCCGCCATCCACGAGGCCGCCACCGAGCTGCGCGCCCAACCCGTGCAGGCCGACCTCGGCACCCGCGAGGGCGTCGTCGCCCTGGCCGACGCGGTGGCCGGCCGCCCGGTCGACGCCCTGGTGCTCAACGCCGGCATCGGCGTGAACGGGCGCTTCGTCGAGACGCCGATCGAGGAGCACCTGCGGGTGTTGGAGGTGAACATCGTCGGCGAGGTGCACCTGGCCGGGCTGCTGCTGCCGGCGATGGAGGCACGGGGGTCCGGGCGGCTCCTGATCGTCTCGTCGATCGCGGCGGCCATGACCGGCCCGCAGATGTCGACCTACAACGCCTCCAAGACGTTCCTCGCGGCCTGGGGGGAGGCGATCGCCGAGGAGCTGGAGGACGTGAGCGTCACCATCCTCAAGCCGGGCGGCACCGACACCGCCTTCTTCGAGCGGGCCGACATGGAGGACACCAAGCTGGCCCGGTCCCACAAGGACGACCCCGACGAGGTCGGCCGGGAGGCGGTGGCCGCCCTGCTGGCCGGGCGCCGCGAGATCGTCTCCGGCGGGGCCAAGAACAAGGTCCTGGAGACCGCCTCCAAGGTGCTGCCCGACGCCGTGATCGCCCCGGCCCACGAGCGCTTCGTCGAGTGATCACGGCACGGTGACGGCGGCGATCATCTCGGTGACGTCGTCGATCTCGTCCCGCTCGGCGTAGGCCCGCCGCTGGCGCTCGGCCCCGGTGCCCTCGGCCCGGATGTGCTCCACCCCGGCGGTGACCCGCTCCCGGTCGCCGAGGGCCTCCAGGTGGGGGGCCAGCCGCTCGACCAGGTCGTCGACCACCTTCTCGGCCGGGCGCGAGGCCAGCGACCGGACGTCGAGCAGCTCGCCGTCGAGGCCGTAGCGGGCGGCCCGCCACAGCGCGGCCCGGAGCAGCTCGGGGCGCACCAGCGGCATCGGCGCCCCGGCGGCGTCCTCCGCCATGGCCTCCACCACCAGGGCCCGGAACAGCCCGGCGACGGTGACGCTCTCCCCCACCGTCAGCGGGATGTCGGCGATGCGCAGCTCGAGGGTCGGGTAGCGGGCC
>DASTYI010000112.1:0-77600 GCA_035765045.1 Iamia sp. | reverse complement strand
AGGAGGGCCGGGGTGAGGCGCGAGCGGAGGGCTCGGCGGAGAGAGGACGGGGTGGGGCGCGAGCGGAAGCGGGCTCGGTGGAGAGGGGGGCGGGGGGCCGGGGGGTGGTGCGAGCGGAGGGCTCGGCGGAGGGGGGGCGGGGCGTGGCGCGAGCGGAGGCGGGTGGCTCGGCGGAGAGGGGGGCGCCGGTCAGGGAGCAGCGTGGGCGAGGGGGGCAGCTCGAGAGAAGGGGTCGGGCCGGGCGGGAGGAGAGGAAGGGGACCGAGCGGGGCGAGCGCACGGTGGTGGCTCGGGTGCCGGACTGGGCGGTGACGGCGGCGGGGCGCACGGCGGACGAGCCGGTGCTGGTCATCCACGCCAACCGGGTGGTCGCCGTCTCGGCCGCGGCCCGGGCGGCGGGGGCGGAGGTGGGGCTCCGCCGCCGGGAGGCGCAGCGGCGCTGTCCCGATGCCGTCCTCGTCGCCGCCGACCCCGCTCGGGACGCCCGGGTGTTCGAGCCCGTGGCCGCCGCCCTGGAGGCGGTGACCCCCCGGGTCGAGGTCGTCGAGCCCGGGACGGTGGCCTTCGGGACCCGTGGCCCCTCCCGGTTCCACGGCGGTGACACCGCCCTGGGCCAGGTGGTGGTCGAGGTCATGACCGCCGCCCTGCCCACGCCCGGGCCGGTGCGGGTCGGCATCGGCGACGGGGCCTTCACCGCAGCCTGTGCCGCCCGCCCCGGCCCGCCCGGGCGGTCCCTCGGTCCCGGCGACCCGACCGAGCCCCCCGACGAGATGGTGACCCCGCCGCCCAAGTGGGGCCCCCGCCGTCCCGACATCCTCGTTCGCCCTGCCGGCCCGGGCCACCCCGCCGGTTCCGATCGCCTCGGCGGTGCCGGTCAGCCGACGGGTCTGGGTGGTTCCGCCGGTCCCGGTCGTCCCGAGGGGCGGGGTGGCCCCGACGGGCTCGGTCACTCCGTCGGCTCCGACCGCTCCGGTGGTTCCGGGCGGGCCGGAGGAGATGGTGGGGCCGATGGCCGTCGGGAGGACGCCGAGGGGAGAGGGGCCGAGGCTTCGATGGGGGCGGTCACGGTCGTGGCGGCGGGTGGGGCGGCGGCCTTCCTGGCCGCGTGGCCGGTCGAGAGCGCCGCGGCCCACCTGGGGACGGCCGAGGCCGAGGACGTGGTCGACGTCCTGCGCCGGCTCGGGCTCCGCACCCTCGGGGCGGTGGCCACGCTCGACCCCGCCGATGTGCTCGGCCGCTTCGGCGACACCGGCATCCTCGTCCACCGGCTGGCCCGGGGCCTCGACCCCCGCCCGCTGGCCACCCGCCGCCCGGCGCCCGAGCTGGCCGTGACCGCCGAGCTGGACCCGCCGGTCGAGCGGGTCGATCTCCTCGCCTTCCGGGCCGTCGCCCTGGCCGACGAGCTCCACGGCCACCTCCGCCGGGACGGCCTGGCCTGCCTCCGCCTGGGGATCGAGGTCGAGACCGAGCATGGCGAGACCCGCCGTCGCTCCTGGCGCCACGAGGGCGGGCTCGGGGCGGCGGCGGTGGCCGAGCGGGCCCGCTGGCAGCTCGACGGCTGGCTCACCGGTCCCGTGGCCGACCGGCCCAGCGCCGGCATCACCCGGCTGGTCCTCGACCCCGAGGAGGTCGTCCCGGCCCGGGGTCGCCAGCTGGGCTTCTGGGGCGGCGAGACCCGGCTCGACGAGGGCGCGGCCCGGGCCCTGACCCGGGTCGCCGCCCTCCTCGGCACCGAGGCGGTGACCGTCCCCGAGATCGTCGGCGGCCGGGGCCCGGCCGATCGGGTGGTGACCCTGCCGGCGGCCTCGGTCGACCTGACCGGCGACCGCACCCTCGTCCGCCCCGACACCCAGGGCCCCTGGCCCGGGCGGTTGCCCCCGCCGTCACCGGCCATCGTCCACCCCGACCCCGAGCCGGTCGACCTGCTCGACGCCGACGGTCGCCCGGTGGGGGTCAACGGCCGGGGCATGATCAGCGCGGCGCCGGCCCGGCTGGGTCGGCACCCGGTGGTGGGCTGGGCCGGGCCCTGGCCCCTCGTCGAGCAGTGGTGGGACCCGGACCGGTCCCGGCGCCGGGCCCGGGTCCAGGTCGTGCTGGAGGACGGCACCGCCCACCTGCTCACCCTCGAGGCCGGCACCTGGCACCTCGAGGCGACCTACGACTGAACATCAGGGCCGGGCGAGGACCTCGACGCTGGGGACGACGAAGACGGCGGTGTCGTCGGCGGCCCAGCGGCCGAAGGCGTCGGCGATGGCGGCCAGCTCGTCGCGGGTGGCGTGGCCGCCGGCGACGGCCTGGTCGGCGAGGGCGGTCCCTGTGATCCGGTCGGCCCACAGCCCGCCCCACCAGGCCCGCTCCTCGGCGGTGGAGAACGTCCACACGCTGCCCGACACCTCGACCGAGCCGAACCCGGCGGCGAGGGCCCAACCCTTGAGCCGGCGCCCGGCGTCGGGGTCGGCGTCGTTGCCCCGGGCGACGGCCCGGTAGACGGCGAGCCAGCGGTCCAGCTCGGACGCGGGCGGGTCCCAGGTGAAGGCGGCGTAGTCGGAGTCCCGCACCGCCACCACCCCGTCGGGCCGGCACACCCGGCGCATCTCCCGCAGGGCGGCGACGGGGTCCGACAGGTGCTGGAGGACCTGGTGGGCGTGGACCACGTCGAAGGAGGCGTCCTCGACGTCGAGGGCGTAGACGTCGCCGACGGCGAAGGTCACCTCGGGGTGGTCGGCCGCAGCGGTGGCCACCACGTCGGGCGAGCGGTCGAGGCCGACGACCCGTCCGGGGGCGACCCGGGCGGCGAGGTCGGCGGTGATGGTGCCGGGCCCGCAGCCGACGTCGAGCAGGTCGAGGCCGGGGCGCAGGTGCGGCAGCAGGTGGGGGGCCGAGTTCTCCGCCGTGCGCCAGCGGTGCGACCGCAGGACGCTCTCGGCGTGGCCGTGGGTGTAGGTGTCGTCCGGGCTCACCGGCCCATCCTGGCCGGTGCCCGACCGGTCAGGCCGACGTGTTCCCGGTGGGCTCGTAGGGCCGGCAGGCCTGGCCTCGCAGGCTGGGGCAGGGCGGGTCGCCGGGAGCGACGTCGACCCCGTCGACCAGCGAGAGCACCAGCGTCGAGGCGTGGTCGCCGCCCCGACCGATCTCGACGCGGTCGCCGTCGGAGCCGATGGTGTCGAACTTCCACGTGCCCCGATCCCGACCGGGCGAGGCGATCACGACCCGCAGCCGAGTCCCGGCGCGGAAGGCCTGGGCGAACGACGGGATGGCGATCTGGGCCTGCGTCCACTCGCCCGGCACCAGCGGCTCGCGGTGCTCCTCGTCGAAGGGGTGGTGGACCTCGAGGTCGTCGCCCGTCTCCTCGCTCAGGGCCCGGTGCGACAGCCGCAGCTGGCCGCTCTGGACGAGCACCTCGGTGCCGTCGGCCTGGATGGCCGAGACGGTGACCTGGACGTCCGCGTCCTCGGTGTCGGCCCGGACCCACAGGTCGGCGTAGCCGGCGCCGGCGACGACCGTGTCCTCCTCGAACGGTTCGGTGACGTACGAGGCACCCGAGGCGGGCGACCGCCAGTCGAACTCCCACAGCGGGTCGAGCAGCGGGTAGCCGCCCTCGTCGTCGGCGAAGAAGGTGTCCTGGCCCTCCTCGGTCGAGACGGTGAAGACGTCGGCCCCGTCGTCGCCGGGGGCGTCGGTGGCGAGGGCGCCGTCGGGGCCGAGGTACCACGTCGTCGGCGTGATGTCGGGCGGCGGCCACTCGGCGAAGGTCGCCTCGAAGCGGGCCGTGGGCGAGCCGGGGTTGGCGGGGTCGCCGGCGCCGTTCTCGAACAGGACCCGGACCTTGGGCTCGGCCTCGTAGGCGGCGAGCACGCCCTCGAGGTCTTCGTCGGCGAAGTCGGCGAAGCGGTCCTCCTCGAACGACAGGCCGGGCACGCCGAAGAAGTCCTGCATGAAGGCCGGAGCGGCGGCCCGGATGCCGTCGGGGATGCGGGGCACGACCCCGTCGACGTAGAGCTCGAGGAACTCGTACCAGCGGGTCAGCACCAGCGGCGTGTAGCCGTCGGGGTGACGGCCGTTGAACAGCGTGATCCTCTCCCGCTCGGTGCCGGTGAAGTCGTCGAGCATCACGCCGAAGCGGGGCCCGGTCTGCTCGTCCTGCCAGGCGCCGGTGAGGAAGACGGGCACCTCGATGTCCTGCACGAGGTGCTCGAGGTCGCGGGTGTCGGCGTCGACGGGCCGGTTCTCGAGGGCCCGGGTGAACTCGCCGAAGTCGGGGTTCTGGGTGCGGATGCGGAGGTTCTCCGAGCAGGTCTCGTCGCCCCCCTCGACCAGCTCGCTCACCCAGTCGGAGCCACCGCCCTCGGACTGCCGGTTGCGCTCGGCCAGCCACTGCTGGGTGAAGCCGGAGTTGTAGATGCCCCCCGGCCAGGCCATCTGCCACGAGTCGCCGATCACCGACAGCGGCGTGATCGCGGCGAGGCTCGGCGGGCGGGTGGCGGCGACGTAGAGCTGGGTGATGCCCGAGTAGGACAGCCCGACCATGCCGACCTTGTTGCCCTTCACCCAGGGCTCGGCGGCGATGGCCTCGATCACGTCGTAGCCATCGGCCTGCTGGGCCGGGTTGAAGACGTCGAACACGCCGCCGGAGCAGCCGGTGCCCCGCATGTTGACGCCGACGGTGGCGTAGCCGCCGATCAGCCCGGCGATCATCGACCCCGGCTCCTCGGCGCCCGGGTTCGACGGCCCGTAGCCCGAGTACTCGACGACGGTCGGGTAGGGGCCGTCCTCGATCGGGCCGGGGAGCTTGACGTTGATGCTGAGGGTGACGCCGTCGCGCATGGTGACGTAGCCGAAGCCGTCACCGATCTCCTGGTCGGCGTAGAACGAGGCGTCGGGCACGTCGTCGCGGGCGATGACCTCGAAGGGCTCGCTGACGGCCGGGGGCTCGGCCGTCTCGTCCCAGATGGTGTAGGTGCCGGGCCGGAGCTGCTGGCCGGCAGCAGTGGGGAGGGTGCCGCCCTCCCCGGTCTCGTAGCTGAGGTACTCGTCGGGCACGTAGGCGAAGTGGGCCTGGCCCTCCTCGTCGGTGACGAGGCTGAGGAGCTTCTCGTCGTCGCTGTTGACCAGGGTGAGCTCGTGACCGGGCTCGGCGTCGGTGACCGTGGCGATCTCGACGCCGGGGGCGACGGTGAAGGTCGCCTCGACCGTCTCGGCGTCGGTGTCGACGACCGGCCGGCTGGCGGTCGGCTCGTCGGTGCCGGGCTCGTCGGCCTTCCCCTCGCCGTCGTCGGTGCAGCCGGTGACGAGGAGGAGGACGGCGGCGATCGCGGCGGTGGCGCGCCGGGCGCGGGTGGGTGAGGTCATCGCTTGGGTCCCCCTGGATGTGGTCGTGGCCGGCTCCGGCCGGCGGGCACGTTACCGGGGGTCACACCAGCGCCGCGCATCCGCGGGCAGACTGCCCCGGTGGCCGGCGCCCCCTCCGACCAGGAGCTGCTGCGCGCGACCGAGCGCTGGTTCCTCCGCCGTGGGCTGCCCCACCTGATCGAGGGCTACCGGGCCAGCGAGGACGTCTTCACCCGCAGCGTCGGGGTCCTGCTCCTCGTCGGGCTGCTGGAGGCGGTGAACGCCGTCCGCCTCGAGTGGCGCTGGTACGTGAACCTGGCCGCCCTCGTCGGTGGGGCGGCGCTCCTCGTCGGCGCCTTCGTCGGGGTCAACCTGGCCCGGGGCCGACCCGCCCGCCAACGGCCCGACGACGTCGGGCCGTTCGAGCTCGGGCTGTTCGTCGTCCTCCCGGCGCTGGTGCCGCTGGTGTTCGGCGAGCCCGGGGTCGCCCTGCTCACCGTGGCCGGCAACCTCGTCTTCCTCGGTCTCGTCTACGTCGTGACCAGCTACGGCCTGGTGCCGATGACCCGGTGGGCGCTGGGCCGCACCGTCGCCGCCCTGGAGACGATCGCCGACCTCGTCGGCCGGGCGCTGCCGCTGCTCTTCGCCCTGACGATCCTGGTGTTCGTCAACACCGAGGCCTGGCAGGTGGCGGCCGCCCTCCCCGGGCCGCTGTTCGCCCTCACCGCGGCCATGTTCGTCGTGGTCGGCCTGTTCTTCCTGCTGACCCGGCTGCCGGGCGAGGTCCGCCGGGTCGACGACGAGCTGGGCGACGGCGGCCTGGTCGCGGCCTGCCGGGACACCCCCATCGCCGGCGTCGTCGAGCGGTTCGCCGGCGCCCGGCCGGTCGAGCTCACCCGCCGCCAGCGGGTCAACGTCTACCTCGTCTTCCTCTTCGCCCAGGCGGTGCAGGCGGCGCTGGTGACGGCGGCCGTGTTCGCCTTCTTCACGCTGTTCGGGCTGGTCGCCATCCGGCCCGAGGTGGTCGTCGGGTGGCTCGGCGAGGAGATCCCGGTCGATCGGCTGTGGACCGGCTCGCTGTTCGGCCACGAGGTCGTGCTGACCTCGGCGCTGCTCCACGTGTCCGGGTTCGTCGCCTTCGTGGCCGGGTTCTCGTTCACGGTCTCGCTGGTGACCGACTCGGGGTACCGGGAGGAGTTCTTCGACGAGGTCGTCGGCGACGTCCGCCAGGCCCTCGCCGTCCGCACCGTCTACCTCGCCCTGCGGGGACGGCCCGGCCCCTAGTCGATGTGGGTGCGGAAGAGCTCGACCGCCTCAAGGTGCCTGGCACCTTGAGGCGATCGCAGCACGCCCTAGCCCTGGTCGAGGGCGTCGAGGCCGGCCACCACGGCCCGCAGGCGGGGCAGCTCGGCCCGGTGGAGGTCCGACAGGGCGTCGAGGACCTCCTCGCCGGCCGGGGTGAGCACGACGAGGGTGCGGCGGGCGTCGTCGGCGTCCTCGGTCCGCACGACCAGACCGGCCTCGGCGGCCCGGTTGACCAGCTCGGTGGCCGAGTGGCGGCGGAGCAGGAGGGCGGCGGCCACGTCGCTCACCGACGCCGGACCCGGGCCCGGGTGCCCCCGGACGGCGAGCAGCATCTGGTGCTGCTGGGGCGTCAGCCCGGCGTCGCGGGCGACCCGCTCGGAGAAGGCGAGGAACCGCCGCAGCTCGGTCCGGAACGTCGCCAGCGCCCGGTACTCCTCGTCCCCCAGCCGGGCCGTCGTCATGGCCGGGCCCCGGTGCCCGCCTCCACGCGACTGCGCTGGGTCTCGATCACCCGGAGCGGGCCGGTGAGGGCGAGGCTCACCAGCGAGGCCACCAGCACCGTGGGCAGCAGGCGCATGCCGGCCATCTCGCTGACGACGAGGGCCGACCCCAGCGGGGTCTTGGTCACCCCGACGTTGCACCCGGCCATCATCGCCGTGACCATCACCCACTGGTCGGCGCCCGGGGCGAGGACGTGGACGGCGCTGCCGACGCAGGCGCCGATGAAGAACAGCGGGATGATGAACCCGCCCCGCCACTCGCCGGCCACGGCGACGATCGCCCCGGCCAGCTTGGCCACGGCGGCGAGCAGCAGGGCGCCGACGGCGAGGGTGCCGGTCGTGACCTCGTGGAGGGCGAGCTCGCCGTTGGTGAGGGCGTGCGGGCTGGCCAGGGCCAGGAGACCGAGGGCGAGGCCGCCGAGCGCCGGCCGGGCCGGCTGCGGGATGGCCCGGGTCGCGCGGCGGGCAGCCCGCACGCCCAGGGCGAAGGCGTAGGCGACGACGGCGGAGAGGACGCCGGCGAGCACCGCCCACGCCAGGTCGACCGCCCGCAGGGCGGTGACGCCGGGGAGGTCGAAGATGGGGCGCAGGCCGTTGCCCGACGCCACCACGTACACGGCGTAGCCGGCGAGGGCGCCGACCGAGGCGGGCAGGATGGCGTCGGAGTGCTCGATGCCGCGCCGGTGGGGGATCTCGAGGGCGAAGACGGTGGCGCCGATCGGGGAGCCGAACAGGGCGGTGAAGCCGGCGGCCATGCCGGTGATCGTGAGGATCCGGAGCCGGCGCTGGTCGACGCCGGCCCGGTGGGCGATCCGCCCGCCGAGGGCGCCGGTCGTCTGCACCAGGGGGGCCTCGGGGCCGAGGGTGCCGCCGGCGCCGACGCAGAGGAGCGAGACGGGGATCAGCGAGCGGAGGGTGCGCAGCTCGTAGCGGCCCCCGACGACGTGGATGTCGTCGACCAGCAGCTCGACGTTCGACGTGGGGCCCAGCGTCCGCACGACGGCGGCCACCGCCAGGCCGGTGACGACGAGGACGGCCACGTGGGCGCCGTCGCCCCACCGCTCCGGCCCCAGGAGGTGCTCGACCGCCATGAGCACGGCCAGGTAGGCGGCGCCGACGATCCCGCCGGCGACGCCGGCGGCCACGACGAGCAGCGAGAACGATGACGGCAGCGAGCTCCGGATCGCATCGGGCAGGGCGGGGGCGCGCACCGATGGATCGTAGAGCGATCCTCTTTCGCGACCCCAACGCACAGGAACCCGTTCTTGTGGGCAGGAGGTCGCGGTGGTGGGTCCCGTGCGCCTCACGGGCGCGGGAGGGCCGCCGGTCGCTTGTGGGGTGTGCTGGTGGCGCCGGGCCTTGGTGTCGTCGCCCGGGTTCAGGCCGCGGCGGTGGAGGAGGCGGGGGTGGGCGAGGACCCGACCGGGGTGCCGGCGAGGTCGGTGAGGAGGGTGGCGGCGGCCGGCTTGGCGATGCGGCGGCATCCGAGCAACGCCTGGCGGGCGACCACCCGGCGCTCGTCACGGAGCTTGGCCAGGCCCTGGCGCAGCAGCACGAGCGGCGGCTTGCGACCCTCCCGGTGGTCACGGGCCAGCCGGCGCCAGAAGGTGACCAGCGAGGGGCTGCGGAGCAGGAGGGCGTCGGCGAGGAGGCCCTCGGCCTCGAGCCGGCTGACGACCTCGGCGGCGAAGATCCCCTCGGCCACGACGATCGGCGCGCCGTCGAGGGCGACCGGGCGGGACCCGACCCGGGCATCGTCGGCGATGCTGTAGATCGGCACCTCGGCCCGCCCGGTGCGGCACAGCTGGCCCAGTGCGGCGACGGCGGCCTCGGCGTCCCACGACGCCGGGTCCTCCCAGTCGACGTGGCCGCCCACCATCGGCATGTCCGGATCGTCGCCGTCCCGGTAGAAGTCGTCGAGGGCGACGATCGGCACACCGGCCCGCACGGCCAGCCGGGTCTTACCGCACCCGGAGGGCCCGGCGAGGACGACGACCCGGGCCTTCAGGGTCTGGTCGTCCGTGCCACCGTCCACGGGCACCCATCTTCGCGCGCCAGACTCCCGGGCGTGGAGAGCAGCGCGCCGGTGGGCGCCAGCAGGAGCGGGTCGGACGGGCGCATCGGGGTGGCGGTCGTCGGGCTCGGCATCGGCCGGCTCCACTACATCTCGCTGGCCGAGCTGGGTGACCGGTACCGGGTCGTGGCCGTGTGCGACCTCGACGAGGAGCGCGCCGTCGAGGTGGCGGGCTGGCTGCGCGACGTCCGGCCCGTCACGAGCCTGGACGACGTCCTGGTGATGGACGAGGTCGAGGTCGTCGTCCTGTGCACCCCGCCGCACCTGCACGCCGACCAGATCGCCCGCTGCGTGCGCGCCGGTCGGGACGTGGTGTGCGAGAAGCCCCTCGTGGGGTCGGTGCGGGCCGTCGACGACCTGATGGCGCTCGAGCAGGAGACTGGCCGGACGATCGTGCCGGTCTTCCAGTACCGGTTCGGTCGAGGCCTCCAACGCCTGCGGGCGCTGGTCGAGTCCGGGCGCACCGGCCGGCCCTACGTGGCCACCGTCGACGTCGCCTGGCAGCGGGGTCGGGACTACTACGAGGAGGCCGCCTGGCGGGGGCGGTGGGCGACCGAGCTGGGCGGGACGGTCACGGTCCACGCCCAGCACCACATCGACATGGTCGTCCACGTCCTCGGCCCGCCGGCGAGCGTGTGGGCCACCACGTCGACGATCGTCAACGAAGGCATCGAGACCGAGGACTGCGCCGCGGTCGTCCTCCGCTACGCCGACGGCTCGCTGGTCACGCTGTCGGCCACCACGGGGTCGGCCGCCGAGATCTCCCGGATGCGGTTCTGCTTCGAGCACCTGACCGCCGAGTCCTCGACCGGTGCCTACACGCCCGGTGCCGAGCCGTGGACCTGGACCGCCGCCGATCCCGAGGGCCAGGCCGACCTCGACGCCTTCCTGGCCGACCAACCCGAGCGGACCGAGGACTTCGTCGGCCTGTTCGAGCGCTACGCCGACGCCCGGGCCACCGGCGCACCGCTCCCCGTCACCCTGTCCGAGGCCCGGACCGTCCTGGAGGTGCTCACCGCCGTGTACGTCTCGTCCCGTTCCGGTCATGAGGTGGCCCTGCCCCTCGCCGCCGACGACCCCGCCCTCGACGGGTGGCAGCCGTGACCGCCACCCCGCGGACATCGGTCGAGGAGACCGACGACGGCATCGCCGTGGGTGGGTTGTGGACCTACCGCTGGTCGGCCTCGCGGCGCCCCCACGTCCACCCGGTGCGCACCCCGGCCGGACACGTCCTCACCCGGGACGCCCCCGACGACCACCCGTGGCACCACGCCCTCTGGTTCACCATCAAGTTCGTCGACGGGGACAACTTCTGGGAGGAGTACGACGCCTACGGGGTGCTGCGCCACGAGGGGCCGCCGGCGATCACCGAGGCGGACGAGGGCGTCGTCTCCCTCCGCGGGCGGCTGGAGTGGATCCGGCCCGATCGCACCACCGTCGCCCTCGTCGAGGACCGCACCTGGACCCATGTGCCCCTGGGGCCCGACGCCTACGCCATCGACCTGGACACGAGGCTCGTGTCGTCGGCCCCGTGTCGGCTGGAGCGGACACCGTTCACGACCTGGGGCGGCTACGGGGGCCTCACCCTCCGGGGGGCGGGGGACTGGACCGACACACGGCTGATGCTCGACGACGGCTCGACCCACGAGAGGGTGCTGGGCGACGGCGCTCGCTGGTGCGACCTGACCGGCCGCCCGCCCGGCGGGGCGGAGGGGGATCTGGCCGGGATGGCCTTCCTCGACCACCCGGGCAACCGCCGCCACCCGGTGCCGTGGTACGCCAGCACCCGGGCCGACACCTACGGGGACGAGGGGTGGTCGAACTTCATGAACGCCGCCTTCCTGTGGCACGACGGGATGGACCTGGCCGCCGGCGAGGAGCTGCGGGTGCGGCATCGGGTGATCGTCCACGACGGTGCGTGGAGCGCCGATCGCATCGAGCGCGCATGGGCCGACCTGGGTGGCGAGGCGTAGGCGGCCGAGGTGCCGGCCCCGACCGCTGACGACCTGGTGGCCACCCGTCACGCCCTGCACGCCGTGGCCGAGCACGTGCTGGCTGCCGCTCTCCACCGGTGGGACGGGCACATCGGGCTGCGGGTGACACCGGGTGGGTTCGGGACGCCGGAGGTGGAGGTCGCGGGCGTGGCTCGGAGAGCCCGGGTGGAGGGCACGGAGCTGGTGGTCGAGGTCGCCGGACGGGCCGAGCGGGCGCCGTTGACGACGCTCGCCGCCGCGGCCGCCCTGGTCGGCGTCGCACCCGGCGCGCCGGGCGGGCTGTACGACATCGCCACGCCGTGCGACCCGGACGCCCGGCTGGCCATCGACCCGGACGCGGCCGCCGTGCTGGCCCGCTGGTTCGCCCTGGTCGACGCCGCCCTCACCGGTCTGGTGGAGGAGGTGGCTCAGGACGACCCGCCGGTGGCCCAGCTGTGGCCTGAGCACTTCGACCTGGCGCTGACGATGGACGAGGTGAACTACGGCGGCTCGCCGGGCGATGCCGATCACCCGACGCCATACCTCTACGTGGGTCCGTGGACGGTGCCCGCGGGCACGCTGTGGAACGAACCGTGGGGCGTGTCGTGGCCGATGTCCGCCGTGCCGGACGTGGGTGTCGCCCTCGCCCGTCTCCGCGAGGGTCGTTCCGCCGTCTGATCGCATCGAGGGCCTCCTCTCGGGCGGTGGGGGACAATGGATGTCGGGTTTCGTTCCCCACTCGCCCGGGAACGAAACGAACATGTGTTCGATAAGGTGGCGAGCCCCATGGGGTTCACCAACGCACCGATGCCCTGGTCCGAGCTGGAGCGCACCCTCTCGGGTCGCGCCCGTCCCGGCGAGCATCGTGGCGTCCCTCGAGACGGGGGCGACACCCCGGCGTGGTCGACCCATCGGAGCGCCTACGAGCCCCCACCCGACATCGCCGACCTGGTGGCGGCTCGGTCCCGTCGTGGGGCGGGCGACGGTGTGGTGGCGGGTGCTCGGGTCCCGTACGCCGAGCTCCACTGCCGCTCCAACTTCAGCTTCCTGGAGGGTGCCTCCCATCCTGAGGAGCTGGTCGAGGAGGCGGCGCGCCTCGAGCTGGAGGCCTTGGCCATCACTGATCGCGACGGCTTCTACGGGGTGGTCCGCCAGTCCGAGGCGGCCACGGTCGTCGGTGTGCCGGCGGTGTACGGCGTCGACCTCGGGCTGGCCGACCAGCCCGTCGGGGCCGGTGCGGGCGAGACGGCTCCCGGCCGGGTCGTGGTGCTGGCCCGCGGGCGTCGGGGCTACGCCGACCTGGCCCGCGTCGTCAGCCAGGCACAGATGGCGGGGGAGAAGGGCGCTCCCCGTCTCACCCTCGGCGACCTGGCCGCCGTCGGTGGTCGAGGCACGCCGGGCGAGGGCGGGTGGGTGGTCCTCACCGGTGGGGCCGACGGCAGCGTCCCCGCCGCCCTGGTCGCCGATGGCCCGGCCGCGGCACGCCGCCGCCTCCAGCAGCTGGTCACCACCTTCGGGGCCGACCAGGTGCGGGTGGAGATCTGGGACCACGGGGATCCGATCGACGCGGCCCGCAACGAGGCGTTGGTGGAGATCGCCCTGCGCGCCGGTGTCGACGTCGTCGCCACCAACGACGTCCGCTACGCCCACCCCGGCCGCCACCGCCTGGCCACGGCCGTGGCCGCCGTCCGCCAGCGACGCAGCCTCGACGCCCACGAGCCCTGGCTCCTGGGCGGGGCGTCGGCCCACCTCCGCTCCGGGGCCGAGCAGGCGCGCCGCTTCGCCCGCTTCCCTGGCGTGGTCGAGGGTGCCGCTGCCCTGGGGCGCGACCTCGCCTTCGATCTCCGCCTGGTCGCCCCCAGCCTGCCGCCCTTCACCGACCTCGACGGCCGACCGGTCGACGAGGCCGCCTTCCTCCACGAGATCGTCGAGGCCGAGGCCACCAAGCGCTACGGGGCCCGTCCGTCCTCGGGCACCACCCCGGCCTGGGCCCAGGTCGATCGTGAGCTCGAGCTGATCGAGGTCCTCGGGTTCCCCGGCTACTTCCTCGTGGTCTGGGACATCGTGCGGTTCTGCCGCGAGCGGGGGATCTACTGCCAGGGCCGGGGCTCGGCCGCCAACTCCGCCGTGTGCTTCGCCCTCGGCATCACCGCCGTCGACGCCGTCCGCCACGGGCTGCTGTTCGAGCGGTTCCTGTCGCCCGAGCGGGACGGCCCACCCGACATCGACATCGACATCGAGTCGACCCAGCGCGAGGAGGTCATCCAGTACGTCTACGAGCGCCACGGCCGGGAGCGGGCCGCCCAGGTCGCCAACGTCATCTGCTACCGGGGCCGCTCGGCGGTCCGGGACATGGCCCGGGCCCTCGGCTACGCCCCCGGGCAGCAGGACGCCTGGGCCAAGCAGGTCGACCGATGGGGTGGGCTCCAGGGCATCGGTGCTGGCGCGGCCGGCAGCCAGGTGGTCCGAGGTCCCGGTGGCGAGCCGACCACCGTCGATGTCCCGCCCGCCGTGCTCGACCTGGCCCGTGAGGTGGTCGACGCCCCTCGCCACCTCGGCATCCACTCGGGCGGGATGGTGATCTGCGATCGCCCGGTGGTCGAGGTCTGCCCGGTCGAGTGGGCCCGGATGGCCGACCGCAGCGTCCTCCAGTGGGACAAGGACGACTGCGCCGCCATCGGGCTCGTCAAGTTCGACCTGCTGGGTCTGGGCATGCTGTCGGCGCTCCACCTGACCATCGACGCCGTGAAGGAGTGGTCGGGGGAGGAGCTCGACATGGCCAAGCTGCCGCCGGACGACCCCGAGGTCTACGCCATGCTCTGCCGGGCCGACTCGATCGGGGTGTTCCAGATCGAGTCCCGGGCCCAGATGGCCACCCTGCCCCGCCTCCGGCCCCGCCGGTTCTACGACCTGGTGGTCGAGGTCGCCCTCATCCGCCCCGGGCCGATCCAGGGCGGTTCGGTCCATCCCTACATCCGCCGCCGCAACGGCGAGGAGGAGGTCACCTACCCCCACCCGCTGTGCGAGCGGGCCCTGGCCAAGACCCTGGGGGTGCCGCTGTTCCAGGAGCAGCTCATGCAGATGGCCATCGACGTCGCCGGCTTCAGCGCGTCCGACGCCGACCAGCTCCGCCAGGCGATGGGGTCCAAGCGGAGCCAGCGCCGGATGGAGGTGCTCCACGAGCGCTTCCGCACGGGGGCCGCCGAGCGGGGGGTGCCCGAGGAGACGGCCGAGGACCTGTGGGACAAGCTGGCCGCCTTCGCCAACTACGGCTTCCCCGAGAGCCACTCGGCCAGCTTCGCCTACCTCGTCTACGCCTCGTCGTGGATGAAGCGGTACCAGCCGGCCGCCTTCTGCGTCGGGCTCCTCAACGCCCAGCCGATGGGCTTCTACTCCCCCCACTCGCTGGTGCGCGACGCCCGCCGCCACGGGGTCCCGGTGCGCGGGCCCGACGTCAACGCCTCCCAGGTCGACGCCACCCTGGAGGTCGACTGCGTCGATCCTGCCGGACCTCGCTCGTGGGTGGGCGCGCCGCCCGAGATGTGGGGCGTGGGCGGGCCGGCCGTCCGCCTCGGCCTGGGCTCGGTCCGGGGGGTGGGGGACGAGCTGGCTCGGACCATCGCCGAGGGTCGTCACCCGGAGGGGCCGAACGGGCCGGAGCGGCCCTACGCCGACGCCGAGGACCTGGCCCGGCGCAGCGGGGCGTCCCTCACCGCCCTGGAGGCGCTGGCCACCGCCGGCGCCCTGGACTGCTTCGGCCCGAGCCGTCGCCAGGCCCTGTGGACGGTCGGCGCCGTGGCACAGTCGCACCCCGACCGCCTGAGCGGCATCGTCACCGGTGCCGAGGCCCCCACGTTGCCGGGCATGTCCCCGGCCGAGCAGGCCTCGGCCGACCTGTGGGCCACCAGCATCAGCGCGGACGGCCACCCCACCCGCTTCGTCCGCCGCGAGCTGGCCGAGCTCGGTGTCGTCACCGCCGTCGACCTCCCCCACCTCCCCGGCGCCACCGGTCCTCGCCCCGGTGCCCGTCACCCCGCCACCCCGGCCGACACCCTCGTCGGGACGAACGGCGTCGGCGGTGGCCTCGTCACGCCTGTCGCTGCGTTCGAGGAGGCAACCCCAGCAGCGGCGGTGGGCGGAGGGTCGGGGACGAGGAGCGAGCGAGGCCGGGGACCGGCTGGCCGCGGTGAGGTCCGGCGGGCGACGGGGGGAGACCAGGGGGCGACGGACGGGGGAGGGCTCGGAGCGGGGGGTCAGCGCTCGGCGGGGGCGGGGGGTCGGGGTAGCGCGGGCGAGGGGGAGGGGCCGGGGGTCCGACGGGTCGAGCCGGCGTTCGTGGAGCCGGGGCCCGAGCCGGGGCCGGCGGCCGCGGTGGCCGCGGGAGGGTGGATCCGCTCGGCGGTGGTGACCTCGGCGTCCTGGGGCTGGCCCCGCTCCCGTCCGACCCCCGAGCGGTCGCCGGCGGACGAGGCGGAGGCCGGCGAGGCCGGGAGCGGTGGCCGGGGCGAGGCGTCCCGGGTCCTGGTCGCCGGTGTGGTGACCCACCGCCAGCGGCCGGCCACCGCCGGCGGCACGATCTTCGTGAACCTCGAGGACGAGACGGGCCTGGTCAACGTGGTGGTGTCCAAGGGCTGCTGGGCCCGGCACCGACGGGTGGCCTCGTCGGCCCCGGCCCTGCTGGTCCGGGGGCGGCTCGAGCGGGCCGAGGGCGTCACCAACGTGATCGCCGAGCGGATCTGGGCCCTCGACCTCCAGGCCCCGGCCCGCAGCCGCGACTTCCGCTGACTGTGCCAGGGTTGCCGGATGACGAGCCGCCGATCCGCCCTGCTCCTGGTCGCCCTCCTGCTCGTGCCGGCCGGTCTCGCCGGTTGCAGCGACGACGGTGACGACGACGCCGGTGACACCACGACCGAGGCTGACGACACCACGACCGAGGCCGACGACACCACCACCGAACCCGGAGACGACACCACCACCGAGCCGGCGGACCCCACCACGACCGCGGCGCCGGACGGGTCGAGCACCAGCGAGGGCGGGTCGACGACCAGCCCCAACCTGCCCCCCAACGACAGCCCGCTGGCCGAGCTCCTCCTCGACCCGGCCGTCATCGGCACCGGCTTCGCCCCCGACGACACGCTGGGCGACGGGAGCCTCGACACCGACCTGTGCGAGGACATCACCCTGGAGGAGACCTGGGACGACCAGGCCGCCCAGGCGCTGCTCGCCGGCAGCGACGAGGACTCCCAGATCTTCCAGCAGGCGATCCTCCGGTTCCCCGACGCCGACACCGCCACGGCCTTCGCCACCGAGCTGGGCGAGGCCCTCGTGACCTGCCAGCCCGAGACCGAGACCGAGGAGCTGGACGGGATCGGCGACTCCGCCCTGCTCGCCACCGTGGCCGACGAGTCGTCGACCGCCGTGGCCGGCATCGTGCGGGTCGGCGACCTCGTCGCCTGGCACCTCGCCCTCACCCGACCCGGCGCCCCGTCCTACCTGGACGAGGACATCCTCACCGCCTCCGCCGAGCGCCTCGTCGGCTGACCCGCCGGCCGGGGCCGGGCCGGCGGCGCGCCGCCGATCAGGGTGCGTCACCCGAGCGGCGGACCGCCCGGGCCAGGGCGCGGACGATCAGCCACAGCAGGCCGGCGACGACCGCGGTGGCCACGCCCCCGGCCAGGGCGGCGCCGAGTCCGACGTCGGGGCAGCGGGCCGGCTCGGCCTCCCACTCGTCGAGGGCCACGTCCTTGCCGGCGACCCGGAGACGGCCCTCCTCCAGGTCGCCGGGCGTGAACCGGGGTCCGCCCCAGCTGGCGCCGTCGGGACCGGCGACGAGGACCCGCAGTCGCCGATCCGGCAGCGCGCCGTCACGCCGGTGGTCCTCGACCGCGTAGCCGGGCACCTCGGCCGCCACCGGCACGGTGCGCCGGGCTGCCCCCGGATCGTCCGCCACCGCCGACCACAGGGGCTCCTCGGGAGCGGCCGGGTCGACCACGTCGACCCGCTCGATCCCACCGTCGCCGCACGCCTTGGCCCGGACCTCGACCGTGTCGCCGGCCGCCACGACCCCGACCGAGGCATCGGGCCCACCACCACAACCCACCAGGGCTCCGGTCAGCAGGGCGAGGGCGAGGAGCGGTCGCCGACGGGTTGGTCGGGACAGACCCCGGACGCCACGGTGGGGGCCGGGCGGCAACGGTTCACTAGGTTCGCGGCGGTCGAGCTGCCGGCCGACCATCGTCACCCCGGAGTGTGTAGCAGTGCCCGCTGACAAGGATGCGGCCAAGCGCCGTCGTCAGGCCCGCAACCGCCAGGAGCGGCAGAACCGCCAGGCGCGCACCGAGGGTGCCAAGCGGGCCGCGACCCGCCCGTCGCGCACCGTCGAGGAGACGCCGACCCGGGCCAAGGCCAAGAGCGGGGGCACGACCAACCTGGCCAAGGAGCCGGCCCGCCCGGCGGCCTCCTCCTCCGGCGGCCTGCTCGGCAAGCTGTTCCCGCCCCGTCCCACGCCGGGTGACGGGGCCGATGGGGGCGACGCCCGCCCGGCCCGGGCGGCCCGCCCCGCCCGTCCGCCGTCGGAGGTGGTCGAGGTCCCCGACGTCCCCGGTCCCCGGGGTCTGCTCCTCCGCCTCACCGCCCAGCCCGGGGGTCGCGCCGCCGTCCTCGCCCTGCTGGTCGCCGTGGTGAGCGCAGCGACGCTGTTCGTCGCCCCCGTGGCCCCGCCGGCGGTGCTCGACGAGCTCGGCGCCATGGTGGTCGTCCACGCCGACGGGGGCGACGCCCTCGACCCGGCCGCCCTCGAGGAGGTGAAGGAGGACGAGTTCGCCGACGAGCCGGTCGTCGCCGCCTACCGGGTCGGTCTGCTCGACCTGGTGCCGCCGGTCGCCGCCGCCATCTACGCCCTCGTCCCCGTGCTGATCGCGTTCATGGGCGTCCGCTCGCTGACCCGGTTCACCCGGACCCGGACGCTGATGATCTGCGCCGTCACGGGCGTGCTCTACGTCGTGATGCTGGGCCCGATCGGCATCTTCTTCCTCCTCGGGGCCATCGCCCTCGGCTTCGGTGCCTACCAGTCGGCCAAGGCCGACAAGGCCGCGGCGGCGGCTGCGGCGTAGCCGACCGTCGCGCGCGCGTTCGGGGGTTGACGACGCGCTCTCGGAGGCGCATCGTGACCGGGGTCACCGGGTCGGTGATGGTGCAGTCGCCGGCTTGACCTTGACAAAGCAGAAGGGCTGAGACACCGCCCGTTCCGTTCGAGGGACCCCACGGATGCGTTCGTTCGGTGGTCGCCGACGAGGAGGAGACGACCTGCCGGGACCGCCGGCCCCTCTTCGCCGACGCCCACCTCGAGACCACCGGGCCCTTTCACACCGACGGCGGCCACGGTGCCGATGCCCCTTCGACGACGGACCCCCGGGGTCGCTCCCCGGGGGTCCGTCGCGCCCGGGCCTCGCTCTGGCGTCAGCCACGGTCCGGTCGGGGCCGCGAGCCTCTAGGTTGGGCCGACGATGGCCACCGACCCCCGCTGCCTGCTGAGCGTCCACGCCCACCCCGACGACGAGTCCTCCAAGGGTGCCGGCACCGTCCACCGCTACCACGAGGCGGGCGCGCGGACGGTGCTGGTCTGCTGCACGGGCGGCGAGGCCGGCGACATCCTCAACCCCGCCCTCGACACCCCCGAGGTGCGGGAGCGGCTCCCCGAGGTGCGGCTGGAGGAGCTGGCCGAGGCGGTGGCCGTGATCGGCTACGACGAGGTCGTCCTGCTCGGCTACCGCGACTCGGGGATGCCCGACAGCCCGGAGAACGCCGACCCGCGCTGCTTCGCCCGGGCGCCGCTCGACGAGGCGGTCGAGCGGATGGTCACCATCATCCGGCGCGAGCGACCCCAGGTCGTGCTGACCTACGGCGACGACCAGTCGGGCTACCCGCACCCCGACCACCTGCGGGTCCACGAGGTCACCATGGCGGCGATCCCGGCGGCGGCCGATCCCGACGCCTACCCCGAGGCGGGCGAGCCCTGGCAGGTGGCCAAGGTGTACTGGTCGGTCTGGTCCCGCAAGCGGTTGGAGGCGACCCACGCCGCCTTCATCGAGCAGGGCCTGGAGTCGCCCTACTCGGAGGAGTGGTTCGCCCGGGAGTCGCAGGACCACCGCATCACGACCAGCATCGACGTCGACGGCCTGTACGCCGTGAAGTCGGCCGCCCTGCGGGCCCACGCCACCCAGATCGACCCCACGTCGCCGTTCTGGTTCGGGCTCCCCGAGGAGGTGGCGGAGACGATCCACCCCTACGAGGACTACATCCGGGCCTTCTCGACGGTCGACGCGCCGCTCCCGGAGACCGACCTCTTCGCCGGTCTCGACTGACGTCGGTCAGCCGGCGCGCTGGAGCTCGCGCAGCGGCCGGTAGCCGATCACGTGGGCGCCGGCCTGGCGCAGCTTCTCGGCGAGGACCCCGACACCGGAGACCAGGTCGAGGTCGTCGACGCGGCCCTTCCAGTCGGGGGCGTGGGCCCGTAGCTCGGGGGTGTCGACCGCCGGGTGGACGTACATCTCGGTCACGCCCGGTCGGAGGTCCTCCATCGCCGCCATGATCGAGGCCCGGCTGCCGACGCCCGAGACCCTGATCAGGTGGTCGGGGGCGACGACGCCCTCCTCGTCGGCCCGGTCGCGGAACGGGAACCCGACGGCCTCCTGGGTGGAGGCGCCGGAGAGGCGGAGGGGGAGGGCGTGCTCGACGGCGAGGTCGAGGTAGACGTCGAAGAACTCGGGCTTGAGCTGGAGCGTGCCCATGTGGCTGTCGAGGTGGGTGACATCGAAGCCCCAGAGGATGGCCCGCTCGATCTGGGCGCTGAGCTCGCGCCACACCTCGTCGAGATCGGCGTGGTCCCAGACATCGGTGACCGTGCGGGGGAACCCGCCGTCGCCGTCGAGCAGCGACGGCGCTCGGGTGATCGGGCCCCAGCGGTAGAGGTCCCACTCCGAGTTGAGGGTCAGGTGGACGCCGACGTCCTCGCCCCGGTACTCGGACGCGGCGTGGCGCGCCCACGGAGCGGGCACCATCAACGTGGCGCTGCTGGCCACCCCGTCCCGCAGCGATCGGTAGATCGCCTCGTTGGCGGAGTGACAGGACCCGAGGTCGTCGCAGTTGAGGATGACCACGCGGTCGTCGGCGCGGTACCCGAGGCGCTCGGCGAGACCTGTCACAGGCGACGACGCTATCGGGCTCCGGGCCGGGACCGGTGGCCCCCTCCCGTCGGCGCCTACCCATCGGGCGGGCAGGCGCCCCACAGCCCGCGCCCGGCCGCCCTGGCCTCGGCCGCGGCGCGGGCCAGCTCGGCCCGATGAGCCTCGTTGGGGGCGATCGACAGCGGTCGGGCGAAGCCGTCGGCCAGGAGAGATCGGTTGACGAAGAGGTCGTCGCGGACCCGGGTCAGGTAGACGAGCAACCGGCCGTAGCGGTCACGGGCCTCGACGTCGCGGGCCAGCCGGACCGCGGTGCCGGCGGGGAGCAGCTCCTTGGTGCGGGCCGAGGCCTCGGGCCCGAAGCAGCCGACCGGGGCGTCGGGATCGACCGTCTCGGGCGTGTCGATGCCGAGCAGCCGGGCGGTCTCGGCCCGGGCGCCGACCCGCAGGTCGACCGTGTCACCGTCGACCACCCGGACGACGGTGGCGGTGCCCGGCGGCGCCGACCCGCCCCGGCCGAGCACCGAGCAGCCGACGACGAGCGGCCCACCGGCCAGGAGCACGACCAGGGTGGCGAGGAGATGGCGACGGGCGCGACGCATGGGGGACCTCCGGAGGTGGGGGACATCCGGCGGCCGGGGCCGCGATCCGAGCGTCGAGCTCGTGGGGTGGACCCTACGCCACCCCTGTGACAGCGAAGCGGGGGAGCGTCAGACGCCGATGTGGCTGCGGCCCTTGCGGCCCAGCGCGGCGCTCTTGTTGGTCGCCTTGCGGGAGGTGCCGAACTGCTTGGAGAGCAGGCGCCCGAGGAAGCCGGGCGCCTTGCCCCCGGCGCGCTGGGCGGTGCCGAGGGTCCGGTCGACGCCCCGCTGGGGGTGCGACGACAGGCGGGGGGCCAGGAAGGCGAGGACGAGGAGGGCGACGCAGATGACGGCGATGATGGCGATGGTCACGGTGGCTCCTGGGGGTGGGGGCGCCGGAGCCCCTACCCCCGAGGTGCCGTCGGACACCTGGCCCGGCCGGGCGGCCGGGCTCGGGCGCCGGCCCGGTCAGCCGAGGCGCTCGATCAGGGTGCCGGTGCCCAGCCCACCACCGCAGCACATCGAGACGAGGCCGTAGCGGCCGCTGGTGCGCTCCAGCTCGTGGAGGGCCTTGGTGACGAGCACCGAGCCGGTGGCGCCGAGCGGGTGGCCGAGGGCGATGGCACCGCCGTTGGGGTTGACCCGGTCGGGGTCGACGCCGAGCTCCTTCTGCCAGGCCAGGACGACCGAGGCGAAGGCCTCGTTGACCTCGAAGACGTCGATCTGGTCGACACCGATGCCGGTCCGGTCGACGAGTCGCTGGGTGGCGTCGATCGGACCGGTCAGCATCAGGACGGGGTCGACGCCGACCAGGCAGGTGTCGACGACCCGAGCCCGCGGCGTGAGGCCGAGATCGGCGGCCTTCTCGGCGGTCATCATCAGCAGGGCGGCGGCGCCGTCGGAGATCTGCGAGCTCGACCCGGCGGTGTGGACGCCGTCCTCGCGGGCCACGGGCTTGAGGGTCTGGAGCTTCTCCAGCGTCGTCTCCCGCAGGCCCTCGTCCCGGGCGACGTGGTGGGTCGTGTCGAGGGGCTTGCCCTCCTCGTCGACGTCGGGGGCGTCGACCTCGACGATCTGCGTGTCGAAGCGGCCCTCCTCCCAGGCCTGGGCGGCCAGCTGCTGCGAGCGGAGGCCGAAGGCGTCGGTGTCGTCGCGGGTGATGCCCCACTTCTCGGCGATGCGCTCGGCCCCCTCGAACTGCGAGGTGAACTCGTAGCGGCCGAAGTACGCCTTGGGGATGGGCACGCCGAGGCCCAGCTTCTTCGACGAGTTGATCCCGATCGGGATCCGGCTCATCAGCTCGACGCCGCAGGCCACGGCCACATCGGCCACGCCCGAGCCGACCAGGCTGGTGGCCAGGTTCGTCGCCTGCTGCGACGACCCGCACTGGGTGTCGACGGTCGTGGCCGCCGTCTCCAGCGGCAGGCCCGCCGCCAGCCACGCCGTCCGGGTGGTGTTGAACGACTGCTCGCCGACTTGGCTGACGCAGCCGCCGACGACCTGCTCGACCGCCGTCGGGTCGACGCCCGACCGCTCGACCAGGGCGGTGAGGGCGGTGCCCAGCAGGTCGGCGGGGTGGACGGAGGAGAGGGCACCGTTGCGCCGCCCGACGGGGGTGCGCACGGCCTCGACGATCACGACATCAGCCATCCGGCGAACCTACCGCCCACCCCCGGGAACCGCCGCACGCGTCGGGCCTCGCGAGCGGGACTCGCCGGGACCGCGGCTCAGGGGTGGGAGGGGGCCGGCGGGGCGTCGGGAAGCTCGAAACCGGTCTCGTCGAGGTAGCACCAGAACCAGCTCTCGCCCGGCTCGTAGGAGCGGATGATCGGGTGGGCGCTGGCCCGGTGGTGGGCGGTGGCGTGGGTGGCCGGTGAGCTGTCGCAGCAGCCGACGTGGCCGCAGGCCTGGCACACACGGAGGTGGACCCAGTCGCGACGGCCGGCGGCCAGGCAGTCCTCGCAGCCGGGCGAGGAGGGGGTGACGGGGACGATCGTGTCCAGGTGGGTGCAGCGGGCGCTCATGGGGTGTGGGGCTCGATCGTGCCCTGGTCGGTGAGGTAGAAGGCGAGGCCGGTGAGGTCGGGTTCGGCCCGGCCGCCGACCGAGGACGGGTCCGACGGGGTGCCGACCAGGACCCAGCCGAGCAGCTCGCCGTCGTCGTCGAGGGCGAACATCTCCCGCAGCTTCGGACCGGTGCGGAACGGGACGCTCTTCCACATCGCCCCGAGGCCGAGGGCGTGGGCGGCGAGGAGCATGGCGTAGCCGGTGCACGAGGCCGACACCACCTGCTCCCACCGTTCGACCTTGTGGGCCCGGGGGGTGGCGATGACGGCGATGAGGGTGGGAGCGACGAAGGCCTTCGCCCGGAGCTTGGCCCGCACCCCCTCGGTGATCTCGGGGTCCCGGGCCAGGCCGCCGTCCTCCAGGGCGTCGGCGAAGCGCTCGCGGGCCTCGCCGCTGACGACCACGAAGCGCCAGGGGCGGATGCGACCGTGGTCGGGGGCGGTGGTGGCCGCACGGAGGATCGTGTCGACCTGGGCGGGGGTGGGACCCGGGTCGACGAGGGCGGCGGTGCTGCGCCGGTCGAGCAACGTGGCCAGCACCTCGGGGCGGATGTCGGTGGCGGGGTCGGGCGCGGTCATGGCTCGATGGTGGTCGAGATCAGGGGCCGGTGGAGATCGGGGCCGGCCCGGTCAGGCCGCGGTGCGGTGGTGGTGCTGGTCCCGATCGGCTCGGGCGCGGGCCTCGGCGAGCGCCGCGCGCGCCTTGGCGATGCCCCGACGACCGGCCTCACGGGTCTCGTCGTCGATGCGCCAGTCCGGGTCGACCGGGGGGAGGAGGTCGAGCTGTCGTGCCATGCGGATCACTATGAAGGGGGGGTGTGACAGTGAAGCATCGCCCCTGGTCAGGGACCTGAGGCGGTCATCTCCTCCAACACCTGTTCGCCCCCGGAGATTCCCTCGGGGCGAGGTTTCAGACCGGTGCGCCGGGGGCAACAAGCGGCCACGGACTGGTGCGCTCGACCACCAGGCCGAGGTCGAGCAGCAGGGCATCGGCGTGGTGGCGGCCCATGATCTGCATCCCGACCGGCAGGCCGTCGAGCGGTTCGACCGGCACCGATATCGACGGGTTCCCGCTGATGTTGGCCGGGATCGTGAGGGCACCGTTGTTGCCCATCTCCACCTTCTGACCGGCCACCCGCGTGTTGGACGCGACGTGGGCCGGGAACGCGACGTCCGGGTTCGTGGCACAGATGACCAGGTCGACCTGGTCGAAGACGTCGGCCATCGCTTCGTTGCACATCGTCCGCGCGGCTTCGCTCCGCGCCGAGGAGGCCAGATCGACCATCCCCTCAGCCATCTCCAGCCCGAACGCGATCTCCTTGGTGAGGTCGTCCTTGCAGGCGGGCCAGAGGTCACCCAGCTCCATCTTCAGCCCGACGAGGTTCCCGAGGGCCCAGGCGACGTCGAGGGTCGGCATCTTCACCTCGACGTCGACGATGGTGAGGCCGGCGTCGCGGGCCAGCGCCTCGGCGGCCGCCACCACCCGCTCCTGCACGCCGTCGGCGACCACGGCCGAGCCCAGGGTCGGGGCGATGGCCACCCGCAGCCCCTTCAGGTCACGGGTCCCGAGGTCCCGCTCCCAGCCGTCGATGCGGGGGAGCGAGTACGGGTCGCGGGAGTCGTAGCCCGAGGTGACGTCGTACCAGCGGGCCACGTCGCGGATCGACCGGGCCAGGCAGCCGATCACCACCGTCATCGGGTGGATGAGGGTGTGGGGCCCGCGCGGGATGCGCCCGGCCGTGCCCTTCATCCCCACCAGGCCGTTGAACCCGGCCGGGATGCGGATCGACCCACCACCGTCGCCACCGCTGGCGATCGGGACCAAGCCGCCGGCCACGGCGGCCGCCGATCCGCCCGAGGACCCCCCGGCCGTCTGCCCGTGCCGCCACGGGTTGTGGGTGATCCCGTTCTCCTTGGTGATCGAGATGTTGAGCCCGCCGAACTCGCTGGCCGTCGTCTGGCCGACGAAGGTGGCGCCGCCGGCCGATCGGAGCCGCTGGAGCATCGTGCCGGTGTGGGCGGCCTTGCGATCGGCGAACACGAGCGAGGCCTCGGTGTCGGGCCAGCCCTCGACCTTCTCCAGCTCCTTGATCCCCACCGGGACGCCGCCGAACGGCAGCGTGGTGTCGGCGGTGGCGGCCGCGGCGCGGGCGCCGTCGGGGTCGAGGAACGACCAGGCGTTCAGCTCGGATGCGTCGATGGCGGCGAGGCAGGCCTCGAGCTCCTCGGCCGGCGAGCGCTCGCCGGACCGGAAGGCGTCGACCAGGGAGCACGCATCGCCCGTCCAGGGTGTGTCAGCCATGGCGGCGCACCCTAGGGGGCGGCGCCGCCGGGCGGTCAGGCAGGGACCTGGGCCCGGGCGACCGAGGCGGCGATGGGACGGATCAGCCCGGTGAGGACCTCCTGGTGGGCCGGGTGGACGACGTAGGCCTCGAGGTCCTCGGGGGAGGCGAAGGTGGCCTGGATGGCGACGGTGGCGTTGCCCTCGGCCAGACCCAGGTCCCGCCCGACCTCGTAGCTGCGGATCTCCTCGATCCGGCCCGGGAGGGCACGCAAGCCGGCCACCATGGCGTCGACCTGCTCGTCGGTGGCGTCGTCGGAGGCGGTGATCAGGACGATGTGGGTCAGCACGGCGCCGACCGTACCGGCCCACCAGCCCAGCCGGTGGGGGAGCCAGCGATCGGGGGCGGGGGGGCGGGACCTACTGGAGGCCGCGGGTGTTGCCGCCGTCGACGGGGAGGGCCGCGCCGGTGAGGAAGCGGGCCTGGTCCGAGCAGAGGAAGGCGACGACGGCGCCGAAGTCCTCGGGACGGCCGACGGTGCGGGTGGGGACGTCCTTGGCCGCCGCCGAGGTGTCCTCGCCGTAGAGGTCGCGCAGCCGGTCGGTGGCGTGGAGCCCGGGCTGGATCGAGTTCACGGTCACCCCGTGGCGGGCCACCTCGAGCGACAGCGTCTTGAGGAAGCCGGTGACGCCGGCCCGCGCCGTGTTGGACAGGATCAGCGCCGGCAGCGGCTGGCGGACCGAGGCCGAGGTGATGGCCACCACCCGGCCCCACCCCCGGTCGATCATCGCCGGGACCGCGGCCTGGCACATCGCCACCGTCGAGAGCAGGTTGAGCTGGAGGGCGGGCAGGTAGGCGTCGAGCGGGGTCGAGGCGAAGGTGCCGGCCGGCGGGCCACCGGCGTTGGGCACGAGGATGTCGAGCGGCCCGAGGGCGGCGGTGGCCTCCTCGACGAAGGACGTGGCGCCGTCGGGTGTGCCCACGTCGGCGACGATCGGGACCGCGTTGCCCCCGAGGCTGGCCGCCGCGGCCTCGATGCGGGCCCGGTCGCGGCCGCAGACGGCCACGGTGACGCCCTCGGCGACGAGCACCCGGGCCGTCGCCAGGCCCAGGCCGGCCGACGCTCCGGCCACCGCTGCCGTCTTCCCGTCCAGGCCGAGGTCCATGGCGGCGGACGCTACCGCCAGGCACGAGCGGATCCGACCGCCGTCTGGCTGGGTGCTGGCGCCGGCCGGTGGGCGCGGGGCGTTCTGGCCGCCGTCGGACGGGCGCTGGCGCGGGCCTGCGGGCGCGGGGCGTTCTGGCCGCCGTCGGACGGGGCGCCGGCACCGACCGGCGGGCTGGGGCGATCCGTCGCCCCAGCCGTACCCTCCGTCGGCATGGATCCGGTGTCGTTCCTCGGCCTCCAGGCCACCCACAACCCGCACCGCTGGTACCTGCCGATCGTCCCGGAGCTCTGCACCAACCACCAGTTCCTGTTCGGCGGGTGCGGGCTGGGGGCGGCGATCGAGGCGCTGGAGCGGACCACCGGCCGGCCCGTCGTGTGGGCGACGGCGCAGTACCTCTCCTACGCCCGCCCGCCGAGCGTGATGGACATCGACGTGACGGTGCCGGTGGCCGGGCGCTCGGTGAGCCAGGCCCGGGCCGTCGGTCACGTCGGCGACACCGAGATCCTCACCGTCAACGCCGCCCTCGGCGACCGCGCCCTCGACGCCCGGGGCCAGATGGTCGAGATGCCGGTCGTCCCCCCGCCCGAGGACTGCGCCGACCGGCCCCGCCGCTTCGTGGGCGACACCGAGTCGATCAACGGGCGCCTGGAGCTGCGCCTGGCCGTCGGCCGCCAGTTCGAGGAGTGGGACGGGACCTTGCTGCCCGGTGGCCGCTCGGCGCTGTGGGCCCGGGTCGCCGACCTGCCCGAGACCACTGCGGCCAAGCTGGCGATCCTCGGCGACTACGTCCCCTTCGGCACCAGCCAGGCCCTCGGCCGCCAGGTCGGGGGGAACAGCCTCGACAACACGCTGCGGGTGGTCCGGCTCGTCCCCACCGAGTGGGTCCTGCTCGACATCGAGGTCCACGCCCTCGAGCGCGGCTTCGCCCACGGCCTCGTGCACCTCTGGGCCCAGGACGGCACCCTCCTCGCCACCGCCAGCCAGTCGACCATCGCCCGGGAGTGGAGCTAGCGAGGGACGCCACCGAGCGCCGATGGGCCCGCCGGCCGTGGCGTACTGTGACCGGTCGTGGGCTTGCCAGTGCCAGGAGAGGGTCGGACCGCGCTCGTCACGGGGGCGTCGTCGGGGATCGGGGTCGAGCTCGCCGTCGAGCTGGCGAAGCGGGGCCACGGGCTCACCCTGGTGGCCCGGCGGGAGGACCTGCTCCACGAGGTCGCCGGGCGGCTGACGACGGCCCACGGCGTCCGGGCCGAGGTGATCGCCGCCGACCTGGCCGACCCCGACAGCCGGGCCGCCCTCGTCCAGGAGGTCGCCGACCGGGGCCAGGTGGTCGACGTGCTGGCCAACAACGCCGGCTTCTCGACGACCGGTCGGGTGGCCACCTCGGACCCCGACGCCGAGGTGCGGCTGGTGCGGGTCGACGTCGAGGCCGTGGTCGACCTGTGCAGCCGGATCGTCCCGGGCATGGTCGAGCGGGGCCGGGGCGCCGTGCTCAACGTGGCCTCGGTCGGCGCCTTCCAGCCGCTGCCGGGGCAGGCGAGCTACGCCGCGGCCAAGGCCTTCGTGCTCTCCTACACCGACTCGCTGTTCGCCGAGCTGAGGGGCACGGGCGTCACCGCCACGTCGCTGTGCCCCGGGCCGGTGAAGACCGGCTTCGGCGAGGTCGCCGGGCTCACCGAGGAGGAGTCCGACGGCGCCCTCCCGGCGTTCATGTGGGAGACGGCCGAGGACGTGGCCAAGGCCGCCGTCGAGGGCATGGCGCGGGGCCGGCGGGTCGTCATCCCCGGGGCCGCCAACCTGGTCGGCGCCTACGCCGGCCGGCTCGCCCCCAAGTCGCTGCTGGTGCCGATCCTCGCCCGGCAGCACCCGGCCCTCAAGCGGTAGCGGCGACCGGAGGCGCTCCCCGCGCCGAAGCGCTAGGAACGAGGCCATGCAGCAGCGCTACGGCATGACCATCCCGTTCGACGGCCTCCCCCTCCACGCCCAGCGGGAGGCGATCGTCGAGCTGGGCGACCGCGGCTACACCGACGTGTGGTCGAGCGAGGCCGACGGCGCCGACGCCTTCACCCCGCTCGCCCTGGCCTCGACGTGGGCGCCGACGCTGCGCCTGGGCAGCGCCATCGTCCCCGCCTACACCCGCGGCCCGGCGACGTTGGCCCAGAGCGTCGCCGCCCTGGCCGACGCCGCTCCCGGCCGGGTGGCCTTCGGCATCGGCACGTCGTCGAACGTCATCGTCGAGCGCTGGAACGACATCCCCTTCGAGGAGCCGTACAAGAAGACGCGGGACATGGTCCGCTTCCTCCGCACCGCCCTCACCGGCGAGAAGGTGAAGGAGGCCTACGACACCTTCGAGGTCAAGGGGTTCAAGCTCGGCCGGGTCCCCGAGGAGCAGCCCAAGATCATGATCGCCGCCCTGCGCGAGGGGATGCTGCGCCTCGCCGGTCGGGAGGGCGACGGCGCCATCATCAACTGGCTGTCGGCCGAAGACGTCGCCCAGGTCGCCCCGATCGTCCACGAGCAGGGCGAGGGCAAGGAGGTGATCGCCCGCATCTTCGTGGCCCCCACCACCGACGCCGCCACCGTCCGGGCCATGGGCCGCTACGCCATCGCCGCCTACCTGAACGTCCCCGTCTACGCCGCCTTCCACGAGTGGGTCGGCCGGGGCGACGTGCTGGCCCCGATGTGGAAGGCGTGGAAGGACGGCGACCGCAAGGCGGCGCTGGAGGCGATCCCCGACGAGGTCGTCGACCAGCTGATCGTCCACGGCTCGCCCGAGGAGTGCCGGGAGCACGTCCAGCGCTACGTCGACAACGGCGTCACCTGCCCGGCCCTCGCCGTCCTGCCCTTCGGCCTCGACCCGGTCCAGGCCGCCCGCGACCTGGCGCCCGACCATGGCTGACGACGTCCGGTTCACCGGGCTCAACCTGATCTGCGCCGACGTCGACGCCACCATCGCCTTCTACGCCCTCCTCGGCGTCACCTGGGGCGAGGACCTGATCTGGCGCACCGCCACCGGGGCCCACCACGTCAGCGGGGTCGAGGTCGGGTCGTCGGCGGAGCTCGAGCTCGACAGCGCGGCGCTGGGCGAGGCCTACGGCGCCGGCGATGCCACCACGCTGCTGGGCTTCGGCGTGCCCAGCCGGGAGGCGGTCGACGAGGTCCACCAGCGGCTGGTCGACGCCGGCCACCCCAGCCGGATCGCCCCCCACGACGCCTTCTGGGGCGCCCGCTTCGCCATCGTCGACGACCCCGACGGCCGCGCCGTCGGCCTCCTCAGCCCCCGGGACCCCGACCGGGGCGGCCCGCCGCCGGACCTCTAGCTCGCCGCGTCGCGGGTGGAGTCGAGGAGGTCGCGGAGCTCGATGCGCTCGGACTCGTCGAGGACCTCGTAGGCGGGGGCGAGGGCCCGGTCGGTGGCGACCTCGGCCTCGTTCCAGGCGGTGTGGGCGTGGGCGTCGTCGGCGCCGGGGTGGGGGCCGTCCCAGCCGAAGATCGGGAGCATGTGCGGCGTCCGGATGGTCAGCGCCGCGTGCGGGCTGAGGCCGTGGGCGATGACGGCCGCGCCGTGGAGCCCGCCCCGCAGCTCGCGCAGGACCATCAGGCGGTGGAGGGCGAGGGCGGCGGGCCGGTCGGCGGTCGGCTCGGGCTGGGCCCGCCAGGCACCGAAGCAGGGGGCGCCGGCGGTGCTGGCGGCGGCGTTCATCCGGCCGAGCAGCTCGGCCAGGCGGGCGAGGCCGGCCTCGTCGGCGCCGGCGAGGTGGGCCTCGGCCCAGCGGGCGCACGACGCCGCCCACAGGTCGGCCGCGGCCTGGCGGGGCATCAGCGCACCGCTGCGGGTCCAGCTCTCGTCGACCAGGGCGGGGGCGAAGAAGACGAAGGCGGCGGTGACGACCGCGCTGGGCACGTCGCCGAGCGCGCCACCGCGGCCGGCGGCGTAGAAGTCCATCCCCTCGAAGCCCTCGGCCGCCGCCGCGCCGTAGGTCTCCATGTCGAGCATGAACCGGCTGGGGAGGTCGTTGACGACGGCAGCGGTGGCCGTGGCGGTTGCATCGGGCGTCATGGCCCGACCCTAGGGTCTCGACGATGCCCGCCGGCCTGTTGCCCCCGCCGCCTCCGACGGCCGTGCTGTTCGACCTCGACGGGACCCTGTGCGACTCCGAGGCCGGCATCGTCGAGCACCTCGGCATGGCGCTGGCCACCGTCGGCCTGCCCGTGCCCGAGCGAGCCGTGCTGCGGGCCTGCGTGGGCCCGGCGTGGACCGACGGCTTCCCGCCCGCCGTCGGGGTGCCCGCCGATCGCACCTGGGACGTGATCCACGCCTACCGGGCCACCTACGACGACGCCGCCGCCTCGCTGGCCGTCCCCTTCGTCGGCATCACCGACGTGCTCGACCGCCTGGCGGGCGCCGGCGTGCCGATGGCCGTGGCGACGTCGAAGCCGCAGCACCTGGCCGACCGGATCATCACCGAGGGCCTGCTCGGGCGGTGGATGGAGGTCGTCGTCGGCGCCGACCCCGACGCCGGCCGGCACTCGAAGGCCGACTCGGTCGGAGGCGCGCTGCTCGGCCTCGGGCCGGCGGTCGAGCGGTCCGGCGTGGTCATGGTCGGCGACCGCTTCCACGACGTCCACGGCGCCGCCGCCCACGGCCTGCCCACCGTGGGGGTCACGTGGGGGTCGGCCGAGCCCGGCGAGCTGGAGGAGGCGGGTGCCGTCGCCGTCGTCGACACCCCCGAGGCCCTCGCCGACCTGCTGGCGCCGTAGCGGTCAGCCGCCGATGGCGTGGGCGCCGCCGTCGACGTGGACGATCTCGCCGGTGGTGGCGGGGAGCCAGTCCGACAGGAGGGCGACGACGGTGCGGGCGACGGGCTCGGGGTCGGCGGTGTCCCAGCCCAGCGGGGCCTTCTCGACCCACGGGCCCGAGAGCGTGTCGAAGCCGGGGATGCTGCGGGCGGCGACGGTGCGCAGCGGGCCGGCGGCGACCAGGTTGACCCGCACCCCGGACGGGCCGAGGTCGCGGGCCAGGTAGCGCGACGCCGACTCCAGCCCGGCCTTGGCCACGCCCATCCAGTCGTAGGCCGGCCACGCCACCGAGGCGTCGAAGTCGAGTCCGACGACGCTCGACCCCTCGCCCAGCAGCGGGCGCACGGCCCGGGCCAGCGAGGCGAAGGAGTAGGTCGAGACGTGGAGGGCGGTGGCGACGTCGTCCCAGCCGGCGCCGAGGAGGCCGTCGTCGTGCCCCAGGCAGGCCTCGGGGGCGAAGCCGACGGCGTGGACCAGCCCGTCGAGGCGCTCCCAGCGGTCGCCGAGGGTCGTGGCCAGGCGGTCGAGGTGGCCGGCGTCGGTGACGTCGAGCTCCAGCACGTCGACCGGGGTCGGCAGCCGCTTGGCCGCCCGCTCGGTGACGCTGAGGGCGCGGCCGAACGAGGTCAGGACGACATCGGCGCCCTGCTCCTGGGCCAGGCGGGCGCAGGCGAAGGCGATCGACGACGGCGTGAGGACGCCGGTGACCAGGACGGTGCGGTCAGCGAGGAGCACGGGGTGAGCCTTTCAGGCGCGGGGTCAGCACGGGGTGGTGGAGTGGCGGCGCTCGACCAGGCGGGGTCGCTTGCCGGCCAGGCGGGCGAAGGCGGCGACCAGGTGGGCCCGGGTGGCGGCGGGGTCGATCACCTGGTCGACGTAGCCCCGGTCGGCGGCCACCGCCGGGGTGCAGAAGCGGGCCTCGTAGTCGGCGATCAGCGCCGCCCGGGTGGCCTCGGGGTCCTCGGCGGCGGCGATCTCCCGACGGTTGAGGATGGCGACGGCGCCGGGGGCGCCCATCACCGCGATCTCGGCCGTCGGCCAGGCGAGGACGAGGTCGGAGCCGATCTCCCGCGAGTCCATCACGATGTACGCGCCGCCGTAGGACTTGCGGAGCACGACGCACACCCGGGGCACCGTCGCCGCGCAGTAGGCGTGGACCAGCTCGGCACCGTGGCGGATCATCCCCCGCCACTCCAGGTCCTTGCCCGGTTCGAAGCCGGGGGTGTCGACCAGGGTGAGGAGGGGGATGCCGGCGGCGTCGGCGGCCTGGACGTGGCGGGCCGCCTTCGACCCGGCGGCGATGTCGAGCGTGCCGGCCCGGATGCGGGGCTGGTTGGCGATGACGGCGACGGCACGGCCGCCGAGGCGGGCGAAGGCGGTGACGAGGTTGGGGGCGTGGTCGGCCCGGACCTCCAGCACGCTGCCCTCGTCGGCGATGTCGTCGAGGACGTCGCGCACGTCGTAGGACGCCCGGGGCTCGGTCGGCACCGTCGTCGCCGCCCGTCGGCAGGGACGGTCGGGCGGGTCAGCGCACGGGGTCGGGGGCAGCGGCGTGTCCCACGACGACGGGTGGTAGGCGAGCAGGTCGGCGAGGGCGGCGATGGCGTCGTCGCGGTCCTCGGCCACCAGCGAGGCCAGCCCGGTGTCGCGGTGGTGGGCGGCGGGGCCGCCGAGGTCGACGGGGGAGACCTCGATCGCCGTCACGGCTCGGACGGCGGCCGGGCCGTTGACGTAGGCGCTGGCCTCGCGGGTGAGGACGACGTGGTCGGCCAGCCCGAGGATGGTGGCCAGGCCGCCGTGGCAGGCGCCGGTGACGGCGAGGAGGAGGGGCACCGCCCCCGAGGCCCGGACGGCGGCGTGGGCGACGCGGCCCCAGGCGGCCAGGCCGGCCAGGTCGGCGGGGTCGAGGGCGAGCGACTGGACGACGCCGAGCACCGGGACGCCGACGTCGGCGCCGAGCAGCAGGGCCCGCTCGACCACCTCGGCCTCGGCCACCGCGTCGCGGCTCGACCAGCTCCCGCCGCCGACCTCGAAGTAGGACACCGTCCGCCCGTCGACCTCGATCAGCCCGGCGCCGGCGATGCCCGGGCGGTCGGCCCCGATCGCCGTCGGCGGGCCGAGCGTGGGGCCGTCGAGGCCGGGCTCGGGGAGCGACCGGGTCGGCTCGGGGTGGCGCCGGTCGGGGCGCGAGGGTCCGGTCGGGGGCGGCCGCTCGACCAGCGCGGCGGTGGCCGGACCCGGTTCCGCCTCCGCCGCCTCGACCAGGTCGGTCATCGCCGCATCGTTCCTGTGGCCCAGGCGTCGCGCTTCCGCGACCCCTGCCCCACAGGAACCCACCCCCCATCCCCAACCGCGACCCCCACCCCACAAGAACCGGTTCCTGTCGCCCCGGCGTCGCGCTTTCGCGACCCGGGGGCCACAGGAAGGGCGACTTGTGGGGAGGGGGGCGCGGGGTGGGTGGGGGGCATGCGGTCAGGCGGGGGCCAGGACGAGGGCGGCGTTGTGGCCGCCGAAGGCGAACGACGTCGACACGACCGGCCCGCGCTCGATCGACCGGGGGCTGCCGACGACGACGTCGACGTCGAGCGCCGGATCGACCTCGGTGGTGCCGGCCACCGGCGGCACGACACCGTCGACCGCCGAGGCCAGGGCGACGGCCGCCTCGACCGCACCGGCCGCCCCGATCAGGTGGCCGGTCACGCCCTTGGTCGACGTCACCGGCACGGCGCCGGCGCCGAACACGGCGCTGATGGCCCGGGCCTCGGCGGCGTCGTTGAGCGGGGTCGACGTGCCGTGGGCGTTGACGTGGCGGACGTCGCCGGCGGCCAGCCCGGCCGAGGCCAGCGCCCGGCGGATGCACTCGGCGGCCCCGGCGCCGTCCTCCGACGGGGCCGTGATGTGGCCGGCATCGCAGGTGGCGCCGTAGCCGAGCAGCTCGCCGTGGATGCGGGCGCCCCGGCCCACGGCGTGGTCCCAGTCCTCGAGCACGAGGAAGCCGGCGCCCTCGCCCATCACGAAGCCGTCGCGGTCGACGTCGAACGGGCGGCTGGCGGTGGCGGGGTCGTCGGCCCGCTTGCTGAGGGCGCCCATGTTGGCGAAGGCGGCCATCGCCGTCGGGGTGATGGCGCACTCGGTGGCGCCGGCCACCACGACGTCCGCGGTGCCGTCGCGCAGGATGCGGGACGCCTCGCCGATGGCGTTGGCCCCGGTGGCGCAGGCGGTGGCGACGCAGAGGCAGGGGCCGGTGAAGCCGTGGGCGATCGCCACCAGGGCGGCCGGGCCGTTGGCCATCATCATCGGCACCAGCATCGGGCTGACCCGGCGCGGGCCCTTCTCGGGGCCGCGCTCGGCGTGCAGCTTCACCTGCTCCTCCAGCGTGGTCAGCCCGCCCACGCCCGAGCCGGCGACCACGGCCACCCGGCCGGCGTCGAGCCCGTCGGCCACCGCGGTGGCGAGGCCGGCGTCGGCCAGGGCGTCGGCCGCGGCGACCAGGGCGAGGTGGCCGCTGCGGTCGATGCGGCGGGCCTCCCGGGCGCCGATCCGCCCCTCGACGTCGAGGTCGCCGACCTCGCAGGCGAAGCCGACCGGCAGGGGGGTGGCGTCGAACAGGGTGATCGGCGCCGCCGTCGCCTTGGCCGCCACCACCCGGGCCATGGTGGTGGCCAGGTCGTTGCCGGCGGGCGAGACGACGCCCGTCCCGGTGACGGCGATGCGCCGGGCGCTCACGAGGCCGGGGCGCTCACGGCGGCGAGGACGACGTCGGCGGCGTCGCCCACGGTCTTCACGTCCTCCAGGGCCTCCTCGGGCACCTCGACCTCGAAGTGGTCCTCCAGCGCCATCACCAGCTCGGTGAGGTCGAGGCTGTCGGCCTCCAGGTCCTCCTTCCAGCGGGCGTCCTCGGTGACGGCCGAGGCGTCGAGCTTGAGCAGCTCGACGGCGGTGTCGATGACGGTGGTGAGGACGGTGGCTCGATCCACGGGGATCTCCTTGGGTTGGGGGTGGTCAGTGGCCCATGGCCATGCCGCCGTCGACGGGCAGCACGGCGCCGGTCACGTAGGCGGCGGCGTCGGAGGCCAGGAAGGCGATGGTGGCGGCGACCTCGTCGGCGGTGGCCATGCGCCCGAGGGGGACGGTGGCGGCCAGCTCGGCCTGGCGGGCCTCGGGCAGGGCATCGGTCATGGCCGTGGCGACGGGCCCGGGGGCGACGACGTTGGCGGTGATCGACCGGGGGGCCAGCTCGCGGGCGAGGGCCCGGGTCAGCCCGATCAGGCCGGCCTTGGAGGCGGCGTAGCTGGCCTGGCCGGCGGCCCCGGCGTAGGCGCCGACCGACGAGACGGTGACGATCCGACCCCAGCGGGCCTTCATCATCCCGGGCACGGCGGCCTTGAGCGTGCGGTAGGCGCCGTCGAGGTTGGCGTCGAGGACGGCTCGCCAGCGCTCGGGGGTGAGGCGGACGAAGAGCCCGTCGTCGGTGACGCCGGCGTTGGCGACGACGACGGTCGGGGCGCCGAGGGCCTCGGTGGTGGTGGCCACGGCGGCGGTGACCGAGTCGGGGTCGGTGACGTCGAGGGCGACGGCGATCGCCCGCCCGCCCGCGGTCTCGATGGCGGCGACGACCTCCTTGGCCGCCACCTCGCCGCCCCGGTAGCCGACGGCGACGGCGCGCCCGTCGGCGGCCAGGGCCCGGGCGGCGGCGGCACCGATGGCCCCCGACCCGCCGGTGACGAGCGCGACGCGCCCCTCGCTCACGAGGCACCGCCCCAGCGGAGGAGGAGCGAGCCCCACGTCATCCCGGCGCCGACGGCCGAGGCCAGGACGAGGTCACCGGGCTGGAGGCGCCCGTCGTCGGCCGCCTCGGCCAGGGCGAGGGGCACCGAGGCGGCCGAGGTGTTGCCGTGGCGGTCGAGGGTCAGCACGACCTTCTCGGGGGCGAGGCCGAGGCGGCCGCCGACGGCGTCGATGATCCGGCGGTTGGCCTGGTGGGGCACGTACCAGGCGACGTCGTCGATCGTCGCCCCGGCCCGGGCCAGGACGGTGGCGGCCGAGTCGGCCAGGCCCCGGGTGGCGGCCCGGAAGACCTCGGGCCCGTCCATCGTCAGCCAGCGCTGGCCGGCCAGGACCTCGAGGTGGGGGACGAGGGCGGCGTCGCCGTCGAGCACCGAGGCGACCAGGCCGGGCCCGGCGGGGTCGTGCTCGTGGGTCGGGCCGGCGGGGGTCTCCAGCACGACCGCCCCGGCGCCGTCGCCGAAGAGGACGGCGGTGCCGCGGTCGGTCGGGTCGACGAGGCTCGTCATCCGCTCGGCGCCGACGACGAGGGCGACCCGGCTCGACCCGGTGGCGACGGTCGGGAGGGCGAGGTGGAGGGCGGCGACGAAGCCGGCGCAGGCGGCGTTGACGTCGCAGGCCGCGGCCCGGGTGCCGAGGAGGCCGGCCACGTCGGCGGCGGTCGACGGGCAGGCGCGGTCGGGGGTGGTGGTGGCGACGACGAGGAGGTCGACCTCGTCGGGGCCGCGCCCGGCCCGGTCGAGGGCCCGGCGGGCGGCGGCGGCGGCCAGGGCGGCGGTCGTGTCGGCGGGGCCGGCGATGTGGCGGGCCCGGATGCCGGTGCGGCTGGAGATCCACTCGTCGCTGGTGTCGAGCACGGCGGCCAGGTCGTCGTTGGTGACCGGCGGGCCCGGCACCGTCGCCCCCCACCCCGTGAAGGCCACCCCGAGCCGGGTCCGCACGGGCGTCTCCGCCCGCGTCTCGACGGCCGTCATGCGGCCACCACCGGGGTGGGCACCGACGCCACCGGTCGACCTTCCCGCGCCGTGGTGCACCGCAGGCGGGTCGTCAGCGGGCGAGGACCGATGGGCCGACGTACGACCTTCGTGGGCGCGGGGGCGTCGCCCGACCGGTCGGGCCGGGGGTGGGACGTGCGAGCGAGGACGGTGGTCATGCGGCGTCGATGGCGTGCAGCCAGGCGACCGGCTGGCCGGCCCGGACCCGCTCGCCCGGCAGGGCCAGCATCCCCATCAGGAAGCCGCCGAAGGCGCTGGTCACGGGGACCGAGCGGCCCAGGCTCTCGACCGTGCCGAGCGAGACGCCGGCGGTCACGACCTCACCCTCGGCGGTGCAGGTCTCGGGCGGGAGGGGCTGGAACGTCCCCGCCTCGGGGGCCACGACCAACCGGGTCGGCAGCCGCAGGTCGTCGCCCTCGGTGAACACCATGCTGCTCATCGGCCACCGGCCTGGGCGCGGGGGCGGGGGTTCGGCCCGGTCGCCGGCGGGGCCGATGGGTGCCGCCTGCGCTCGCTCATCGGGCACCGGCCTGGCCGATGCCCCAGAGGGCGGGGAGGAGGGCCTCGACCTCGTCGGGGGTGGCGACCGAGAGGGGCTCGACGTCGGCGCGGCAGCGCTTGGCCAGGGCGGTGAGGGTGGTGCCGGGGCCCAGCTCGACGAGCCGGGTGGCGCCCAGCTCGACCAGGGTCTCGACCGTCTCCCGCCAGCGGACCGGGCGGACCAGGTGGGTGGCCAGCCGCTCGTCCCAGCCCCGCCGGGCGAAGTGGGCGGCGGCGTCGTGGTTGGTGACGACGGGGGCGGTGAGCGGGGCGAAGGTCACCTCGGCGACCGCGGCGCCGAAGGCCGTGGCCGCCGGGGCCATCAGCGGGGTGTGGAACGCGCCCCCGACGGCGAGCGGCCGGACCTTGCGCACGCCCGCCCCCCGGGCGGCGGCGGTGGCGGCGGCCACGCCGGTGGTCGTGCCCCCGACGACGATCTGGCCGGGGGCGTTGTCGTTGGCGATCCAGGCCTCGTCGACCAGCGCCACCGTGTCGCGGGCCTGCTCGGGGGTGGCCCCGAGGAGGGCGATCAACCCGCCCGGGGTGGCGTCGGCGGCGGCCTGGGTGACCGCCGCCCGGGTGGCGGCCAGGGCCAGCCCGTCGGCCGGGTCGACGGCGCCGGCGGCGACGAGGGCGGTGATCTGGCCCAGCGAGTGGCCGGCGAAGGCGACCGGCGTGCCGATGTAGCCCTGCGCCGCCTCCCACACGACGAGCGAGGAGACGAGGACGGCCAGCTGAGCGTCCTCGGTGCGGGAGAGGTCGGCGTCGGGGTCGAGCAGCAGGGGGGACAACGCTCGCCCCGACGCCTCCTCGGCCCGCTCCACCACGGCCCAGGCGGGGTGTTCGCGCCAGGCCCGGCCGAACCCGGCCACCTGGCTGCCCTGGCCGGGGAAGGTGACGGCGACGCCGCCGGACCCCTCCTCCCGCTCGGGGGGCGCGGGAGGCGCCGGGGCAGCGACAGGGGGACTCGGGGGAGTGGGCATCAGGGACTGTGACCGGCCCATGGGGGCCAGGGTTTCGTGCTACTCACCGGTAGGTTCGGTTACTGACCGGTAGCAACGCGTACCGGCCGGTAGGTCACGCTCCCGACACACGTCGGACCCACGGGAGCCGTAACCACGGGGCAGTGACGAGCGTCCGAGCCCAGGTGCCCACCGAGACCGCCGACCACCCCGACCCGCTCGTCGCCCTGCTGCCCCACCGGCCGCCGTTCCGGTTCGTCGACGCCGTCGACGCCTGCGAGCCCGGGGTCCACGTCACCGCCCGCTGGCGCATCACCGGCGACGAGGCCTGGCTGGCCGGTCACTTCCCGGGCCGCCCGGTCGTGCCCGGCGTGCTGCTGACCGAGGCGCTGGCCCAGGCCGGGGCGATCGGCGTGCTGGCCGACCCGGCCCACGCCGGTCGCCTCCCGCTCCTCGGCGGGGTCGAGGACGCCCGCTTCCGGCGGATGGTCGTCCCCGGCGACGAGGTCGTGCTCGACGTGGCCCTCGAGCGGCTCGGCCGTCGGGGCGGCTGGGGGGTCGGCCGGGCCACCGTCGGCGGCGACGAGGCCGCCCGGGGCCGGATCCTCTTCGTCTTCGCCCCGGCCTGAGTGCTCGGCCCGATCGCCTCAAGGTGCCAGGCACCTTGAGGCGATCGCTCTCAGCGGTCGCCTAGATGTGGACGAGGCGGAGGGAGTCGGTGGCGACGCCCTTGTAGTCGGGCGAGCCGCTGAGGACGGCGACGAGGTCGCCGGTGCGGACGTGGCCCTCGGTGCGGGCGATCTCGATGGCCTGGCTGACCTGGTGGCCGATGTCGAACGGGCCGGGGAGGGCGACCGGGGTGGCGCCCCACGACAGAGTGAGCTGCCGGAGCGTCCGCGGATCGGTCGAGAACCCGAGGATCGGCATCGCCGGGCGGTAGCGGGCGATCGAGCGGACGGTGAAGCCGGTGCGGGTGATGCAGATGATCGAGGTGGCCCCGCTCTCCGAGGCCGCCTTCCACGCCGCGTTGGTCATCGAGTTGGTGACGACGTCGTCGGCGGTGGTGCGCTGGGCGGCGTTGAGCTTCGACACCTGGGCGGCCCACAGGTCGTAGTCGAACTCCTCGTCGGCCCGCTCGGCGATGCGGGCCATCGTGGCCACCGCCAGCACCGGGTCGTGGCCGATCGCCGTCTCGCCCGAGAGCATCACCGCGCTCGACCCGTCGAAGACGGCGTTGGCGATGTCGGAGGTCTCGGCCCGGGTGGGAGTGGGGGCCGACACCATCGACTCCAGCATCTGCGTGGCGGTGATCGCCGGCTTGCCGAGGGCGATGCAGCGGCTGAGGATCCGCTTCTGGAGGTGGGGCAGCTCCTCCATCGGCATCTCGGCGCCGAGGTCGCCGCGGGCGACCATGACGGCGCCGGCGGCCTCGATGATGCCGTCGAGGTTCTCGACCGCGGCCCGGGTCTCGACCTTGGCGATGACCATCGGCCCGGCCGGGTGGGGCTCGGTGCCGACCCGGCGGATGTCGTGGGCCGAACGGACGAACGACACGGCGACCATGTCGACGCCCTCGGTGACGAAGGCGTCGAGGAGGCGGAGGTCGTGCGGGGTGGGCGTCGGCACCCGGAGCCGCTCGGAGGGGATGTGGACGCCGGGGCGGCCCTGGAGCCGGCCGCCGTGGAGGACCCGGACCCGGAGGGCGTCGGTGGCAGACTCGATGACCTCGACGACGACGCCGCCGTCGCCGAACACCAGCCGGTCGCCGCCGTGCATGTCCTGGAGGAGGCCGGCGTAGTCGACGTGGACCCGCTCGTCGTCGCTGGGGTCGTCGCCGGGGGCGAGGATGACGGTCGAGTCGGTGTGGAGGTGGACGCCGCCGTCGGGGAACGACCCGGCCCGGACCTTGGGCCCGGGGAGGTCGGCGAGGATGCCGAGCGGCCGGCCCACGGACTCCTCGATCCGCCGCAGCCGCCGGTAGCGCTCGATGTGGTCGTCGAGGGTGCCGTGGCTGAGGTTGAGGCGGATCACGTCCACGCCGGCCTCGATCATGTCCTTGAGCACGGCCTCGGACTCCGAGGCCGGTCCCAACGTGGCGATGATCTTGGTGCGCCGGCTCATCGGGCCAGCATGCCAGCCACCCCGTACTTTGACGACGGACCTTTCCGATGTTCGCGCACCGTTCGCAACGCCCATGACGCTCGCACCCGCCCCTGACACCCAGCCGACACCCTGGTGGCGCGGCCTCCTGCCCGCCCAGGGCCGACCCCGGGCGGCCGACTGCGTGCGGGGCGGGATCGGGGCCCTGCTCGGCATCCTCGGCGCCGGGCTGGTCGGCCGGCTGGCCCTCGGCACGACCGGTGACCTGCCGTGGATCGTCGCCCCGATGGGGGCCTCGGCAGTGCTGGTCTACGCCGTCCCCGGCAGCCCGCTGGCCCAGCCCTGGTCGGTCGTCGCCGGCAACGTCGCCTCGGCCCTGGTCGGCCTGACCGCGGCCGCCGTGATCGGCCCGGACCCGCTGGCCGCGGCGGTCGGCGTGGGGGCGGCGATCGTGGTGATGATCGCCCTGCGGTGCCTGCACCCGCCGGGCGGGGCGTGCGCCCTGACCGCGGCCCTGGCGCCGCCGGCGGTCACCGGCCACGGGATCACCTTCGCCTTCTGGCCGGTGGGGCTCGGGTCGGTCGTGCTGGTGGCGGTGGGCATCGCCTTCCACCGCGCCGTCGGCCGCCGCTACCCCCACGTGGCGGTGGCGCCGGCCCCGGCGCCCGAGCGGGCGGTCGACGCCGCCGCCGAGCCGGTCCGGGTGGACACCGAGGCCGTCGCCGCCGCCATGGAGCGGCTCGACCAGGGCCTCGACGTGGCCCCGGCCGACGTGGTCGAGCTGCTCCGCGACGTCGAGGCCCACGCCCTCGACCGCCGGGTGGGCGGGCTCCGCTGCGCCGACGTGATGCACCGCGACGTGGTGACCGTCGGCCCCGACGACAGCCTCTTCCGGGTGCGGGTGCTGATCAACGAGCACCGGGTGAAGGCGCTGCCGGTCGTCGACGCCGAGCGCCGGGTGGTCGGCATCGTCGCCATCGTCGACCTGTTCAACCTCGACGCCGGCGACCTCACACCGGTCCGCGCCCTGATGGCCACCGACGTCGCCACCGTCGGCGAGGACACCCCGGTGGCCGCCCTGGTCGGGCTGATGGTCGAGCGCGGCCACCGGCACATCCCCGTGCTCGACGCCGACGGCCGGCTGGTCGGCCTGGTCTCGCGGGCCGACCTGATCGCCGTGCTCCACCGCCTCCTGCTGGAGGGCGGGACGGGGGCTACGGCAGGCGGCTGAACCAGAGCAGCGACAGGGTGGAGCCGAGGAACAGCAGGGCCATGCCCAGGCCGACGAACCACCGGCCGACCTCGCTGAACACGACCTCGTAGCCGATCGACGAGCCGATGTTGCGGTAGACCTCGCGCAGCTCGCCCTCGGTGGCGGCCCGGAAGGCCTTGCCGTCGGTGGCGTCGGCGATCGCCTCCAGGGCGGTGTGGTCGACGTCGACCGGCACCGGGGCGGGCTCGTCGGGGAGGATGATCACGCCGTGGTCGGTGCCGAAGGCGATCGTGTTGACCGGCACCCCGGCGTCGGCGGCGGCCTGGGCGCCGACGCTGTCGGGCCGGCCCACCGTCGTCTTGCCGTCCGACATGAGGACGATGCGGGCGGGGACATCCTCGTTGTCCTCGTCGCCCTCGGCCGGCGGCGCCTGCTGGATCGCCTGGAGCGAGGTGAAGATGGCCTCGCCGATGGCGGTGCGCTCGTCGAGCTCCAAGCGGTCGATCGCCGTGCGGACCTGGGCCCGGTCGGTGGTGGGCGGGACGAGGATCGTCCCGGTGCCGTTGAAGCTCACCAGCCCGACGTTGATCTTGGGCGGGAGGATCGTCAGGAAGGTCTTGGCCGCGGCCTGGGCCGCGGTGAGCCGGTCGGGGGCGACGTCCTCGGCCATCATCGACAGCGAGGTGTCGATGGCCAGGATCACCGTGGCCCGCTCGCGGGGGACCCGCTCCTCGCGGGCGGGGCGGGCGACCGAGACGACCAGGGCGCTCAACGCCATCAGCATGGCGATGGCCGGGAGGTGGCGGCGCCACCCGGGCGAGCGGGGGGCGACGCTCTGGAGCAGGTCGAGGTTGGTGAAGCGCACGGCGTAGGTGCGGCGCCGGGTCTGGAGCACCACGTAGGCGATCGCCAGGGCGGCGACGACGAGGAGCAGCCAGAACCGGCTGGGGGCGAGGTAGGTCAGGGCCAGCATCGAGGGCTCTCCGTCATGCGGACGTCCGGGGGGCGATGTCGCGAGTGCGCTCGCGGCGCTGGGCCACGAAGCGGACGATGTCGAGCAGCCAGTCGCGGTCGGTGCGGAGCTGGAGGTGGTCGGCGCCGGCGGCCCGGATGGCCTCGGCGATGGCGCCCCGCTGGACGGCGGCGGCTGCCGCGTAGCGCTCGCGGAGCTTGGGGTCCGACGTCTGGATCTCGAACAGGTCGCCGGTGCGGGGGTCCTCGAGGTGGAGCACGCCGACCGACGGGAGCTCGACCTCGCGGGGGTCGAGGACCTCGATGCACAGCGTCTCGTGGCGGACCCCGAGGCGGGCGAGGGGCTGGCGCCAGAGGGCCGGGTCCTCCAGGAAGTCCGACACGACGACGACCAGGCCACGGCGGCGGGCCACCCCGCCCATGGTGTCGAGGGCGCCGGCCAGGTCGGTGCGCCCGGTGGGGTGGCGGGCGGCCGAGACCAGCCGGTGGAGCACGGCCATCAGATGGTCCTTGCCGCCGCGGGCGGGGACGATCTCGCGCCCGTCGGGGCCGGCCAGGACGGCGCCGAGCCGGTTCCCGGTGCGGTGGGTGATGAAGCCCATGGCCGAGGCGGCCGACACGGCCAGGTCGCGCTTCTCGCACAGGGCGGTGCCGAAGTCGAGGCTGGGGGAGTCGTCGGCCAGGATCCAGCACTCGAGCTCGCGGTCGGCGATCGTCTCGCGGATGTGCGGCTCGGTCATCCGGGCGGTGACGTTCCAGTCGATCCGGCGGACGTCGTCACCCGGGGTGTACAGCCGGGTCTCGCCCTGCTCGGTGCCGTGCCCGGGCACGAGGCCGAGGTACTCGCCGTTGAGCAGGCCATCGAGGCGCCGGCGCACGACGAGGTCGAGGCGCCGGAGCACCTCGCTCGGATCGCTGTGGCTGACCCGCGGGGGGACGTTGACGACGGGCGGCATCTCGGCCTCGGGCTAGCCGTCGCCCCGCTCGGCGGGCGGGCCCCAGGGCTGCTCGGGCGCCGGGGGCGGGGGCGGTCCGGGGTTGCCGGTGTGCTCGTCGGCCGGGCTGGCCCAGGGCGAGTCGTCGGCGGGGGAGGGGGCGGGCGCCGGGGCGGGACCGGGCTGGACCCCGGGGGGCGGGCCGCCGGCGCCGACGTAGGGGGCGGTCCCGGCGCTCGGGGCCAGCGGGCGGTGGTCGCCGGTGTGGGGGCCGGTGGCCGACTCGGCGGCGGCGGTCGGGCCGCCGTAGCCCCCGCCGCCGTAGGGCGCCGCCCCGTAGGTGCCCGTGGCGCCGTAGGTGCCGGTGGCCTCGCCCTGGGCCGGGACGGGCTCGGGCCGGTACCCCTCGGGGCGGTAGGCGCCGGGGCCGCTGGTCGACGCCGCACTGTAGGAGGGGGCCTCCTGGATCTGGCGGGGGGCGGGGACCGTCGAGAGCACGCGGGCCAGGATCTGGTCGGCGGTGACCCCCTGGGCCAGGGCCTCGTAGGACATCACCAGCCGGTGGCGCAGCACGTCGGGGGCGACGTCGAAGACGTCCTGGGGGACCAGGTGGTCGCGGCCCCGCATCAGGGCCAGGGCGCGGCCGGCCCGGACCAGGCCCAGGCTGGCGCGCGGCGAGCCGCCGTAGGTCAGCAGCGGCTCGATGTCGGACAGGGCGTAGTTGGCCGGGTAGCGGGTGGCCAGCACGACGGTGACGGCGTAGTCGACGACGGCCCGGTCGACCCGGACGGCCTCGGCCGCGGCCTGGAGCCCGATGAGGTCCGGCAGGTCGATGACCGCCTCGGCCTCGGGCGGCGTGACGCCCATCCGGTAGACGATGTCGACCTCCTCGCCGGCGGTCGGGTAGTCGACGACCACCTTCATGAGGAAGCGGTCGCGCTGGGCCTCGGGGAGGGGGTAGACGCCCTCGGACTCGATCGGGTTCTGGGTGGCGAGCACGAGGAACGGGTCGGGCACCGGGAAGGTCTTGCCGCCGATCGACACCTGGTGCTCGGCCATGACCTCGAGCAGGGCCGACTGGACCTTGGCCGGGGCCCGGTTGATCTCGTCGGCCAGCAGGAAGTTGACGAACACCGGCCCGAGCTCGATGTCGAACTCCTCCCGGCTGGCCCGGAAGATGCGGGTGCCCATCACGTCGGCCGGGAGCAGGTCGGGCGTGAACTGGATGCGGGAGAAGGTGCCCGAGACCGTGCGCGACAGCGTCTCGGCGGCCAGCGTCTTGGCCAGCCCGGGGACACCCTCCAGCAGCACGTGGCCCTTGGCCAGCAGGGCGACGAGCAGCCGCTCGATCGCTCGATCCTGGCCGACGATCACCCGGCGGACCTCCGACTGCACCCGGTCGAGCAGCGTGGCGGCCTCCGACGGCGAGGGGGTGCTGGTCTTGTCGAGCGACGGGGTGTCGGCCATCGGTCCTCCGGGTCAGGGGTCGCGGCCAGGCTAGAGGCAGCGACGGCCGCCCCGACCGGCAGGGCGGGTGATCCGGGGGGCTCTCACCTCACCTTTCGGCCGCTGCTCCTACCCTGGTCCGGGTGCGTCTGCTGGTCGTCGAGGACGAGGTCGACCTGGCCGAGGCCCTGGCCCGGGGTCTCCGCCGCGAGGGCTACGCCGTCGACGTCGCCCACGACGGGGCCGGGGCCGTCGAGCGGCTCCAGCTCACCGCCTACGACGTGGTCTGCCTCGACCTCAACCTGCCCGACACCGACGGGCTGGTCCTGTGCCGGCGGATCCGCACCGACCCGGCGCTCCAGCCCGACGAGGAGGTCGGGGCGCCCCGCATCCTGATGCTGACCGCCCGCGACGCCATCGACGAGCGGGTCGCCGGGCTCGACGAGGGCGCCGACGACTACCTGGTGAAGCCGTTCTCCTTCGCCGAGGTGTCGGCCCGGATCCGCTCGCTGCTGCGGCGCGACGCCGGGCGCACCACCGCCGAGGTCCGGGTCGGCCCGCTGCGCCTCGACGCCGCCCGCTTCGAGGCCTGGCGGGGCGACCGCCGCCTCGACCTGACGGCCAAGGAGTTCGCCCTCCTCCGCTACTTCATGGCCCACCCGGGCCACGTCATGAGCCAGGAGCGGCTGCTCGAGCACGTCTGGGACGAGCACGCCGACCCCTTCACCAACACCGTCCGGGTGACGGTGGGGACGCTGCGCCGGAAGCTCCAGGTCGACGGCGAGACCCCGCTGATCGAGACCGTGGTGGGGCGGGGCTACCGGCTCCTCGACCGGGACGACGTCTCGTGACCACCACCCGGCAACCGGGGTCGGGCACGTCGAGCCGGATGACGACTCCGCGCATCGAGCAGGTCGCCCTCCGCCTGCCCGACTGGATGGGGTCGATCCGGTTCCGCCTCACCGTCCTGTACTCGCTGGTGCTCTTCGGGCTGGCCGCCGCCCTGCTCGGCGGGATCTACCTCGCCATCGCGGCCAAGCTCGACGACGACTCGGTCGCCCGGACCGGGTCGGGGATCTTCGTCCAGATCCGGCCCGACGGCAGCCAGGTCATCGAGCAGGTCGAGACCTCCGACCTGGTGTCGTTCGAGGAGGAGGTCAACCGGCGCTCGCTCCAGCTGCTCAAGGGCTACAGCGTGTGGGCCCTCGGGCTGCTCTTCGTCGCCAGCCTCGGCGTCGGCTGGCTGATCGCCGGCCGGGTGCTCGCCCCCATCGACCGCATCACCGCCGTGGCCCGCGACATCCAGGCCACCGACCTGGCCCGGCGCATCGACCTGCGGGGCCCGCCCGACGAGCTCAAGGACCTGGCCGACACCTTCGACGACATGCTCGGCCGGCTCGACGAGGCCTTCGAGCAGCAGCGCCGGTTCATCCAGGAGGCGTCGCACGAGCTGCGCAACCCGCTGGCCGTGATCCGCACCAACCTCGAGGTCACGCTCGACGACCCCGACGCCACCGTCGAGGACCTGCGGGCCACCGCCGAGGTCGTCAACCGCTCGACGGCCCGGATGAGCGTCCTCGTCGACGACCTCCTCACCTACGTCCGCGAGGGGGCGCCGGTGCGCGAGGTGGGGCCGGTCGACCTCGACGAGGTGGTCGCCGACGCCGTGGCCGACTTCGCCGTCAGCGCCCAGGCCCGCCACCTCGACCTGGCCGCCGAGCCGGCGCCGGGCCGCCCCCCGGTCGGCGTGGTCGGCGACCGCGTCGCCCTCCGCCAGGCGGTGGCCAACCTGGTCGCCAACGCCGTCCGCCTCGCCCCCGAGGGCACCGCCATCCGCCTCGCCGCCGGGCGCGACGGGCCGTGGGCCTGGATCGCCGTCGACGACGCCGGCCCCGGCATCGCCCCCGAGGACCGCGACCGGGTCTTCGAGCGGTTCTGGCGGGGCGACCCGCAGCGGGCCCGGGCCGAGGGCCGCAGCGGGCTGGGCCTGGCCATCGTCCGCCAGGTCGCCGCCCTCCACGGCGGGGCCGTCCGCCTGGCCGGCAACGCCCGGGGCGGCTCGACGTTCACCCTCTGGATCCCGGCCGCCGAGGCCGAGCCGCCGCCCCCCACCGACCCGGACCCGACGCCGACCCGCTCCCTCCTCGTCGCCACGGCCAGGAGCCGTCTACGGTCCCAGCGTCCCCCCGAGCAGGAGCCGCCTCCGCCATGAGCATCGTCATCATCAACGCCATCACCGTGCCCGCCGACAGCGGCGACGAGCTGGCGAAGCGGTTCGCGGCCCGGGCCGGCGCCGTCGACGGCCAGGAGGGCTTCGAGGGCTTCGAGCTGCTCCAGCCCACCGACGGCCGCGACCAGTGGCTCGTCGTCACCCGGTGGAGGGACCAGGAGTCGTTCGAGGCCTGGATGAACAGCCCCGCCTTCGGCCACGGCCACCGCGACGCCTCGGAGCGCGCCGGCGGCGAGGCCAAGCCCCCCGTGTCGGTGGCCAGCGAGGTCTGGGCCTACAAGCCGGCCGGCGGCTCGACGCCCGCCGCCTAGCCCGGCGGTGGTCCTCGCCTCCGCCCTCGCCTCGGCCCACGACGTCGGGGCCTGGGTCGTGGTGGTGGGCAATGGCGTGGCCGGCGTGTGGGCCCTCGCCGCCCACAAGGTCGAGGCCCTGCGGGGCCGGCCCCTGTGGGTCTTCACGGCCATCGTCGAGGTGGCGATCTTCGTCCAGGTCGGCCTGGGCGTCGCCTACCAGAACGTCGAGGACGTCGAGCCCACCCAGTTCCACACGCTCTACGGCTTCTCGGGCCTGTTCGCGGTGGCGATCATCTACTCGTACCGGAACCAGATCCGGGACAAGGTGTACCTGCTCTACGGCCTCGGTGGCCTGTTCCTGATGGGCCTCGGCATCCGCGCCATGATCCTCCACCGATGAGCCTCACCACCGACCTCGCCGGGACCCTCGCCGCCGCGGTGGAGGAGCGGGGGCTGCCGGGGGCGGTGGCCGGGGTGTGGGTCGACGGGGAGGCCCACGTCGCCGCCCACGGGGTGGCCAGCGTCGAGACCGGGGTGGCCCTGACCGCCGACCACCTGTTCCAGGTCGGCTCGGTGACCAAGACGTTCACCTCGGCCGCCGTGGCCCTGCTGGTCGAGGAGGGGGCGGTCGGCTGGGACGATCCCGTCGCCGCCACCTGCCCGAGCTGGCCGTCGCCCTCGCCCCCGGGGTCGACCTGGAGGCCATCACCGTCGAGCAGCTCCTCAGCCACCGCTCGGGCTTCGACGGCGACCACATCCTCACCCACCCCGACAGCCCCGACCTCGCCGTCCTCGCCGCCGCCCGGCCCCTGTTCGCCCCGGGGGAGGGGTTCTCCTACAGCAACGCCGCCTTCAGCCTGGCCGGCGCCCTGGTCGCCGCCGTGGCCGGGGAGCCGTACGAGGAGGTCGTCCGGCGTCGGCTGCTCGTCCCCCTCGGGCTGACCGGCGCCTGCTTCACCGCCGACGAGGCGATCACCCGGCCGGTGGCCGTGCCCCACTGGGTCGTGGGCGATGCCTCGGTCGTCCTCCGCCGGGCCGGGTGGCAGGCGGGCTGGGAGCTGAGCGCCCTCGACCGGGCCGCCGGCGGGCTGGTCGCCACCGTGCCCCACCTGCTGCGCTGGGGCCGGTTCCAGCTCGACGGCCGGGCCGACGACGGCACCGCCGTGCTCGACCCGGCCACCCTCACCCGGCTCCACACCCCGGTGGTCGAGATGGATGCGGTGGCCTCGGCCGGGCTCGACTGGGAGGTGAGCGTCCACGACGGCGTCACCGTCATCGGCCACGGCGGGCTGACCGTCGGCTACTGCACGACCTTCTGCGTCGTGCCCGAGCGGGGCGTCGTCGTCGCCGTCGTCAACCACGCCACCGACGGGGTGGTCAACCGGGTCGTGCGCCGCTGGGCCCTGGAGCGCACCTGCGGCATCGTCGTCCGCGACCCCGAGCCCGATCCCGAGGCCCCGGTTGCGGCCGACCGGGTCGCCGGTCGCTACCTCCACGCCTTCGGCGTCCTCACCGTGACCCCCGGCGAGGCCCCGGCCACGATCCGGGTCACCACCGAGGCCCGCACCGACGTCGGCTGGCAGCCGCCCCCCGACCCGCCGATCACCTTCGGCTTCACCGGCCCCACCGACGCCGTCAGCCTCGACGCCCCCGGCGGCGTCCAGACCCTCCGCTGCGGCGAGGGCTGGATCCAGCTCGGCGGCCGCCGCGCCCCCCGCATCGACGACTGAACCCCCCCGCCCTCTCCGCAGCTGGCGATCAGATCCGACGGGAAGCCGTCGGATCCGATCGCCAGTACGGGGTTCCCGCGAGGGGCCCGACGCCGGGGGCGGGGCTCCGTTGCCCGGGCCCCCAGCGTCGGCGATCAGTCGGGCAGGGCGCTCTCGGGGATGCGGCCGTAGCCGACGAGGTGGCCCTTCCAGTAGTCGACCGAGGCCTCCTGGACCTCGTCGTTGCTGCTGGAGGCGTGGATGATCCGGCCGTCGCCGGCGTAGAGGGCGACGTGGCTGACGGTGCCGTCGGGCCCGCCCGAGCTGTAGAAGACGAGGTCGCCCGGACGCAGCTCGGACCGCTCGATCTCGTCGGCCCAGGCGTGCTGGTCGCGCGAGGTGCGGGGCATCGACGTGACCCCGGCCTGCTTCCAGGCCCAGGTGGTCAGCCCCGAGCAGTCGAAGCCGCTGCTCGGTGTCGAGCCGCCGTAGGTGTAGGGCCGGCCGATCTGCTGGCGGGCGTGGTCGACGGCGCTCTGGCCGGGGGTGCAGCCGGCGAGCAGGCCGGCGACGAGGACGAGGGGGAGGACAGCGGTGGCGGCGACGGCGCGAGCACGTGTGAGCACGGAGGGGATCCCGGGGGTCGATGACGATTCGATGACGAACCGTAACGGGATCGCAACATCTGTTCCAGTCGCCCCCGGGCCCGATCCGGGGCGGTCGCTCAGGCCCTGGTCAGAGGTGCACCACCGGGCAGGTGACGGTGCGGGTGATCCCCTCGACCAGCTGGACCCGCGACACGACCATCTTCCCGAGGTCGTCGACGGTGTCGGACTCCGCTCGGGCGATCACGTCGTAGCTGCCGGTGACCCCCTCGGCCGAGGTGATCCCCGAGATCTGCGCGACCTCCTCGGCCACCTGGGCCGCCTTGCCGACCTCGGTCTGGATCAGGATGTAGGCGCTGACGGCCACGGGTCCTCCTCGGTGGATGGGCGGCGCGATCGTACAGGCAGGGGCTGGCGACGGTCGGGGCGGGACCCGATGGCGCCCCCGCCGGCGGTTGGCGGCGCCCGACAGGACCACCGCCGGTGACGGCGAACCTCCCTCCGTGGCCGACATCTGGACCCTCCCCGCCGCCCTCGACGCCGAGATCGACGAGGTGTTGAGCCTGCTCCCGCTCCTCGCCGCCGGGATGGACGTGGGCGACCGGGTGTTCTCCCGCCTGGCCGAGCACCTGGCCCAGGCCGTCCTCCACGACGTGCGGATGCGCCACGAGGCGGGCGAGATCACCCGCCCCGAGTACATGACCGAGATGTGCCAGCTGGTCGTCGCCCTCCAGGAGCGGGGCCTGCTCGGCGACGGCCTCCCCCCGTCGCCCTAGCCCGGACGCGACGGAGCCCGCCCCGGGGGGCGGGCTCCGCGCGAACGGCGGTCGACCGGCTCAGTCGGCCAGGCGCTTCTCGAGCTCGCGGAGCTCGTCGGCCATCTCGGTCGGGAGACGCTCGCCGATGAAGGCGAAGTGCTCCTCGATCAGCGGGATCTCGCCCCGCCAGGCGTCGTTGTCGACCTTGAGCAGCTCGGCCAGCGTCTCCCCCGAGACGTCGTCGAGGCCGCTGGTGTCGAGCGACTCGGGCGTCGGGACCCGGCCGATGGCGGTGTCGACGGCGTCGGCGGTGCCCTCCAGTCGCTCGAAGACCCACTTGAGCACCCGGCTGTTCTCACCGAAGCCGGGCCACAGGAACGAGCCGTCCTCGCCCTTGCGGAACCAGTTGACCCAGTAGAGCTTGGGCAGCTTGTCGTCGTCGGTGGCCTCGCCGATGTCGAGCCAGTGCTTCATGTAGTCGCCGGCGTTGTAGCCCATGAAGGGGAGCATGGCGAAGGGGTCGAAGCGGACCTCGCCGATCGTGCCGGCGGCCGCCGCCGTCTTCTCCGAGCTCATGATCGAGCCGAGGAAGGTGCCCTGCTGCCAGTCGAAGGCCTCGGTCACCAGCGGGACGTTGGTGGCCCGGCGGCCGCCGAAGAGGATGGCCGAGATCGGCACGCCCTTCGGATCCTCCCACTCGGGGGCGATCGACGGGCACTGCGACGCCGGGGCGGTGAAGCGGGCGTTGGGGTGGGCGGCGGGGGTGGACGACTCGGGCGTCCAGTCGTTGCCCTTCCAGTCGATGGCGTGGGCCGGGGGCTCCTCGGTGAGGCCCTCCCACCAGACGTCGCCGTCGTCGGTCTCGGCCACGTTGGTGAAGATGCAGTTGGCGTGGAGGGTCTCGACCGCGTTGTGGTTCGTCTTCTCGCCGGTGCCGGGGGCGACGCCGAAGAAGCCGGCCTCCGGGTTGATGGCGTAGAGCCGGCCGTCCTCGCCGTGCTTCATCCAGGCGATGTCGTCGCCCACGGTCTCGCACGTCCAGCCCGGCAGGGTGGGGATGAGCATGGCCATGTTGGTCTTGCCGCAGGCCGACGGGAACGCCGCCGCGATGTAGCGCTTCACGCCCTCGGGGTTGGTGACCCCGACGATCAGCATGTGCTCGGCCATCCAGCCCTCGTCGCGGGCCATCGTCGAGGCGATGCGGAGGGCGAAGCACTTCTTGCCGAGCAGGGCGTTGCCGCCGTAGCCCGAGCCGTAGCTCCAGATCTCGTTGGTGGCCGGGAAGTGCGAGATGTACTTGTTGTCGGCGTCGCACGGCCACGGGACGTCGGGCCGGGTGGTGCCGTCGGCCAGCTCCAGCGGGTAGCCGACCGAGTGGAGGCAGCGGACCCACTCGCCGTCGCCGAGGACGTCGAGGGCGCCCTGGCCCATGCGGGTCATGATCCGCATGCTGACCGCCACGTAGGGCGAGTCGGTCAGCTGGACGCCGATGTGGGCGATCGGCGAGCCCAGCGGGCCCATCGAGAAGGGGACGACGTACAGCGTCCGGCCCTTCATCGAGCCCCGGTAGTGCTCCAGCAGCTCGGCCTTCATCTCGTCGGGCGCCCGCCAGTTGTTGGTGGGGCCGGCGTCGATCTCCTGCTCGGAGCAGATGAACGTGCGGTCCTCGACCCGGGCCACGTCACCGGGGTCGGACAGCGCCAGGTAGCTGTTGGGCCGCTTGGCCTCGTTGAGCGTCTTGAACGTGCCACCGGCCACGAGCTCGGCGCAGAGCCGGTCGTACTCCTCGGCCGAGCCGTCGCACCAGTGGACGTCGGCGGCCCCGAAGACCCCCCTCCACTCCTCGACCCAGTCCTTGAGCTTCTGGTTGCCGGTGGTGGCGGTCATTCTGTTGGTTCTCCAGGGTTCGAGGCGGCTCAGGACGAAGGGTCGTCCGCCACCTTGGTGGGAGTGCTGTGGGTGCTGGCGTCCTCGTCGACGAGGGCGCTCGGTCGGTTGTCGTCGGGCAGCGAGCCGGGGGGCAGGGGCTCGACCGGGGCCCCGTGGCGCGGGAACCCGGGCGTGCCCATGTCGACCTCCGACCCGAGCCGGAGGGCCGTGGCCCTCCCCTCGCCGTCGAGGTCGAACACGACCCGCTGGCCCTGCCGGAGCATCCGGAAGACCGAGCCCTCGAGGGCCCCACGCGCCAGGTCGACGTCGACCAGGTCGGTGTCGCGCACCACGACCCCATCGCCCGTCCCGGGGTCGTAGGACTTGATCACGCCTTGCACGTCGGGCTCACCTCGTGTCGCCTCGTCGACCGTGCCCAGGGTACCGGGCCGTTAGGTCGACCTTCCATGTGGAGCGATGCGCTCGTCAGGCCCGGTTCAGGCCTCGACCGGCCGCTTGATGCGGGCGGCCTTGGTGATCTTGCCGGCCCGGATGCAGCTGGTGCACACGTCGATCCGCTTGGTGGTGCCACCGATCACGGCCCGCACCCGCTGGATGTTCGGGTTCCAGCGCCGGTTGGTGCGCCGGTGCGAGTGGCTGACGCTCTTGCCGAACGACGGCTTCTTGCCGCAGACCTCACACGTCGATGCCATCGTCCAGGAACCTCATCACTTCGTCGTCTCGGACCGTCCGGGGACCTGGCAACGCTACGGGGCGCGGAGGGGGACCACAAACCCGAGGGCTGGGGGGCGGACCCGGACGACGCATAGTCTCCCTCGCCATGACGACGACCCGCCTCGGCGCCGACGAGATCCGGCGCGTGGTGGCGGCCTTCCGGGACGCCCTGCGCTCGCACCAGGCCCTCGTCAACCGGCTCAACGTCTACCCGGTGCCCGACGGCGACACCGGCACCAACATGGCGCTCACCCTCGAGTCGGTCGTCGGCGAGCTGGAGGGGGCCGACGCCGACCTGGCCTCGACCTGCAAGGCGATCAGCCACGGCTCGCTGATGGGCGCCCGGGGCAACAGCGGCGTGCTGCTGTCGGGGATCCTCCGGGGCGTGGCCGTCAGCGTGGCCGAGGCCGACGGGCTCGACGGCCCGGTGCTGGCCCGGGCGCTGCGCGCCGCCTCCGACGGGGCCTACGGAGCCGTGCCCCGGCCGGTCGAGGGGACGATCCTCACCGTCATCCGCGAGGCGGCCGAGGCGGCCGAGGCCTGCGTCGCGGGGGCACCCGACTGCACCCTGGTCGAGGTGGGCGAGGCCGCGCTCACCCAGGGCCGCGACGCCCTGGCCCGCACGCCCGACATGCTCCCGGTGCTCAAGCAGGCCGGGGTGGTCGACTCGGGCGGCACCGGCCTCCTCCTCCTGCTCGACGCCCTCCTCCACGTCGCCGACGGCCGGCCGCTGCCCACGCCCCCCGACGAGGACGCCGTGGCCGGGGCCGACCTCGACGCCCTGCGCGACCACGCCGACGCCGGCGACCACGACGGCCACGAGGTCGGCGACCTCCGCTACGAGGTCATGTACTTCCTCGAGACGCCCGACGAGTGCATCCCGGCCTTCAAGAAGGTGTGGGGCACGATCGGCGACTCGATCGTCGTCGTCGGCGGCGACGGCCTCTGGAACTGCCACATCCACACCGACGACATCGGCGCCTCGATCGAGGCCGCCGTCGACATCGGCCGGCCCCGCAACATCCGGGTCACCGACCTGATGGAGCAGGTCGAGGAGGAGCGCTGGGTGCGGGAGGGCACCGAGGCGGCGGCGTCGGAGCCGCCGCCCGAGCTGGAGCACGTGCCCACCGCCGTCGTCGCCGTGGCCGTGGGCGACGGGGTGCGCCGGCTGTTCCAGTCGATGGGGGTCCAGGTCGTCGTGGCCGGGGGCCAGACGATGAACCCGTCGACCCAGGACCTCGTCGCCGCCGTCGAGTCCACCGCGGCGGACGAGGTCGTCCTCCTCCCCAACAACAAGAACATCGTCCCGGTGGCCGAGCAGGTCGACGCCCTGGCGTCCAAGCCGGTCGTCGTCGTCCCCACCCGGGGGGTGGCCGAGGGCGTCGCCGCCCTGGTCGCCTACGACCCCGAGGCCGACTCGGCCGCCAACGCGGCCTCGATGGGCGCGGCGGTGGGCGCCGTGGTGGCCGGCGAGGTCACCCAGGCGGTGCGCGACTCGTCGTCGGACGCCGGGCCGATCGCCACCGGCGACTGGATCGGCATCGCCCGCGACGGCATCAAGGTCGTCGGGGCCGACCTCGGCGACGTGGTGTGCGGCCTGCTCGACGTGCTCGTCGACGACGACCACGAGATCGTCACGTTGATCGAGGGCGAGGGCGCCTCGGCCGCCGTCACCCGGCGGATCACGTCGTGGCTGTCCGACGAGCGGCCCGCCGTCGAGGCCGAGGTCATCCACGGCGGCCAGCCGCTGTACCCCTACTACCTGGGCGTCGAGTAGGCGGTGGCGCCCGACCTCGCCGGCCGGTTCCGCGAGTTCGCCGCCACCTACGCCCACCTGCCGCTCTACTCCCGGATCTCCGGCGCCGCCGCCGAGGACCCGGCGGTGTGGGGCCTGCTCACCGCCGCCCGGCCCGGGCAGGAACGACCCGTCCTGCTGCTCGCCGCCCTCCACGACCTGGTCCTGCGGTCGCCGTCGGTCCCGGCCGCCCGCTGGTTCGCCGCCGCCCCCGACCTCGACGGCGACCCCTGGCCCGACGTCCGGGTCACGCTGCTCGCCCACGCCCCCGAGCTGCGAGCGATCGTCGCCGCCCGGTCGACCCAGACCAACGAGGTCAACCGGGTCGTCTACCTGGCGGCCCTGCTCGTGGCGGCGACCGCCGACGTCGGACCGGTGCCCGTCGCCCTGGTCGAGCAGGGGGCGTCGGCCGGGCTGCTCCTCGGGCTCGACCGCTACCGGATCGAGGTGGGCGACGTCGTCCTCGGCGACCCGGCCTCGCCGGTGCGGTGCTCGGGGGCGCTGGAGCCGGGATCGGCGGTGCTGCCGGCCTCGTCCTCCCTCCCGCCGATCGCCTCGCGGGTGGGGATCGACCTGGCCCCGGTGGCGCTGTCCGACGCCGAGGAGGTCCGCTGGCTGGAGGCCTGCCTGTGGCCCGACCAGCCCGAGCGGCTGGCCCGGTTCCGCGCCGCCGTCGCCCTGCTCCGGCCCGACCCGCCGCCGCTGGTGGCCGGCGACATGGTCGACGACCTCGCCGCCGTCGCCGGCGCCACCGCCCCCGACACCCACCTGGTCGTGACGAGCAGCTGGGCCCTCACCTACGTCCGCCGCGACCGCCGCCCCCTCGTCCCCGCCGCCCTGGCCGCCCTCGCCACGTCCGGCCGCCCCGTCTCCTGGCTCACCGCCGAACCCCCCGCCCGACCGGCCGAGCGCGCCCCCGGCGGCGAGACCGTCCTCACCCTCCACCGCTGGCGCGCCGCCCGTCCCCTCCCGCCCGTCGTCGTCGGCCACGCCCACCCCCACGCCCCCTGGCTCCACCTCACCCCCCTCCAACCTTGGACGTGAACCCGCCACATGCGGCGGGGTCCCGTCCAAAGTTCGGGGGTCGGTAGGGTCGCGGGGATGGCGCGACGGCTCTCCCAGCTGGCGAAGCTGCCGGTGACGGAGCTGACCGGGGTGGGGCCGAAGGCGGCCGAGGGGCTGCGGGAGGCCTTCGAGGTCGAGACGGTCCTCGACCTGCTGACCCACTACCCGCGGCGCCACATCGACCGGACCAACCAGGCCCGCATCCGCGACCTGCGCCCCGGCGACCAGGCGATGGTCGTGGGCGAGGTCCGCCGCATCCAGTCCCGCCGCACCCGGGGCCGCCCGCCCCGCACCCTGGTCACCGCCGACGTCACCGACGGGTCGGGCCACCTCAAGGTCACCTTCTTCAACCAGGGCTGGCGGGAGCGGCAGCTGCCGGCGGGCACCCAGTGCATCCTGTTCGGCAAGGTCGACGCCTTCCGGGGCGAGGTCCAGATGACCAACCCGCTGGTCGACCTGCTCGGCGACCAGACCGGCCGCTTCGTGCCCGTCTACCCGCAGTCCGAGAAGGTGCGGATCACGAGCCAGGACATCGGCCGGTGGATGACCGAGGTGCTCGACCGGGCCGGGGAGTTCGCCGAGCCGCTGCCCGACTGGGTGACGCGGGAGCACACGCTGGTCGACCGCACCCGGGCGTTCCGCGGCATCCACCACCCCGAGGAGCACGCCGACATCAGCGTCGCCCGCAAGCGCCTGGTGTTCGACGAGCTGCTGCGGGTCCAGCTGGCCCTCATCCTCCGCAAGCGGGCCCTCGAGCGGGTCACCAAGGGCATCGAGCACCGGGTCGACGGCGAGCTGGTGGCCCGCTTCCACGACCAGCTCCCGTTCCCGCTGACCGGCGCCCAGCGGCGAGTCATCGACGAGATCGCCGGCGACCTGGCCGGGCCGCACCCGATGCACCGCCTCCTCCAGGGCGACGTCGGCGCCGGCAAGACGGTCGTCGCCCTGAGCGCCCTCCTCGTCGCCGTCCAGGGCGGCCACCAGGGCGCGCTGATGGCGCCGACCGAGGTCCTGGCCGAACAGCACCACCTCGGCATCCGCCGGCTGCTGGAGGGGCTGACCGTCACCGACGACGGCAACCTCCTCGGCGAGCGGCCGATCGGCGTCGAGCTGCTCACCGCCCGCAGCACGGCGGGCGACCGCAAGCGCATCGCCGCCGGCCTGGAGCGGGGCGACGTCGACATCGTCATCGGCACCCACGCCCTCATCCAGGGCACCGTCGCCTTCCGCGACCTCGGTGTCGTCGTGGTCGACGAGCAGCACCGCTTCGGCGTCGAGCAGCGGGCCGCGCTGCGCGAGCAGGGCGCCGGCGACGTCACCCCCGACGTGCTGGTCATGACGGCCACGCCGATCCCCCGCACGGCGGCGATGACCGTCTACGGCGACCTCGACGTGTCGGTGCTCGACGAGCTCCCGCCGGGCCGCACGCCGATCACCACCCACTGGGTCCGCACCGAGGTGCCCGACGAGGACGACGAGGACGCCGAGCCGCCGATGGGCCCCGACCCCGAGGACGCCGTGTGGGAGGCGGTGCGCCGAGCGGTGGCCGAGGGGCGCCAGGCCTACGTCGTCTGCCCGCTGATCGAGGACTCCGACAAGCTCGAGGCGGCCAGCGCCCAGGAGACCTTCGACCGGCTCACCTTCGAGCCCGACGGCGAGCTGGCCGCCCTGCGGGTCGCCCTCCTCCACGGTCGGGTCCCGCCGGCGGAGAAGGAGGCGGTCATGGAGCGCTTCCGCACCGGGCAGATCGACGTCCTCGTGGCCACGACGGTGATCGAGGTCGGCGTCGACGTCCCCAACGCCACCGTGATGGTCGTACTCGACGCCGACCGCTTCGGCATCGCCCAGCTCCACCAGCTGCGGGGCCGGGTCGGCCGGGGCGCCCACGCCAGCACCTGCTACCTCCTCGGCGCCGGCAGCACCGAGGAGGGCCAGGCCCGGCTGGAGGCCATGGTCCGCACGACCGACGGCTTCGAGCTGGCGGAGGTCGACCTCGACCTGCGGGGCGAGGGGACCCTGATGGGCGGTCGCCAGAAGGGGCGGAGCGACCTCAAGCTGGCCTCGTTGCGGCGCGACCGGGAGTGGGTGGCCAAGGCTCGGGAGGTCGCCATCGCCCTCGTCGACGCCGACCCCGAGCTGGCCGCCAACCCGCTGCTGGCCGACGAGGTCAGCCTCTTCCTCGGCGAGGAGGAGCAGGACTTCCTGCTCAAGGGATGATCCGCCGCATCGCCCGCCGCCACGGCGTGCCCGTCCTCGGGCTGGCCGTGGTGGCCACCGCCTGGTCGCTCGTCAACCTGCGGGACCTCCTCGACCAGTGGTCGACGGCGGTGCCGACCCGGCTCGACAACCGCTTCCAGGCCTGGGTCATCCACTGGGTGCAGGGCGCCCTGATGGGCGAGCACGCCCTGTTCGACGCGGCGACGTTCGCCCCCGCCCCCGACTCGCTGACCTTCTCGGACCACCTGATCGGGCTGGCCGTCGTGCTGCTGCCGCTGCGCGGGCTGGGGATGAGCCCGGCGGCGATCTTCAACACCGGGCTGGTCCTCGGCGTGGTGGCCGACGCCGTCGCCGCCTACCTGATGGGCTTCGTCCTCACCCGGCGCCGCTCGGCCGGGCTGGTCGCCGCCGCCGTCTTCGCCCTCGGGCCGGTGCCGTGGCTGGCGACGATGCACATCAACCTGGTCTGGCGGGCGGGGCTGCCGCTGATCGTCGCCGCCGTCTGGGTGCTGGCCGACCGGGCGTCCCAGCGCGACGAGTGGGAGTCGGTGCCGGCCGACCGGGTGCTGCTGGCCGGGCTGGCCCTCGTGATCGCCTGGCAGGGGCTCCTGTCGTTCTTCTACGCCGTGTTCGTCCTGATCCTGGCCGTGCTGGTGGTGGCGGTGCGCTGGCGCGACGTGCGGTCGCGGCTGGTGCCGGTGGGCCTCGCCGTGGGGCTGGGCGCCGCCGCCTTCGTCCCCTCCTACGTGCCGTACCTCGGCACCCGCAGCCGCTACCCCGACTACCGCTTCGACCTCGACGACATCGCCTTCCTGCGCGCCGCCCCGCACATCGTCGAGGACTCCAACCTGCTCTGGGGCGGGACCCTCGGGCGACCGCTGTTCGGCCCCGACGGGTTCCACGCCTTCCCGGGCGTGACGGTCCTCCTCCTCGTCGGGGCCGGGCTGGCGGCCACCGCGGCGTGGCGACGGCGGCACGGGTGGGCGGTGCCCGCTCTCGGCCTGGTCGTCACCGTGGTGGGCGCACTCGGCGCCATCGGCCCGGGCGAGGGGGCGTGGCGGGGCTGGACCCCGTACGCCATCGCCTTCCGCTTCGTCCCCGGCTTCTCGGCCATCCGGGCGTCGGGGCGGTTCGTGCTGCTGGTCCTCGTGGGGCTGGCCGTCCTCGCCGCCCTGGCCGTCGGCACCGCCCTCGACCGGTGGGAGGACCGCTCCCGGGTCGGGGCCGAGCGGGGCCGGCCCGGGCGACCGGGGTGGCTCGTCGGAGCGGTCGGTGCCGGGCTGGTGATCGCCGCCATCGGGGGCGAGGGGCTGAACGGGGGACGGGACGTCACCGCCGCCGCCGTCCACCCCATCGACGAGGTGGTCGCGGCCCAGGACGAGCCTGGCGGCGTCGTCTACCTGCCCGACGCCTACGCCGGGCTCGGGGACTTCGACGCCCAGGAGGAGTTCGTGCTGCGGTCCTCGGCCCACGACCGCCCGATCGCCAACGGCTTCGCCGGCTACTACCCGCCGTCCGCCTTCGCCCTGGGCGAGCGGCTGGAGTCCCTGCCCGACGACGGCGCCCTCGACTGCCTGGCCCGCTACGACATCCGCTTCGTCGTGGTGACCGAGCGGGTGGCCCTCACGCCGTGGGCCGCCCTCGCCGACCCCGCCGCGGCCCGTCCGTTGGAGCTGGTGGTCGAGGCCGCCGGCGAGCGCCTGTACCGCGTCCCGGACCGGTCGGTCGCCCCCGACGCCTGCCCGCTCTCGGGCTGACGGCCCTCGTCGCTGCCCTCAGTCGTCGGTGGACCAGCGGTGCTTGCCGGTGCGCTTGGCCCGGTAGAGGGCCCGGTCGGCGTGGCCGAGGATCCGGTCGACGTCGGCCTCGTCGGCCAGCGGCCCGTCGACCAGGGCCAGGCCCACGCTGCACCCGAGCGGGATCGTCTCGTCCTCGACCACGACCGGGCGGGCCAGCACGTCGACCAGCCGGGCGGCCAGGCCCTCGGCCTCGGCGGGGGTGGCGATGTCGGGGCACCAGAGGGCGAACTCGTCGCCGCCGAGTCGGGCCAGGACGTCCTGCGGTCGGGCCGTGCCGGCCATGCGCGAGGCCACCGCCTGGAGGACCCGGTCGCCGGCCAGGTGGCCGTGGCGGTCGTTCACCGCCTTGAAGTCGTCGAGGTCGCAGAACAGCAGGGCCGACAGCTGCGTGCCCTCGCCGCGCATCCGGCTGACCATCTCGGTGCGGTTGGCGACGCCGGTCAGCGGGTCGATCGTGGCCGCCGCCCGGAGGTCCGACTGGGTGGTCGACCAGTGCAGGGCGAGCCGGGCGAGGGTGGCCACCGCCGTGTAGTGCCGGGCGTGGCCGGCCCGCGGCGGACCGGGCCGGAGGCGCCACACGGCCACGACCCCGGTCGGCAGGCCGCCCTCCTCGGCCAGGACGGGCGCCAGCCACACACCGTCGAACCCGGCGGTGCGGGCGGCGGTCGCCACCGCGGGGTCGAGGTCGTCGAGGGCCAGCTCGACCAGGCCGTGGTGACCCGGAGCCGCCCGCTCCAGGTGCTCGACGCCGACGGCGTGCGGGGTGGCCAGCGCCGGGTCGAGGTCCTCGGCCGCCACCACCACCCGCCGGCCCCCCGGGTCGGTCACGACGAACGATGTCCGCCCGTAGGGCGCCTGGACGTCGCTCCAGCGGACCGCCTCGGCCAGCAGCCCCATCAGGTCGCCGCCCTCGAGGAGCGAGCCGAGGAACCGGAGCAGTAGCCCCGGCGCCTCGTAGGACCGCCCCCAGGCCAGGAACAGGCCGGTCCCGTCGGCCTCGCGCAGGTCGATCCCGCCGAACTCCAGGGTGACCCAGCGGCCGTCGGCCCGGGCCAGGCGGAGGACGACGAGGATGCGATCGTCGGCGTTGCGGGCGTCCTCCGACAGCGTCTCCAGCACCACCGGGACGTCGTCGGGGTGGAGGACGTCGAGGGCGTTGGTGCCGATCAGCTCCTCGGGCGCCCGCCCCAGGACCGACCGGCAGGCCTCACCGATCCAGGCGATCCGGCCCCGGTCGTCGAGGGCGAGGAAGAGGACCATGCCGTCGTCGACGAGACGACGCACCACCGACTCGTCGTGGAACGGGTGCGGCACATCCGACGGCAACTGCTGATCCCCCTTGGATCCACGAGTCCAGCCCGGCGAGGCGCCCCAACCGCGTCCCCACCCGGTAGCCCCAGGACCCTACCGCCCCCGACGCCCCCTGCCAGGGCCGGTGACGTCAGATGTTGTTCTTGTGGAGGGTGTCGGGGGCGATGCGGAGGATGATGCGCTCGCTCTGGATCTCGGCGGGGTAGTCGGTGCCCTGGTACTTCTGCGACAGCTCGTCGATGTTGGCGCGGGCGGCGTCGCCCCGGACCTCCTCGACGACCCGGCCGCGGGCCTCGACGTAGCGGTAGGGGTTCTCGGCGTCCCAGACGGTGACGGTCACCCGTGGGTCGCGGCTGGCGTTCTTGTACTTGGCCCGGTGCACCTCGGTGTTGATGAGGAGGTGGTCGTCGTCGGCCCCGACCCACATGACCTGGGTCTGGGGCTGGCCGTCGGGCATCAGGGTGGTGAGGGCGGCGAAGTTCTTGCCGCTCGCGAGGGCCTTGAGGTCGGGATCCAGTGCCATGCCCCGAGGCTACGGGGACGGGGGAGCACTACCAGCCGTCGTCGGCGTCCTCGTCCTCGCCGCCGGGGACGACGAGGTCCCAGCGGTCGAGGCAGTCCTCGCAGCGGTAGGCGACGACCTCGCCGGGCTCCCAGTCGCCCTCCTCGGGCGGGTGGGTGATCCGGTGGGCCCGGCCCCCGCAGTCGATGCAGTCGATCACCTCGGGGACGGGCGGGACGTCGTCGGCGGCGCTCACCGCTCGCCGGCCTCCGACCGCTTCCTCTGGTTCTCGCCGAACCGGGCCACGCCGTCGAGGAAGCCGTCGGCGAAGATGACGGCCTGGCCGTGGCGGTCCTCGTTGGCGAGCGCCTCCTCCAGCCCGAGGCCGAGCGCCTCGTAGACCGACGTGCGGTCGTGGGTGACGCAGCTCCACGGCTTCTCGGCGATCCCGGCGGCGAGGGCCACGGCGGCGTCGAGGGCGGTGCCGTCGGGGACGAGGCGGGTGACGAAGCCGGCCCGCTCGGCCTCGGCGGCCGGGACCTCCCGCCCGGTCAGGATCCAGTCGAGGGCCCGGCCCAGGCCGACGATCTGGGGCAGGCGGACGGTGCCGCCGTCGATCAGGGGCACGCCCCACCGCCGCTCCAGGCAGCCGAAGACGGCGCTCTCACCGGCGACGCGCAGGTCGCACCAGGCGGCCAGCTCGATGCCACCGGCGACGCACCAGCCCTCGACGGCGGCGATCACCGGCTTGGACAGCCGGAGCCGGGTCGGGCCCAGCGGACCGGACGGTCGCAGGCGGGGGAGGTCCTTGAGGTCGGCGCCGGCGCAGAAGGCCCGCTCGTCGCCGGTGAGGACGGCGACCCGGAGGTCGGGGTCCTCGTCGAAGGCGATCAGCTCGTCGTGGAGGCGCTCGGCGGTGGCGCTGTCGATGGCGTTGCGGCGCTCGGGTCGTCCGATCCGGATGACGGTGACGCCCGCGGGGATCTCGCTCATGTCCGGACCCTACGAGAGGGTGGGGCCGCGGAGGTGGGCGAGGGCGACGGTGGCGGCCATGGCGACGTTGAGCGAGTCGACGCCGGGCGCCATGGCGATGCGGACGGGGGCGACGCCGGGGGTGGCGAGGGTGGCCGGGTCGAGGCCGGGACCCTCGGCCCCGACGACGACGGCCACCCGGTCGGCGGCGGCCGGGGTGGGCTCGGCGTGGAGGAGCCGGTCGGCGCCCGGGGTCAGGGCCACGACCCGCCAGCCGTCGGCGGCCAGGGCGGTGAGCCCCGACGGCCACGGCGCCCGGGCGTGGGGCACCCCGAGGACGTGGCCCATCGACACCCGCACGCAGCGGCGGTACCAGGGGTCGGCGCACGTCGGGTCGAGGAGGACGGCGTCGACCCCGAAGGCGGCGGCCGAGCGGAACAGGGCACCGAGGTTCTCGTGGTCGTTGACGCCCTCGACGGCCAGGACGGTGCGGGCGCCGGCGGTGAGCGCCCCCGGGTCGAGCGGGTCGGGCCGGGTGACCGAGGCGACGACGCCGCGGTGGAGCGGGAAGCCGGCGGTGGCCTCCAGCACGTCGGCGGCGGCGGTGTAGACGGTGGCGCCGTGGGCGGCCAGGCCCTCGATCGCCGGTGCCATGCGGGCGAGCTTCCGCTCCCCGACGAGGACCGATCGGGTGGCGGGGGCGTGGGGGGAGGCGGCGAGGGCCTCGACGGCGAGGGCGCTCTCGACGATGAAGACGCCCCGCTCGGCCTCGTACCGCTTCCGCAGCGCCGGGTCGGTCAGCGTCCGGTAGTCCTCCAGCCGCGGGTCGGCGGGATCGTCGATCCGGACAGCGTCGAACGGCACCTAGGGAAGGTAGGCCGAGTACGAGTCGAGGGTGCGGAGGATGTCGGCCCGGGGGGCGGAGGGGAGGCGGAGGACGCACTCGTCGACGCCGATCGAGGCGTAGTGGGCCAGCTTCTCGGGGGTGGGCAGCGTCCCGAAGGTCATGACCCGGAGGGTGGCGGGGTCCCGGCCGGCGGCCTCGGCCTCGGCCCGGAACCGGGGGACGGCCTCGGTCAGCCCGGCGCCGCCGATCGGGATCCACCCGTCGCAGTAGCGCTGGACGTGGCCGAACACGGTCGGGCTGGCGATCCCGCCGAGGAGGACGGGCACGCCCGGCCGCGCCACCGGGTCACCGGAAGGGCCGGGGCGGACGACGGTCTGGACCGGCTTGGGCCAGGCCCACGACGGGCTGAGGGTCTCGTGCTCGCCGGTGAAGGAGGCGACCTCGTCGGCCCACAGCGCCTGCATCACCGTCATCCGCTCCTCGACGACGGCCCGCCGCTCCGTCATCCCGACGCCGTGGTCGGCCAGCTCGTCCTCGTTCCAGCCGAAGCCGATGCCGAGCTCCAGCCGGCCGCCGCTCAGGTGGTCGAGGGTGGCGGCCTCCTTGGCCGTGACGATGGCGTCGCGCTGGGCGGGGAGGAGGATGCCGGTGCCGACCCGGAGCCGCTCGGTGGTGGCCGCCGCGTAGGCGAGGGCGACGAAGGGGTCGAGGGTCCGCTTGTACATCTCGGGCAGCGGGTCCTCGCCGGTGGGGGGCGGGGTCCGCCGGCTGGTGGGGATGTGGGTGTGCTCGGGGATCCACAGCGAGGCGACGCCCCGCCGTTCGAGCTCGGGGGCCAGCTCGCCCGGGTGCCAGCTCTCGTCGGTCTGGAAGACGGTGACGCCGATGTCCACGGATGCCGACCGTACCGGTAATCTGACGCCTCGTCAGAAACGCCGTCGAACTTTGGACGGGACGCCGCCGCATGCGGCGGGTGCCGTCCAAGGTTGGGCCTGCACGCCGAGGAGCGCACGTGTCGGAAGGGATCTGCGAGGGCCGTGTCGCCATCGTCACCGGGGCTGGGCGGGGGCTCGGCCGGGGCCACGCCCTGGAGCTGGCCCGCCAGGGCGCCCGGGTCGTGGTCAACGACTTCGGGCTCGAGCTCGACGGCACGCCGAGCGCCGACAACCCGGCCCACGAGGTCGTGGCCGAGATCAAGGCCCTCGGCGGGGACGCCGTCGTCAGCGGCGACGACGTCGCCGACTGGGACGGGGCCGGTCACATGGTCCGCCTCGCCCTCGACACGTGGGGCCGGCTCGACGCCGTGGTCAACAACGCCGGCGTCGTCCGCGACCGCATGTTCGCCAACGCCACCGAGGACGAGTGGGACATCGTCATGCGGGTCCACCTCAAGGGCCACTTCGCCCCGTCCCGCCACGCCGCCGCCCACTGGCGGGACCTGGCCAAGGCGGGCGAGGCGGTTGACGCCCGCATCGTCAACACCACCTCGGGCGCCGGGCTGATGGGCAGCGTCGGGCAGAGCGCCTACTCGGCGGCCAAGGCGGGGATCGCCGGGCTGACCCTCGTCCAGGCGGCCGAGCTGGGCCGCTACGGCGTCACCGCCAACGCCCTGGCCCCGTCGGCCCGCACCCGCATGACCGAGGGCCCCTTCGCCGAGGCCATGGCCAAGCCCGACGACCCCGACGCCTTCGACGCCATGGCCCCCGAGAACGTCTCGCCCCTGGTGGCGTGGCTGGTCTCGGCCGACAGCGCCGGGGTGACCGGGCGGGTCTTCGAGGCCGAGGGCGGCAAGGTCAGCGTGGCCGACGGCTGGCAGCACGGCACCGTGATCGACAACGGCGCCCGCTGGCACCCCGCCGACCTGGGCGCCGCCGTCCGCGAGCTGCTGGCCCAGGCCCCGCCCCAGGCCCCCGTCTACGGCGCATGAGCACCGGCGACCCGGCGCGCCCGATCGACCCGGCCGCCCTGTTCCGGCTCGACGGCCGGGTCGCCGTCGTCACCGGCGGCACCCGGGGCATCGGCCGGGCGGTGGCCCACGGGTTCGCCGCCGCCGGGGCGTCGGTCGTCGTCGCCAGCCGCAAGGCCGAGGCCTGCGCCGCCGTGGCCCGGGAGATCACCGACGCCGGCCACACCGCCCTCGGCGTGCCCTGCCACCTGGGCGAGCTGGACGACGTCGAGGCGCTCGTCGCCGCCACCGCCGAGCGCTTCGGCGCCCTCGACGTGCTGGTCAACAACGGCGCCAACCCGCTGGCCCAGCCGGTCGGCGGCTACACCGAGGCCGCCTTCGACAAGTCGGTGGCGGTCAACGTGAAGGGCCCGCTGTTCCTGATCCAGCACAGCCTCCCGCACCTGCGCGCCTCCGACGGCGCGGCCATCGTCAACGTGGTGTCGGCCGGGGCCTTCCTGTTCTCGGCCGGGCTCTCGCTCTACGCCGCGGCCAAGGCGGCGATGGTGTCCTACACCCGCTCGCTGGCCGCCGAGCTGGCCCCCGACGGCATCCGGGTCAACGCCCTCGCCCCCGGCGGCGTCGACACCGACATGGTGCGCAACACCGGGCCCGAGGGCGCCGCCGTGATCGCCGGGTCGAGCCTGATGCGCCGGCTGGCGACGCCCGAGGAGATGGTCGGCCCCGCCCTGTTCCTCGCCTCGCCGGCGTCGAGCTTCGTGACCGGCACCGTGGTCCACGCCGACGGCGGGGTGGTCGGCGGCGCCTAGCGGGGACGGGCGCCGGACTGCTTCTGGCGGACCTTCCGGAACAGCTCCTTGGCCTTGGCCTGGTTCTGCGGCTTCTTGGCCTCCTCGACCAGCTTCTTGGCCACGCCGGCCTTGGCCAGCTTGCTCACGATGCCCATGGGACCTCCGGGTGCGGGGTCCGGGCCGCTACCCGGCGGCGTCGGGCCGAACCGGCGCCGCCGGGTGGCGTACCGTGCCGCGGTGAGCGGTGCGCTGGAGATCGACGTGGTCGGTGGCGACCGGGACGCCCTGGCCGCCGCCTTCCTCGCCGGCACCCTCGCCCCCGACGACCTGCCCCGCCTGCGGTTCCGGGTCGATCCGGCGGCCGAGTGGCGGGAGCACCCGCAGGTGCGGTTCCTCGCCCACCCGATCGCCCCGGCGGTGCTGCTCGACGGGCCCGACCTGGTGTGGCAGCAGCAGGTCACCGGGTCGCCGTGCGGGACCCTGCTCGTCTGGCACCGGTTCTCGCGGGGCTGGAAGGTCGAGAGCGCCATCGGGCGGGCGGCGGCGGCCGACGTGACCTCGACGGTGTCCTACGACCTGGTCCTGGCCGTGATGGCGGGCGACGTGCCCGCCCACGGGGCGATCGAGCGGGGTGGTGAGGTCGAGGGCGACATGGCCGCCATGCGCCAGCTGCTCGCCGTCCTCGGCCAGCCCGAGACGACCGTCGCCATGAGGGACGCCATCGGCCCGCTCGGCCCCGCGCTGCGGGCGGCGGCCCCCGGGCGGGGGTGACGACGGGGCCGCCACCGGGCGCTCGACCCGCATCGTCGGTGTGAGCGCCCGCCTCCCGGGTACCGTCCCCGCTCGTGACCGTTCACACGTGGTTCACACCGGTGTGCGACTCGTGCAACACGCATGGGGGAGCGTGAGCGCGTGACGGACCTCTTCGAGGGCTACGACTCGGACACCACCCGCCGGGCCCACGACGAGATGTTCGACCGCTTCGGGCGGCCGCGGGAGACCTACCGGGTCATCCACGACACCCTCCGGCCCCAGACCTCCGACGACCTCCTGGCCCGGACCGAGGCGCTGAGCCGGGCCTACCGCGACCGGGGCGTCACCTTCGCCCTCTCCGGCGAGGAGCGGCCCTTCCCGCTCGACCTGGTGCCCCGGGTGATCGGGGCCGGCGACTGGGCCCGGCTGGAGGCGGGCATCGTCCAGCGGGTCAAGGCGCTGGAGATGTTCCTCGCCGACATCTACGGCGAGGGCCAGGTGCTCGACGACGGCGTCGTGCCGCGGAGCCTGGTCCACTCCTCGCCCCACTTCCATCGCCAGGTGTACGGGATCCGCCCGCCGGGTGGCGTCCACATCCACGTCGCCGGGATCGACGTGATCCGGGACGAGCACGGCGAGATGCGGGTGCTGGAGGACAACCTGCGCTCGCCGTCGGGCGTGTCGTACGTGATGGAGAACCGGCGGGTGATGGCCCGGGTCTTCCCCGACCTGTTCCGGGCCCAGACGATCGCCCCGGTCGACGACTACCCCCGCCACCTGCTGCGGGGCCTGCGGGCGACGGCGCCCTCGGTGCGCAACCCGCGGATCGTCGTGCTGACCCCGGGCGTCCACAACTCGGCCTACTTCGAGCACGCCCTGCTGGCCCGGCTGATGGGTGTCGACCTGGTCGAGGGGCGGGACCTCTTCTGCCGCGACGACGTCTGCTACGTCCGCACCACGGCCGGCGAGGAGCGGGTCGACGTCATCTTCCGGCGCATCGACGACGACTTCCTCGACCCGCTCCAGTTCCGGCCCGACACCGTGCTCGGCGTGGCCGGGCTGGTCCACGCCAACCGGGCCGGCAACGTCACCATCGCCAACGCCATCGGGAACGGCGTCGCCGACGACAAGCTGATGTACACCTACGTGCCCGACCTGATCGAGTACTACCTCGGCGAGCCGGCCATCCTCCGCAACGTCGACACCTATCGGCTGGAGGACCCCGACGCCCGGGCCTTCGTCCTCGACCGGCTCGACCAGATGGTGGTGAAGCCGGTCGACGGCTCGGGCGGCTACGGGCTGGTGTTCGGCCCGTCGTGCGGCGACGAGGAGCTGGCGACGGCCCGGGCGACGATCCTGGCCGAGCCCCGGGGCTGGATCGCCCAGCCGGTGGTGACGCTGTCGACGGCGCCGACGCTGGTCGACGGCCGGCTGCGGCCCCGCCACCTCGACCTCCGCCCCTTCGCCGTCAACGACGGGGAGAAGGTGTGGGTGCTGCCCGGCGGCCTCACCCGGGTGGCGCTGCCCGAGGGGAGCCTGGTGGTGAACTCGAGCCAGGGCGGCGGGTCGAAGGACACCTGGGTGCTCCAGGACAGCGGGGTGGCCGCCGCCGTGGGCAGCACCGGCCCGGTCCCGGTGGTCACCGTCGCCGCCGACAAGCCGGGCCGCCCCGAGGCGGCCCCCGTCCCCCTCCAGTTCGGCCCGGCCGACGACCACGAGCGCCAGCACCAGCAGCAGCTCCAGCAGCAGCAGGTCGAGCCGTGCTGAGCCGGATCGCCGAGTCGCTGTACTGGATGGGGCGCTACGTCGAGCGGGCCGACGACACCGCCCGGCTCCTCGACGTCCACGTCCACCGGATGCTGGCCGACGCCGCCGACGAGAACGTCGGGGCCACCCTCCTCGCCGCCATGGGGCTGGCCGGGAGCGCCGAGGTCGAGGCCGTCGACCTGTGGCGGGCCACCGAGCTGCTCGCCTACGACCCCGAGAACCCCAGCTCCGTGGCCGGCTCGCTCCGCCTGGCGCGCGCCAACGCCCGGGGGCTGCGCGAGGCCCTCGCCACCGAGGTGTGGGAGGCGATCAACCGCACCCACCACGATCTCGACGCCCAGATCCGGGCGGCCCGGGCCCTCGGTCCGTACCTCTTCTTCCGCTGGGTGCAGGAGCGGGTCGCCCTGATCGGCGGGTTGATCGACACCGTCGTGCTCCACGACGACGGCTGGCGCTTCCTCACCGTCGGGCGCTGCCTGGAGCGGGTCGACATGACCGCCCGGCTGCTCGGCGCCGTCACCGACTCCGACGACCCGTCGAGCTGGTCGAGCGTGCTGGTCAGCTGCGGCGCCAACGACGCCTTCCTCCGCACCCACGGCGGCGACGTCACCCGGACCCGGGCCCTCGCCATGCTCCTCCAGGCCGAGGACCTGCCCCGGTCGGTCGCCTACGCCCTCGACCTGGCCGAGACGTCGCTGCGCGAGATCGCCACCTCGACGGGCACGCCCGACACCGCCGTGCGGATCATCGGGCGGGTGCGCGCCGAGCTGACCTACACCGGCCCCGACGACCTGGCCCGCACGACGGAGGCCATGCTCGCCCGGCTCCAGGACGCCTGCCGGCGGGCCGACGAACTGGTCAAGGCCCGCTACTTCCGCCGGGCCGACCTGATCGAGTGGCAGGGCGACCTCCCGGTGGCGCACGTCTGATGGCGACCCGGCTGGCGATCACCCACACGACCTCGTACCGCTACGAGGCCCCGGTCACCGCCTCGTACAACGAGGCCCGGCTGGAGCCCCGCAGCGACCGGCGCCAGACGGTCCTGTCGTGGAGCCTGGAGGTCACCCCGGCGGTCCGGGTGGTCAACCACGTCGACTACTGGGGGACGATGGTCCACCACTTCGACCTCCAGGTGCCCCACACCGAGTTGTCGGTGGTGGCCAAGGCGGTGGTCGAGACGGGGGTGACCACGACCGGGCCGGGCGACGCCACGTGGGACGACCTGGCCGGCGCCGAGGTGCGGGACCGCTTCTACGAGCTGCTGGTGCCGACCCCGATCGTCGCCTTCGAGGACGCCGCCCTCGCCGCCGCGGCCGCCGACATCCGGGCCTCGGCGGCCACCCCGGCGGCGGCGGCCGAGGCCGCGGTCGGCTTCGTCCACGACCACCTCTCCTACGAGCAGGGCTTCACCGGCGTCACCACCACGGCCCCCGAGGTGCTGGCCGCCGGCCGGGGCGTGTGCCAGGACTTCGCCCACCTCTCGCTGGCCCTCCTGCGGGCCATGGGCATCCCGGCCTGGTACGTGTCGGGCTACCTGCACCCGGCCGACGAGCCCGAGGTCGACGAGGTGGCGGTGGGTGAGAGCCACGCCTGGGTGGCGGCGTGGACCGGCTCCGTCTGGCCCCTCGACCCGACCTCGTTGGCCCCGGTGGCCGACCGCCACGTCCGGGTCGCCGCCGGCCGGGACTACCACGACGTGCCGCCCTTCCGGGGCGTCTACGCCGGCGGCGGCGCCCAGGAGCTCGCCGTCACCGTCGAGGTCACCCGCCAGGCCTGACGCGACCGACCTCTACAAGAACTGGTTCTGGTAGAGGTCGGTCGCGCCGGCGCGACGTCGGGTCATCAGAACTGGCGGCGAGGCGATTCGGCGCGGAGAGGTCGCGCTGGCGCGACGTCCCCGCGCCAGAACGCCGGCGCGACCTGACCGGACCAGAACCGGTTTCTGTCGGTCCTGGTCGCGGAGGGGGCGGGGATGGGTGGGTGGTCGGTCGTCGGGACGGGGTCTGATCTACCGTGCCCGGCCATGCGGTTCTCGGCTGATCGACCTCTCGGGGTGGCCCCGGCCACCATCTCGGACTACCGGGAGTTGGCCCGGCGGCGGCTGCCCCGCCAGCTGTTCGACTACATCGACGGCGGCGCCTACGACGAGGCGACCATGGCGGCCAACGTCGCCGACCTGGTCGACGTCCGCCTCCGCCAGCGCGTGATGCGCGACGTCGGCACCCGCACCCAGGCCACCAGCGTCCTCGGCCAGGAGCTGAGCACGCCGGTGATCCTCGGGCCGGTCGGGCTGGGCGGGATGTTCGCTCAGCGGGCCGAGGTCCAGGCGGCGCGGGCGGCCGAGGCCGCGGGCGTGCCCTTCGTCGAGTCGACGGTGTCGATCTGCCCGATCGAGGAGGTGGCCGGGGCGACCAGCCGACCGCCGTGGTTCCAGCTCTACGTGATGCGGGACCGGGGCTACGCCGAGGGGCTGATGGCCCGGGCGGCGAAGGTCGGCAGCCCGGTGCTGGTGCTGACGGTCGACCTGGCCGTCGTCGGCGCCCGCCACCGCGACACCCGCAACGCCATGGTGGGCGAGGTCACGGCGTGGGCCAAGGCCCGGCGCGGCCTCGACCTGGTGTCGCATCCGCAGTGGCTGCGCGACGTCGCCATCGGCGGCAAGCCGCTGACCTTCGGCAACCTCGAGGAGGCCGTGCCCGGGGCCCGCACCCCCGAGGCGTTCAAGGTGTGGGTCGACGCCCAGTTCGACCCGTCGGTCACGTGGGACGACATCGCCTGGGTGCGCGAGCACTGGACCGGCAAGCTGCTGGTGAAGGGCGTGCTCGACCCCGAGGACGCCCGCCGGGCGGTCGACGCCGGGGTCGACGGGCTGGTCGTGTCGAACCACGGCGGTCGCCAGCTCGACGCCGTGGCGTCGGCGGCCCGGGCCCTGCCCGGCGTGGCCGAGGCCGTGGGGGACCAGGTCGAGGTGCTGGCCGACGGCGGCGTCCGCAGCGGGCTCGACGTGGTCAAGCTCCTCGCCCTCGGGGCCCGCGCTTGCCTGATCGGCCGGGGCTGGGCGTGGGCCGTCGCCGCCCGGGGCGAGGCCGGCGTGGCCCACGTGATCGAGGGCCTCAAGGCCGACATCGACGTCGCCCTCGGCCTCACCGGCACCACCAGCGTCCACGACCTCGGCCCCGACGCCCTGCTCTAGACGCGAGCTGGCGATCAGATCCGACGGGAAGCCGTCGGATCTGATCGCCAGTTCGGAGGGGTTGCGGGTTGGGGCGTCTAGCCGAGGCGCTCGAAGATCATGGCCATGCCCTGGCCGCCGCCGACGCACATCGTCTCCAGGCCGTAGCGGCCGTCGGCCTCCTGGAGGCCGTGGATCAGGGTGGTGGCGATGCGGGCGCCGGTCATGCCGAAGGGGTGGCCGACGGCGATGGCGCCGCCGTTGACGTTGAGCTTGTCCCAGCTGATGCCGAGCTCCTTGGCCGACGGGATCACCTGGGCGGCGAAGGCCTCGTTGATCTCGACCAGGTCGATGTCGTCGATCGACAGGCCGGCGCGGGCGAGGGCCTGCTTCGACGCCTCGATCGGGCCCAGGCCCATGATCTCGGGGTTGAGACCCGAGACGCCCGAGGCCACGACGCGGGCCAGCGGGGTGAGGCCGAGCTCCTTGGCCCGGGTGTCGCTCATGACGACCACGGCGGCGGCGCCGTCGTTGAGGGGGCAGGCGTTGCCGGCGGTGACCCGACCGTCGGGGCGGAAGGCGGGCTTGAGGTTGGCCAGGCCCTCGGCGGTGGTGCCGGCCCGGATGCCGTCGTCACGGGTGACGGTGACCTCGTTGCCCTCGTCGTCCTTGGTCACCACGGGGGTGATCTCGGCCTCCCAGAAGCCGTTCTCCAGCGAGGCGGTGGCCCGCTGCTGGCTGAGGGCGGCGAACTCGTCCATCTCCTCGCGGGTGGTGCCGGTGTACTCGGCCACGTTCTCGGCCGTCTCGCCCATGGCGATGTAGACGTCGGGCAGGCCCTCCGGCGGGGTCCAGTCGCCCTGGCCGCCGGCCTGGCGGGCGGCGGTGCGGGCCTCGGCCTCGGCGTAGCGGGGGTTCTTGGCCCCGCCGACGTCGGCCATGCCGTTGAGGAAGCGGCTGACGGTCTCGACGCCGGCGGCCACGAAGACGTCGCCCTCGCCGGCCCTGATGGCGTGGGCGGCCATGCGGATCGCCTGGAGCGACGACGAGCAGTAGCGGTTGATGGTGACGCCGGGGACGTCGGGCATGCCGGCCTGGATGGCGGCGATGCGGGCCATGTTGAAGCCGCTCTCGCCGGCGGGCTGACCGCAGCCGAGGATCAGGTCCTCGACGGTCTGGCGGTCGAGCTCGGGCACCTGGTTCAGCGCCGTGTCGACGATGAAGGCGGTGAGGTCGTCGGGGCGCTCGTTCTTGAGCGAGCCCTTCATGGCCCGCCCGATCGGCGTGCGGGCGGTCGAGACGATGACGGCTTCGGGCACGGTGCTTCCTCCGAGGATGCGGTTCCGCGTTGTCTAGCCGCTTGCCCCGTCGGCCCCCCAAAGCACCTGGTCCAGGACGGCCCGGCTCATCGCCGCGAAGCCCGGGTTGGTGTCCCGGTAGTAGGGCAGGCCCTGGATCGGTGTGCGCAGCGCCCAGCCCCGGCCGCGGGCCCACGAGGCGTCGTCGACGCCGAGGGCGGAGCGGAACCGCTGGCGCCCGGCCCGGTCGAGCACCCACGCCGGGTAGAGGTCGGCGGCCGGGTCGCCGGTGCCGCTGCCACCCCAGTCGAGCACCCCGGCGAGGCGCCCGTCGGCGACGAGGAGGTTGGCGGCGAGGAGGTCGCCGTGGACCCACGTCGGCGGCCCGGCGTAGGCGGGGGCGGCGAGGGCCTCGTCCCACGCCGCCGTGCTGCGGGCGACGTCGATCCCGTCGTCGCCCAGCCGGTCGAGCCCGTACCGGATCGACGGGTCGAGGTGGCGCAGCGCCCACCGGTTCTCGGCCCGGGGGGCGCCGGCCGGGTCGAGGGCGCGGACGGCGGCGACGAGGGCGGCCAGGTCGTCGGCCAGCGCCGGCCCGGCGGGTGGGGCGCTCGCCAACGTGGTCCCGGGGAGCCACCGGTAGATGGCCCAGGGGAGGGGGTAGCGCTCGTCGGGCGCGCCGGTGGCGACGGGCTCGGGGACGGGAACCGACAGGCGGGCGGCGAGCCACGGCAGCCACGCCAGCTCGCGCTCGAGGCTCGCCGCCCCCGAGGCCACGAGCGGGAGGCGGACGCAGAGGTCGTCGCCCAACCGGAAGACGGCGTTCACCGTGCCGACCGAGGCCACCTCGCGGATCGCCCGCCCGGCCCACCGCGGGTGCTGGGTGGCGACCAGGTGGCGGACGAGGTCGTCGTCGATCGGCAGCTGCCCCTCGTGCATCCGCTCCGGCACCCCGCGAGGTTCGTGCACGTGGGCATCGCCGATCGACCCATTTGCCCACACCTCGCGGAGGTCAGCCGGAGAAGAGGTCGCGGCGGGGCTCGTCGGTGTAGGCGGGGGCGCGGCCGGACTTGAAGGCGCGCATGGCCTCGGGGAGGTTCTCGGTGAAGCCGAGCATCAGCTGGTTGCGGTCCTCGAGCTCGATGGCCGCCTCGAGCGAGGAGATCTCGAGGTTGGCCCACAGCACGTCCTTGGTCATGGCCAGGCCGTAGGGCGAGTGGGCGCACATCCCGGCGGCGATCTCGACGGCGGCGTCGGCCAGCTCGTCGTCGGGGAGCACCCGGCTGACGAGGCCGGCCCGGAGCGCCTCGGCGGCGTCGACCCGCCGGCCGGTGAGGAGGACGTCGTTGGCCCAGGCCGCCCCGACGAGGCGGGGGAGCAGCCACGACGCCCCCATCTCGGTCGAGGTCAGCCCGTTGACGATGCCGGTGGCGTTGAACACGGCGCTCTCGGAGGCGAGGCGGAGGTCGGCGCCGAGGGCGAGGCACATGCCCCCGCCGAAGGCGGCGCCGTTGACGGCGGCCAGCACCGGCTGGGGCATCTTCCTCAGCCGGGGGACGAGACGGCTGTAGACCCGCATGGCCCGTTGGGCGATCCGCCCCACGGTGAGCCCGTCGATGCCGGGGACGACGCCGTGGTCCTCCAGGTCGAGCCCGGAGCAGAACCCCCGCCCGGCGCCGGTGAGGACGACCACCCACGTGCCGTTCTCCTCGGCCAGCGCGGCCAGGGCCTCGTCGAGGGCCAGGACCAGGTCGATCGACATGGCGTTGAGCCGCGCCGGCCGGTTGAGCGTCACCCGCCCGACGTGGGGGGCCGGGTGGTCGACGAGGACGAGATCGCTGGACACATGTCCAGGTTGCCACGGCCCGGGCGGCCCCGCAGGTGGCGTCAGCCCCGGGCGAGGTGGGCGGCGACGTCGGCCCACAGCCCGGCGGCCCGGCTGCGGGCCTGGTGGTGCCGGGTGACGTGGGCGCCCTGCTCGGCGCCCAGGCTGGACCGGGCGCCGGGGTCGGCGAGGAGGGCCGTGACCCGGGCGGTCAGGTCGTCGTCGGCGAAGAGGGCGACCAGGGCCTCGTCGTGGACGGCGGCGGGGAGGACGTCGGCCAGCCCCGAGGCCCGGTGGCCGAGGACCGGCACCGAGCGGCGGGCGGCGTCGAGGGCGAGCAGCGGCACCGGCGACTCCCGGGCCGTCACCACCACCAGCGCCGGCGGCGGCCAGTCGGCGCCCCAGCCGTCGGCCTCGACCAGGTGGACCCGGCCGGCCAATCCCCGCAGGCCGACGTCGGTGGTGATCCGCTCGGCCGCCTCGGGCTCGTCGGGCCGGCCGACCCACACCAGGTGCACCGGGCGCCCGTCGACCTCGGCGGGGAGCCGGGCGGCGAGGGCGACGAAGAGGTCGGTGCCGGCCCGCCAGCCGATCGGGCCGCCGCCCGCCACCACCAGGGCGTCGGTCGGGAGGTCGGGCCGCCCGCCCTCGACCGCCGGGGGCGGCAGCACCCACGGCGGGTGGACGGCGATGCGGTCGGCCGGCAGCCCCCGCTCGTCGACCAGGTGGTCGCGCATGGCCGTGGTGGCGACGACGACGAGGCGGGCCCGGCCCAGCCGTTCGGTGGCATCGGGGCCGGCGGCCCGGTCGAGCCCGACGGGGCCCTCGGGGAGCCCGACGACCAGCGGCGCCCGACGGGCCGGGCGGGGGAGGGCCTCGGCCAGGGTCAGGGCGCCGGCGCCGTGGGCCCACACCACGTCGGGCGGGCCGAAGCCGGCACGGTCGGGGTGGCGGGCCAGGCCCCACGTCAGGCCGACCCGCTCGCCGACGGGCCGGGCCCGGGGGTGGATCCGCCCGGCGGCGGCCCCGACCCGGTCGGCGCCCCCGCCGACGACCCGCACCGCGGCCAGGTCGGCCGCCCCCGCCATCTCCTGGGCCAGCACCCCGCCGGCCCCGGCGACGACCCGGGTGCGGGCCGGGTCGACGGCACCGGCCCGCCCCAGCTCGTCGAGCAGCGACAGCAGGGTGCGGTTGGCGTCGGACCCGGTCAGGTCGGGGGTCAGCGCCAGCACGGCGCGCCGGCGGATCACGCGCCGACCCGCCGGCCCAGCGCCAGCTCGATGTCGTTCCAGAGCGCCTCCGCGGCCAGCGGGGTGGTGGCGCTGGCCGCGGCCCGGGCCAGGTCGCCGGCGAGGAGCCGGCCCCGGTCGGGTCGGCCCAGCAGGTCGCCGACCCGCTCGGCCAGGGCGGCGACGTCGAGGTCAGGGACCCGGTGCTCGGGGTGGCCGGCCTCCTCGAGCAGGGCGGTGCCGGGGGTGAAGCCGACGACCGGGGTGCCGGCCAGGGCGGCCTGGACGGCGGCCAGGGGGTAGGGGTCGACCCGGCCGGTGAGGACGAGGAGGTCGGCGGCGGCCAGCCGGTCGGCCCGCTCGGGGCCGTCGGGGGTGATGCGCACCCGGCCGGCCAGGCCCCGGAGGACGACGTCGGCGCGGGCGTCGGCCCCGGTGCCGTCGGGGTCGTCGTCGCCGATCCAGGCCCAGCGGACGGCCCGGCCGTCGACCTCGGGGCCGACGGCGGCGGCCAGGGCGAGGAAGAGGTCGGTGCCGGCCCGCCAGCCGACCGGGCCGCACCCGACGACCAGGGCGCTGGCGTCGGGGCCGGGGCGGGGGTGCCGGGCCGGCGGGTCGAGCGGGCCGGGGTGGTGGCGGACCCGGCCGGGGTCGAGGCCGAGCCCGCCCTGGTCACGGGGGCGGGTGGCCCAGCGGGCGACCGGCTCGGCGGGGACGACGGTCAGGGCGACGTCGGCCAGCCGCCCCGCCAGGTCGGTGGGGCGGCGGCTGGGCGACCAGGCCTCGTCGAGCAGCGGGAGGTGGGCGACGACCGGCGGGGCCGGCGAGGGCAGCTCGTCGAGGGCGCCGAGGGCGGTCGCCGAGCCGGCCACCACCACGTCGTGGTCGGCGGCGTCGGCCAGCACCCGGCGCCGCCACACCCGCTGGGCCCGCTCGGCCAGGGCG
>DASTYI010000111.1:0-2917 GCA_035765045.1 Iamia sp. | reverse complement strand
GACCGGTTCTGATCCTGGGACGTCGCGCTCACGCGACGCTGGCCGATCAGAACGGGGACGGGCCCGGCCCGGCCCCGGTGCGATGCGGGTCCTAGATCCGGCGGACGTCCCAGCCCCGCAGGTCGACGTCCCAGGTGTCGAGGACCTCGTCGCCGCGGGTGACGAGGAGGCGCTCGTGGAGGGCGACGGTCGGGTCGACGTGGCCCGGTCGGAGGGTCACCCGATCGCCCACCACCGGGAGGTCGCCACCGTCGGCCGGGGCGAACGTCGTGTGCTCGTCGGAGCAGAACCAGACGCTGGCCCCCGCGACGGTCGGCGGGCCGTGATCGGTGGCGATGGCCTTGAGCCCGGCGTCGGCCACGGCCCAGCCCTTGGCCCGGTTGACGGCGACGACGGTGGCCAGGACGCCGAGGGCAGGGCGGAACGGCGTGTCGAGCCGGGCGTAGTCGCCGTCCATCAGCGTGTACGACCCGGCCTGGAGCTCGGTGACCCACGTGTTGGTGTCCCACGTGCCGGTGCCGCCGCCCGACACCACGTCGCCCCCGACCGCCTCGTGGGCGGCCAGCAGCCCCGTCATCGCCGCCTCGACCTTGGCCGCCTTGTCGTCGGTCTCCATCATCAGGTGGCCCTCGTAGCCCATCACGCCCCGGACCTCGAGCCCGACGGCCCGGGCCTCGTCGGCCAGCCGCCCGGCGTCCTCGACGGCGCAGCCGCAGCGGGGGAGCCCGACCTCGACGTCGACCAGCACCTCCTGCACCCCGGCGCTGGCGGCGGCGGCGATCGTCTCGACCGAGTCGACGGCGACGGTGATGCGGGACCCGAGGGTCGAGGCCACCATCGCCTGGAGGCGGCGGACGTCGACCACCTCGTTGGCGAGGAGGAGGTCGGCGCCGAGCCCGACGGCGGCCATGCCGACGACCTCGCCGGGGGTGGCGCAGGTGAAGGCGTCGTGGCCGGCGGCGTGGAGCTGCTTGGCCAGGGCGGTCGACTTGAACGCCTTGACGTGGGGGCGCAGCGCCCGGCCCGGGCGGTGGGCGGCCATGGCGGCGACGTTGGCGTCGAGGGTCGGGCCGTCGACCACGAGGCAGGGCGTGGGCAGGTCGTGGATCCGCACGGGGCGTGTCTAGCCGGGCGGCGGGGGGACCGGGGCCGGGTGGTCGCGCCGGGGGCGGCGGGGCTGGCAGCGCGGGCACCAGTCGATCCGGCGGGCGGCCAGCTCGGTGGTGCGGATCGACGTGCCGCAGACCCGGCAGACGTCCCGGTGGTACACGTACACGCCGTCGTCGCGGGCCGTCTCGGCCCGGGGCCGGTCGAGCTCGTCGTCGCGCACCGTGACGATGTGGCCGACCTCCAGCCCGAGGCGGAGCTGGTGGACGATCTCGGCCCACAGCTGCTCGCGCTCGTGGGGGCGCAGCTCCTTGGCCGGTCGGCGGGGGTCGATCCCGCCGGTGAAGAGGACCTCGGCCCGGTAGACGTTGCCGACGCCGGCCACGGCGGCCTGGTCGAGCAGCAGGGCGCCGATCGGGGTGGCGCTGCGGGCCACCTTGGCCAGGAAGGGCTCGGGGTCGGCGTCGGGGCGGAGCGGGTCGGGGCCGAGGCGGGCCAGGATGCGGTCCTGGTGGTCGGGCTCGACCAGGGCGCAGACGGTGGCGCCGGCCAGGTCCCAGGCGTGCGTCGGGCCGACCAGGCGGAGCCGCACGGCGCCCACCATCGGCCCGGGCGGGGCCGGCTGGCGCCGCCACTTCCCGTACAGCCCGAGGTGGACGTGGACGACGGCCCCGTCCTCCCAGTGCTGGAACAGGTGCTTGCCGTAGGCCTCGACGCCGGTCAGCACCTGGCCGTCGAGCCGGGCCGCGGCCCCGGCGAAGCGGTCCTGCACCACATCGGTCCGCACCACGTGCCCGGCCAGGTCCGCCCCCAGCTCCCGCGCCTGGCGGTGGATCGTGTGTCCCTCCGGCATCCGGTGAGCATGTTCGGTGCCGGCGGAGGGAGTCGAACCCTCACTGTCCAGGGCCTAGACCTGGTCCCTCTGCCAATTGGGGTACGCCGGCGGGCGTGCGCTTCCGGCCGCACCACGTGTCGGTCGTGGCGTGGCAGTTCGGACAGAGGATACGAAGGTTGGCCAGCCGGTTGTCGAGGTGGTCGCCGTTGACGTGGTCGAGCTCCAGGGGGAGCGGGGAACCGAGCCACTCGACGAGGCCACATCGCTCGCAGCGCTGGTCCTTCAGCCCGGCTCGCACGAGCCTCCGTCGGAGCGTGGCCGAGGTGACCCCGGAGCCGTAGGCGAGCAGCTCGTCGAGCGGTCGGACCGGGGCGCAGACGACCGAGCCGCCGCGGTTCCAGGCCTGCCCGGTGAAGTGGGAGACGTCAGCTCCGATCCGGTGGATGTGCGCCTTGAGGAACCGGTGGATCCCACCCGAGGGGCGGTACCCCAACCGTCGGGCCACCTCGGCGTAGCTCCGGCTCTGACCGACCGCAGTGCGCAGATCCTCGTCGTCCCAGGAGCCACGGCGGGGTCGGCCTCGGGGCGGGGGGAGGTGGCCGACGTCGAGCCCGAGGGCGGCGCAGTGCGCCCGGATGGCGGCGTAGGTGCCGCCGCCCGGGCGGATGGCGAGCCGGCGGCACACCTCGGACCACGACCGGGCTCCCGGCACGGCGTGCGCGAGCTGGTCATCGGTCCATCGGCGGGGTGGCACGCCGGCGGTCATGCCCACGAACGTGTGTACGGAAACCGTGGTGGCTGCGGAGCGCTGGACGTCAGGGGGTGGCCGCTAGCTGTAGATCCCATCCACGTTCGTCAGGCGGGTCTCCTTGAGACTCGGGGGTGCTGAAGCCACCCTCACCTCAAGGAGACCCGTGAAGTTGCACGGTAATGCTCGTCTGACCCCGCACGGTCGGGATCTGATGTGTCGTCGTG
>DASTYI010000110.1:0-9055 GCA_035765045.1 Iamia sp. | reverse complement strand
GCGGGGCCGCACGCTCAACCAGAGCTTCATCATCCTCGACGAGGCCCAGAACACCTCGCCCGAGCAGATGAAGATGTTCCTCACCCGCATCGGCTTCGGCAGCCGGGCCGTCGTCACCGGCGACACCACCCAGGTCGACGTGCAGGGCGGGCGCAGCGGGCTCGACGGGCTGGAGGCCACGCTCGGGGCGATCGAGGGCCTGGCCTTCGTCCACCTCGACCGGCGCGACGTCGTCCGCCACCGCATCGTGGCCGACATCGTCGATGCCTACGACCGGGCCAGCACCCGTCGCCGGTGAGCATCGCCGTCACCCTCACCGACGAGTGCGACGAGGACATCGACGGCGAGCGCTGGGCCGCGCTCCTCGCCGCCGTGCTCGAGGCCGAGGGCGTCGCCGCCGGCGCCGAGGCGGGGCTGACCTTCGTGACCCCGTCGGCCATGGCCGAGCTCAACCACGCCCACATGGGCGGTGACGGCCCGACCGACGTGCTCGCCTTCCCCATCGACGGCCGGGAGGCCACCGGCGCCGGGTCTCTGGTCGGCGACGTGGTCGTCTGCCCCGTCGTGGCGTGGGCCGGGGCCGCCGACCACGCCGGCTCCGACGACGACGAGATCGCCCTCCTCGTCGTCCACGGCGCCCTCCACCTGCTGGGCCACGACCACGCCGAGGCCGACGAGCGGGCCGTCATGCAGGCCCGCGAGCGGGCCCTGCTGGCCGCCCACCACGGCCCCCTCGCCGCCGACCCGTGGGCGGAACCCTCAGCATGAGCTCGCTCGAGGTCGCGCTGCTCGCCGCCCTGCTGGTGCTGCTGCTCGGCCTCGTCTTCCTCGCCCTGGCCGAGACCGGGCTGACCCGGATGTCGCGGGCCCGGGCCACCGCCCTCCAGGAGGAGGGGCGCAGGGGCGCCCGCTCGCTGGTGTGGCTCGTCACCCACCCCGAGTCGTTCATCAACCCGCTGCTGCTCGTCGTGCTGGTGGTGCAGTCGGCCCAGACGGCGCTGACCACGCTGCTGGCCGACGAGCTGTTCGGGCGGTGGGGGGTGCCGGTCGGCATCTTCGTCAACGTCGTCGTCGTGTTCGTCCTGGCCGAGGCCGCCCCCAAGACGTGGGCCCTCCAGCACCCCGACCGGGCCGCCCTGCTCTCGGCCCGGCCCGTCCGGGGCCTCGCCCTGCTGTGGCCGCTGCGGCTGGTGTCGCGGGCGCTGATCGGGCTGACCAACGTCCTCCTGCCGGGGAAGGGGCTCCAGCAGGGCCCGTTCGTCACCGAGGACGAGCTGCTGGCGCTGGCCGAGGAGGCGGCCGAGCACGAGTCGATCGAGGAGGACGAGCGGCACCTGATCCGTCGGATCCTCGAGTTCGGTGACACGATCGTGCGCTCGGTCATGGTGCCCCGCACCGACATGGTCGGCGTCCCGGCGCACTTCCGCGCCGTCGACACGATGGAGGTCGTCTTGCTCAACGGCTACAGCCGGGTCCCCGTCTACGACGCCGAGAAGGGTGTCGACGAGGTGCTCGGCCTGGTGTTCGCCCGCGACCTGATGCGGGTCGAGCGCGACGGCAAGGCCGACGACCCGGTCACCTCGGTGATGCGCCCGGCCCGGTTCGTCCCCGAGACCAAGCGGGTCGCCGAGCTGCTCAAGGAGATGCAGGCCGAGCAGTTCCACATGGCCATCGCCGTCGACGAGTACGGCGGCACCGCCGGGCTGGTCACCCTGGAGGACCTGATCGAGGAGCTGGTCGGCGAGATCGTCGACGAGTTCGACGTCGAGGACCCCCGGGTCGAGCCGCTGCCCGACGGGTCGTACCGGGTCAACGCCCGGCTGTCGATCGACGACGCCCGCGACCTGCTGGGCATCAGGCTGCCCGAGGGCGATGACGTCGACACCGTGGGCGGCGTGCTCTTCCAGGCCCTCGGGCGGATCCCGACCGAGGGCGACTCGGCCGTCGTCGAGGGCGTCGAGCTGCGGGCCGAGCGGGTCCAGGGCCGGCGGATCCAGCGGGTGCGCGTCGACCCGACGCCGGACGGGGGTGCGTCGTGAGGTCCGGGTTCGTCACGCTCGTGGGCCGGCCCAACGTGGGCAAGTCGACGCTGCTCAACCAGGTCCTCCAGACCAAGGTGGCCATCACCTCGGACAAGCCGCAGACCACCCGGGCGCAGGTGCGGGGTGTGCTCCACGCCGTCACCGAGGTCGACGGCGCCGACGTCGACGTCCAGATCGTCTTCGTCGACACGCCCGGGGTGCACAAGCCCCGCACCGAGCTGGGGTCGCGCCTCAACGACACCGCCACCGGCGCCCTCTCCGACGTCGACGTCGCCTGCCTGGTGATCGACGCCACCATGCCGGTCGGGCCGGGCGACCGCTTCGTCGCCTCCCGGCTGCCCCCGTCGGCCATCGTCGTGGTCAACAAGGTCGACCGGGCGTCGCGGGAGCAGGTCCTGGCCCAGCTGGCGGCGCTGCCCGGCTTCTCCGAGTACGTGCCCGTGTCGGCCCGGACCGGCGAGGGCGTCGACACGCTGCTCCGGCTGCTGGTCGACCGGATGCCCGAGGGACCGCCGTTCTACCCCGACGACGTCGTGCGGGAGACGCCCGACGAGGTGTGGATCGCCGAGCTGGTGCGCGAGCAGCTGCTGGCCGTGACCCGGGACGAGGTCCCGCACTCGATCGCCTGCCGGGTGACGGAGTGGGAGGACGACCGCATCCGGGTCGAGATCCTCGTCGAGCGCGACTCGCAGAAGGGGATCGTGATCGGCAAGGGCGGCAGCGTGCTCAAGCAGGTCGGCACCCGGGTGCGCCAGCAGCTCCCCGAGGGGACGTTCCTGGAGCTGGCCGTCAAAGTCGAGAAGGACTGGCAGCGCCGCCCCGAGTCGCTCAACCGCCTGGGCTTCTGACCGTGGCGTGGGTCGACCAGGCGAGGGCGGACGTGCGGTGCGAGTGGGGGCCGGTGGGGGTGACCGAGGTGCCCGCCGACGTCGTCGTGGTGATCGACGTCCTCCGCTTCACCACCGCGGTCGACGCCGCCGTGGGCCACGGGGTGGCCGTCCACCCGTACCGGTGGCGGGACGCCTCGGCGGCGGCCTTCGCCTCGTCCGTCGGCGCCGTCCTGGCCGATGGCCAGACCGCGTCGCTCTCGCCCGAGTCGCTGCTGGCGCTCGATCCGGGGTCGTCGGTCGTCCTCCCGTCGCCCAACGGCTCGACCTGCGCCGCCCTGGCCGCCGAGCGGGGCGCCACCGTCGTCGCCGCCTGTCTCCGTAACGCCGCTGCCGTGGGGGCCTGGCTGGCCCTCCGGGGCGGGACGGTCACCCTCGTCCCCTGCGGCGAGCGCTGGCCCGACGGCTCGCTCCGCCCCGCCCTGGAGGACCTCCTCGGCGCCGGTGCCGTCATCGCCGCCCTGCCCGGCGCGCGCTCGCCCGAGGCCGCCGCCGCCGAAGCCGTCTGGGAGTCCTCCGCCGACCGCCTGCCCGAGGTGCTGGCGGGGTGCGCGTCAGGCCGGCAGCAGCACGCCCGCGGCTGGGACGCCGACCTCGCCTTCGCCTCCCGGGTCGGGGCGAGCGGGTGCGTCCCGGTGCTCGTCGACGGTCGCTTCGTCGACGCTGCCGGGTAGCGCGACCGGGCGGCGCCAGCGGCGGGCGGCGGTGACCCGACATCGGCCTCCGGGGCGGGTGACGGTGGTGCGCCCGTCGGGCCGCAGGGTGAGGGTGAAGCCGCCCTCGTGGACGGCGTGGTGGTGGTGACGGCAGAGCGGCACCAGGTTGGCCATGTCGGTGCGGCCCCGGGGTGAGCCGGGGTCGGGGTCGAACGGCTCGACGTGGTGCGCCTCGCACCAGTCGGTGGGGGCGGCGCAGCCGGGGAAGGCGCAGTGCCCGGCGTGGCGGAACCGGAGAGCCCTGCGCTGGGCGCGGTTGGCCAGGCGGATGTCCTTGCCGGCGTCGAGGACCTCACCAGCGGCCGAGATCACCAGCCGGTGGACGTCGGCGCCGCACAGGAGCCGGTGGAGCGAGGCGGGCCGGAGCGGCGCCCCGCCGGCGATCTCGCACACCCGGGTGCGCAGGTCGGTGCCATCGACGATGGGCAGGCCCCGCAGCGTCCGCTCGTCGACGATGACCTCGACCGAGGGCCGGGGGCGACCGTGGCGCATCCCGGTGCGGCCCTGGCGGGTGACGATCTGGACGAGGGCCTGGCCTCGCCGCTCGGCGGGGGACAGGCCGTCCTCGGGCCCGAACACGCCGGCCCGGTGCATCTCGTCGACCTCGGCGTCGATGGCGGCGCGGACGATGGCGCCGTGCTCGGTGTCCATCTCGCCGTCGAGGACGTGGCGCCCGTCGAAGGTCGGCGTGAGGGTGACGGCGACGCGGGGCGCGGCCTCGGTGACGGGCTCGTCGGGATCGACCGATCCGACGTGGCACCGGGCCGCCTCCTGCCAGGAGCGGAGGAACCGGTTGGCGTCGCCGACCCGGAGGTCGACGACCTCGGCCACCAGCCACGCCTCCTGCTCGGCGAAGACCTCGGCGACCTCGGGGATGCGGGTGGCGACCAGCAGGTCGACCTTGGCCCGCCCGAGACGCCCGGCCCGGAAGGCGGCGGCGACGACCGGCATGGCGCGGAGGGCCCGCGCCACCTCGACATCGGCGCCGCTGCGGGTCCGGGTGCGGTCGACCCGGGCGGCCAGCCAGCCCGCCGTGGTCCGGGCGGCGTCGGCGGCGTGGAGCCGGCGCCGGTCGAACACCCCGGTGGCGGCGACCAGCGCCCCCTCGACCCGCGCCGTCAACCGGTGCAGGGCCAGGAGGTGGGCGGTGATCTCGGCGTCGGTCAGGCTCTCGGGATCGACGTCGATGAGGTCGGCGGACATGATCAGCAGTCTGTCCGAACGCGTGTTCGGTCAAACGTCGGATCGAGACAGCCAGGCCTCGTGGGCACGGAGGACGCGGAGCCAGAGGTGGTCGGGGTCGGCGGGGACGATGTGGAGCTCGTCGGCCAGCACGTCGAGCCACGCCCCCCGGTCGTCCACGAGGGTGGTGGTGGTGCCGGTGGGGGCCTCCACGACGTGGTTCAGTCCCCGTAGCGCGACGACCGAGTCGGCCGTCCGCCGCTTGACGACGACGTAGCGCACGAAGTTCGACGCCGGGTCGGTCGAGAGCCGCACGTGCTCGGCGGCGAAGACGTCGAGGCCGGTGGGGCCGGCCGAGAACGCCATGCCGGTGAAGGAGCCGATGGGATCGTGGGCCAGGTGCCACGCCCGGGCCTCGAGGGCCGAGAGGACCATGGTGAACGGCGGTTGCTCGATCGGCCCGGCGACGAGCGGGGTGGGGGAGTGGAGGCCGTCGCCGAGCCCGACGTCGACGTACCAGCGGCCGTCGGGGCAGTCGTCGGTCGGCAGGTCGGACACGATCAGGGCCAGGTGGTTCGTCGGCGTGTCGGCCGCCAGCCCGTCGGGCCCGTGGACACGGCCGGCGTGCCGGGTGACGTGGTAGCCGAGGGCGTCGAGCAGCGCCGCGAACCCGCCGTTGAGGTGGAAGCAGTACCCGCCCCTCCCGGTCGTGGCGATGCGGGCGGCCGAGGTGGTCGGGGCGATGCCCCAGGCCTGGTCCTCGTGGATCCACGCCGTCTCCCAGGGGATCCGCTCGACGTGGGCCCGGTGGAGGGTGACGAGGGCAGCGGCCGACGGCGGCGCCGGCGGGACACGGAGGCGGGCGAGGTAGCGGGCCACCAGCTCGGCGGGGAGGGCCGCCACGGTCAGGCGCGCGTGCGCCAGGCGCGCTCGAAGGGGAGACGCCAGGCGTGGGGGGCGACGAGCTGGTGGATGGCGTTGGGGCCCCACGTGCCCGGGGCGTAGGGCTTGACCGGGGGCGGGTCGTCGAGCAGCGGGGCCGAGCGCTCCCACAGCGACTCGATGCCCTCGGCGGTGGTGAACAGCGTGTGGTCGCCCCGCATGGCGTCGAGGATCAGCCGCTCGTAGGCCTCCAGCACCTCGCCGGCGGCCTCGGTCTCGCCGGTCGAGAACTGCATGCTCAGCTTGTCGAGCTTCATCCCCGGCCCGGGCCGCTTGCCGTAGAACGACAGCGAGACCTTGGAGTCCTCGGCCAGGTCGAAGGTGAGGTGATCGGGACCGGCCGAGCCCACGCCGGAGCCGGCCGGGAACATCGACCGGGGCGCCTCGCGGAAGGCGATCGAGATGATCCGCTGGCCCTCGGCCATCCGCTTCCCGGTCCGCAGGTAGAAGGGCACGCCGGCCCAGCGCCAGTTGTCGAGCCCGACCTTGAGGGCGATGAAGGTCTCGGTGTCGGAGTCGCGGGCTACGCCGTCCTCGTCGCGGTAGCCGCCGTACTGGCCCCGCACCACGCACGTCGGGTCGACCGGCAGCAGCGAGCGGAAGACCTTGTTCTTCTCCTCGCTGATGGCCCGCGGCTCCAGGGCGGTCGGCGGCTCCATGGCCACGAAGGCCAGGACTTGGAACAGGTGGGTGACGACCATGTCCTTGTAGGCGCCGGTCGACTCGTAGAACGCCGAGCGGCGGTCGAGCCCGAGCGTCTCGGGGATGTCGATCTGCACGTGGTCGATGAAGTTGCGGTTCCAGATGGGCTCGAACAGCCCGTTGGCGAAGCGGAAGGCGAGGATGTTCTGCGCCGCCTCCTTGCCGAGGAAGTGGTCGATCCGGAAGATCTGGTCCTCGCGGAAGGTCCGGTGGACCTGGTCGTTGAGGGCGATGGCGGAGGCCAGGTCGGTGCCGAAGGGCTTCTCCATCACGACCCGCGACCGCTCGACCAGCCCGGCCTGGCCGAGGGTGTCGATCACGGCCAGCGCCGCCTTGGGCGGGACGCTCAGGTAGTGGAGCCGGCGGGCGCCCTCGCCCAGGCCCTCCTCGGCTGCGTGGACCGCCGTGGCCAGCGCCTCGGGTCCGGCCGACTGCGGGACGTAGATGAGGGACGACGAGAAGGCGTCCCACTGCTCGTCGGTCAGCCGGTGCGAGGCGAACTCGTCGACCGCCTGCTTGGCGAAGGCCCGGAACGAGGCGTCGTCCTCGTCCTCCAGCGACGTGCCCACGACCCGGATGTCGGGGGCGAGCGACGACGCCGCCAGGTGGGCCAGCCCGGGCAGCAGCTTGCGGCGGGAGAGGTCGCCGAAGGCGCCGAACAGCACCACCACGTGCGGGGCCACCCGCTCGCCGTCGAGCCGCCGCGGCCGCGACCCCGGCGCCGGGTACGAGATCGTCTGCGGCGGACGGTCGGAGGTGGTCACGCCCCCGATGCTCCCACGATCCGCCCCCGACGTTGGACGGCAACCGCCGCATGCGGCAGGGTCCCGTCCAAGGTTCGGGGTGGCGGTCAGGGTTGGGTGATCTCGCGGAGGAAGGCCTCGGCCTCGGCCCGGTCCTTGGTGCGGCGCATCGGGGGGAGGGCCCGGACCAGGTCCCAGCGGTAGCGGGCCTTGGCCAGGCGGGGGTCGAGGACGGCGACGACGCCCCGGTCGTCGGCCCCCCGGATCAGGCGGCCGGCGCCCTGGGCCAGCAGGGTCGAGGCCCGGTCGAGGTCGACGAGGCGGAAGGCCTCGCCCCGGGCCGCCTCCCGCCGGGCCTGCATCAGCGGCTCGTCGGGGCGGGGGAAGGGGATGCGGTCGATGACGACCAGCGAGAGGGTCCGGCCGGGCACGTCGACGCCCTGCCAGAACCCCATGGTGGCGAACAGGCAGGTCGGCTCGTCCTCGGCGAAGGCGGCGACCAGGGCCGGCTTGGGCAGGTCGCGCTGGGTGAGCACCGGCACCCGCAGCCGGGGCTTGAGCACCTCGGCGGCGGCGTCCATGGCCCGGTACGAGGTGAACAGGGCGAGCGTCCGGCCCCCGGCCGCCTCGATCAGCGCCATCAGCTCGGCGTGGGTCGCCGGCTCGTAGCTCGCCTCCCGGGGGTCGGGGAGGTGGGCGGCGCAGTAGAGGAGGCCGTTCTCGCCGTGGTCGAAGGGGCTGCCGACGTCGATGACCTCGACCCGGTCCTCGGGCAGGCCGAGCCGGGGGACGATGGCGGGCGGGACGGTGGCGCTGGTCAGGATGGCCGTCGTCTCCGACCACAGCCGCTCGGCCAGGGTGGGGGCGACGTCGACCGGGGCCAGCCGCAGCGAGGGCGACCGCTCGGGCCCCTCGACCCACATCACGTGGCCGGTGCGGTCGAACGATCGAGTGCCTTCGCCCTGGTCGCGGCCGACCTCCTCCTCGGCAGAGCCTCGGAGGGAAGCGCGCTGTGCCTCCGGGTCGCCTCGCCTGGCGGCTCGGCTCTCGAGCACGGCCTCGAGCTCGTCGGCCAGCCGGCCGGCGGCCTTGGCGGCGCGGGTGGCGGGGGCGGCGATCTCCTCCTTGTCGGTGGGCACGCCCTTGAGGGCGGCGAGGAGGCCGTCGACGGCGACGCGGGCGTCGGCCACGGCGTCCTCGATCTCCGGCTCCAGCCGGCCCCGGAGCCGCCGGCCGACGTGCTCGGCCAGGGCGCCGGCCAGCACCGACCCGGCGGACTCGACCGCCCCGAGGGTGATCGGGTCCTCCAGCACGACGCCGGCCATGCGGGACAGGGCGGCGAAGCGGCCGGCGGTGAGGTCGACGCCGAAGGTCGCCGAGATCACGTCCTCGAGCTGGTGGGCCTCGTCGATGACGACGACGTCGTGCTCGGGGAGCACCATGCCCCCGCTCTCCAGGTGGAGGCCGTAGAGGTGGAGGTTGACGACCACGACGTCGGCCTCGCTCGCCAGGTTCCGGGCCGACTCGGCGAAGCACGACCCGCCCTGGGGGCAGCGGGCGGCTCCGGGGCACTCGCGCGAGCCCACGCTGACCGCGGCCCACGCCTCGGGCGTCGGCTCGAACGGCAGCTCGGCCCGGTCGCCGGTGAGCGTGGTGGCGGCCCACGTCTTGATCTCCTTCAGCTCCTCCTCGGGCGCCCGGTCGGCCAGGCCGTCGAGGGCGAGCTGCTGGGCCGAGGCGTCGATCTCGCCCAGGCGCTGCCGGCAGACGTAGTTGGAGCGGCCCTTCAGCACGGCATAGGTGAGGGGATCGTCGAGGTGGTCGGCGACGAAGGGGAGGTC
>DASTYI010000109.1:0-15783 GCA_035765045.1 Iamia sp. | reverse complement strand
GGCGTCGACCAGCTCGATGCGGACGTCGCCCCGGCGGCGGAGGTAGGCGAAGGCGGTGACCTCGCCGGCCGGGCCCCGCAGGGTGGCCTCCAGCTCCCAGCCCTCGGCCTCGAGGGCGGCGACCTCGCCGGCGATGTCGTCGGACCAGTAGCCGATGTGGTGGAGGGTGGCCAGGCCGTCGGTGGCCCAGGTGCTCGTCTCGTCGCCCTCCAGCAGCTCGAGCGGGAAGCCGCCCTGGCTGCGGCACCGGTGGCAGCGCCAGGCGAGGGGGCCGTCGGGCCCGCCCAGGCCGGGCTCGACGTCGGTGGCGACGTCGCCCCAGCGGAGCCCGAGCAGCGGGCCCAACACGCGCCGGGCCTCGTCGAGGTCGCGGGTGGCCACGCCGACGTGCGACGGCTGCCGCAGCCCCAGCGGGCCGGACCCGGTCACACGCCCTCGGCCCACGGCGCCACCCGGCGGCCGAGGGCGCCGATCACCATCGTGAAGCCGGCACCGATCACGGCGACGACGACGATCCCCACGTACATGGGCTCGGGCAGGAAGACCTGCCACGAGTTCCAGATCAGGTAGCCGAGGCCGGTGTTGCCGTTGACGAACTCGGCGGCCACGGCGACGAGGATCGAGGCACCGGCCGCCAGCTTGAGGGCGACGAAGACCTCGGGGAGCGTCGAGGGCAGGAGCACGTGGCGGAAGGTCTGGAGCCGGCTCATGCCGAACGACCGGCCCGTCTCCCGGAACGGCTCGGGCACGCTGGCCATCGCCGCGATGGTCGGGATCACCACCAGGAAGACGGTGTTGAGCACGATCAGCACGATCTGGGGCGTGTCGCCGAAGCCGAAGATCAGGAGCAGCAGCGGCAGCACGGCCAGCTTGGGGATGGTCCAGAAGGCGTAGAGCACCGGCTCGAAGGTGCTCCGGAGGAGCTTCGAGGTGCCCAGGGCGACGCCGATGGCGAAGCCCAGGACGGCGCCCCAGAAGAACCCCTGGAGGGTGCGCCAGCCGGTGGCGTAGACGGCGTCCCAGAGCCGGCCGTCCTCGACGAGGTCGATCGCCGAGGACCAGATCCGGGTCGGCGACGGGAAGTAGCTGGGGTCGAGGACCTCGGCGCTGGCCAGCGCCTGCCAGGCCCCGAGCACGACGAACGGCATGCTGTAGCGGAGGGCCTTCTCGATGACGAAGCGGCGCCGCTGCCCGGCGACCGTCTCGGACGGGTCGGGCCGGAGGTGCCGGTAGGTCACGGCGCTCATCGCCCGGCCCCCGGGTTCCCGGCGGATGCGGCGGCGAGCTGGGCCTCGACCTCGCCGCGCAGGACCTCCCAGATCTCCTCGTGGAGCTCGGCGAACTCGCCGGTGGCTCGGATCTCGGCGTCGCGGGGCCGGTCGAAGGGGACGTCGAAGCTGCGGGTGAGCCGGCCCGGGCGGGCCGAGCACACCAGCACCCGGTCGCTGAGGAGGATGGCCTCCTCGATGCTGTGGGTGATGAACAGGACCGTGCGCCGGTCCTGCTGCCACAGGGCGAGCAGCTCCTCCTGGAGCAGGGTGCGGAGCTGGGCGTCGAGGGCGGCGAAGGGCTCGTCCATCAGCAGCACCTCGGGCTCGACCGCCAGGGCCCGGGCGATCGCCACCCGCTGCTTCATCCCGCCCGAGAGCGTGCTCGGGTAGGCGTCGGCGAACGGGGTGAGCCCCAGGCGGTCGAGCCAGTGGGCGACGCGCTGGTCCCGCTCGGCCTTGGGCAGCCGCTTGGCCACGTCGAGACCAAGGCGGACGTTGGCCGCCACCTTCTTCCAGGGGAAGACGCTGTTGTCCTGCGGCACCATCGCCATCAGGTTGCGGGTGACGTCGCGGTGGGCGACGACGACCTCCCCCTGGCTCGGGGGGATCAGGCCGGCCACCACCCGGAGCAGCGTCGACTTGCCGCAGCCCGACGGGCCGACGATCGACACGAACTCCCCCTCCCGGATGTCGAGGTCGATCGGACCGAGGGCGTGCACCGTGGTCCGACGCTTGGTGAACTCCCGGGTCACCCCCCGGACGCTGATGCGCACGCCCTCGTCCGGGGGGACCTCGGCGGGGGCCGTCGCGGGCGACGGCTCAGGCGGCGTCCCGTCGACGGGGACCGGCGCCATGGTTCGACTCGACATGGTGGTGGCTCCTGATCCGCCGGCTCAGGACGATCCGAGGATCGCCTCGACCGGCTCGGTGTTGATCATCTGCTCGACGTCGAGATCCTCGTCGTAGGAGAGCAGGTCGAAGGTGCGGAACTGCTCCTGGAAGTCGGGCAGGACCTCCTCGATCTCGATGGCCAGATCCTCGCTGAAGCCGAGCGGGGGCTGCTCCCGCAGCGTCTCGGCGGGCACGCCGGTGGCCTCGGCCAGCGCCGTCACCACCTCCTCGTCCTCGTGGTAGTTGCCCTGGAGGTAGGTGCGGTTGGTGCGCATGATGGCCCGGAAGAAGGCCTGGGCGACCTCGGGGCGGTCCTCGATGAAGTCGGTGTTGACGAGGAACGACCCGCTGACGGTGGTGGGCACGAGGAAGGTGCAGCAGCCCGAGTCCTCGATGGTCGACCAGTACGGCGTGAGGCCCAGGCTGATCGAGGCGGAGCCGTTCTCCAGCAGGGCGGCGGCATCGGCCGGCGTGTTGACGCTGACGGCCTCGACGTCGTCGGGGTCGAGCCCGATCTCCTGCATGGTCCGCCACAGCGGCAGGGCCCCCGGGTTGCCGAAGCCACCACCGCCGATGCCCGGCATCACCTGGGTGCCGGCCAGCTTCTCGGGGTCGGGCTCGCCGTCGGTCAGGTAGTCGTTGTGGATCCAGAAGCCGGCCTTGGGCGCGTCCTCGACGAAGGTGTTGGCCACCCAGGCGATCGGCTGGCCGGCGGCGATGCCGTTGAGCACGGCGGCGCTGATGCCGGCGGGCTGGACGTCGGCCCGGCCCTGGCCGACCAGCAGCGTGCCGTCGGGCCCGGGGAGGGTCTCGATCTCGACGTTGAGGTTCTCGGCCTCGAACTCGCCGAGGGCGTCGGCGAGCAGGATGTTGGCCCACGCCTCGATGGCGGCGCTGTAGACGACGGTGACGGTCTCCTCCTGCGGGAGGGGCTGGGCCTCGGGCGTGCCCGGGCCGGTGCCGACCTCCTCGGCGACGGCGGTGGTCGACGAGACGCTGCCGCCCCCGTCGCCGCCACCACCCTCCTCGTCTCCGTCGTCGCCCCCGCACGCCATCAGCGGCACGAGGACCACCAGGGCGATCAGGGCGCGCCACCGCCCGAGGCGGTGGCGGCGGAACCCCCGCGAGGCGGCGGTGTGGCGGGTCGTGGTCATTCGAGGCCCCCTTCGGCATCGGTGCGGCGCGGTCCGGGCGTCAGAGCCACCCCGCCCCGACGCCCACCGTCTTAACCAACTGCTTGCTTGGTTCTCACCTTAGGCAGTGACATGTGACTCGTCAAGGACTTCCGTAGCAAGCGCTTGGTCGCGGGGATTGCTACGCTCCCCGCCCGATGACAGACAGGCTGCACTCCTTCACCTTGGGCGACGTCGTCCGCGAGAACGCCCGCTCGCTCCCCGGGGTCCGGGCCCTGGTGTGCGGCGACCACCGGGCCACGTATCCCCAGGTCGCGGCCAGGGTGGACCGCACCGTGGCCCTGCTCGCCAGCCACGGCGTCGGGTCCGGCGACCGGGTGGCGTGGACCGGCCAGAACTGCCACCGGATGCTCGAGGTGGTCTTCGCCTGCGCCAAGCTCGGCGCCATCGCCGCCCCCGTCAACTGGCGGTTGACGGCGGCCGAGCTGACCACGGTGATCGGCGACATCGCCCCCCGGGTGGTCGTCGCCTCGGCCAGCGAGGAGATGGCCGAGGCCACCGCCGCCGTGCGCGCCGCCGCCCCCGACGCCGCCGTGCTCGTCCACGACGACCCCGCCTACGAGGAGCGCCTCGCCGCCCTCGACCCGGTCGACGCCCAGGGCGACGTCGACGACGAGCTCCCCGTCCTCCAGATCATGACCGCCGCCTTCCAGGGCACCCCCAAGGGGGCGCTGCTGACCAGCCGGGGGATCGTGACCCAGGACCTGGTGCTCCCCGGCGTCGGCCTGGTCGAGCCGGGCGAGGAGGTGTACCTGGCCGCCGGGCCGATGTTCCACATCGGCGTGCTGCTCAAGACCTTCTCGATCTTCCACTGGGGCGGCACCGTCGTGGTGATCGACCGGGTCGACGCCGACGAGGTCTGCCGGCTGATCGCCGCCGAGCGCTGCACCTCGGCCTTCCTCTTCCCGCCGACGATCCGCCAGGTGGTCGAGCTGGCCGCCGACGGCGCCCACGACCTCTCCTCGCTGCGCGACAACGTCGCCCTCCCGCCCGAGGACGTGGCCGAGGCGTGGTACCGGATCACCTCGTGCACCCCGCCCGAGGCGCCCGGCGCCACCGGCTACGGCACCACCGAGACCGTCGGCATGGTCACCTTCGAGGGCCGCCGGCCCCGGGGCCTGTCGCCCTTCGGCCGCCCCTCCCCCGCCGTCGCCCTGCGCATCCTCGACCCCGAGGGCGTCGAGGTGCCGACCGGGGAGATCGGCGAGATCGCCGTCCGGGGCCCGCAGGTGATGGCCGGCTACCTCGGCCACGAGCCGCTCGACCCCGACGGCTGGCGCCGCACCGGTGACCTCGGCCGCCGCGAGGAGGACGGCTCGGTGACCTTCCTCGGCCCCAACCAGGACATGATCAAGAGCGCGATGGAGAACGTCTACCCGGTCGAGGTGGAGACGGCGCTGCGCAGCCACGACGAGGTGGCCGACGCCTGTGTCATCGGCGTCCCCGACCCCGACTGGGGCCAGTCGGTGCTGGCCGTGGTCGAGCGGGCCGAGGGCGGCACGGTCGACGAGGAGGCGCTGATCGCCCACGTCCGGACCCGGATCGCCAGCTACAAGAAGCCGCGCCGGGTCGTGTTCGTCGAGGCCCTCCCCCGCACCGGTGCCTTCGTCGACCGGGCCGCCGTCAAGGAGGCGCACGGCCAGCCGGTCACGTGGTGACGGCGAAGAGGTCCTGAGCGGCGGCCAGCCGGGTGGGCACGTGCTCGGTGGGCACGGCCACCGGCTGGTAGTCGCGCACGATGCGCTTGGCCACCGAGACCCGGTGGACCTCGTCGGGCCCGTCGTAGATGCGGGCGGCGCGGGCCAGGCGGTACATCGACTCGAGCGGCATGTCGCCCGAGTAGCCGAGCGAGCCGTGGACCTGGAGGGCCCGGTCGATCACGTCGTGGAGGATCTTGGCGCCGAAGTACTTGATGGCCGAGATGTCCGTGCGAGCGGCGGGGACACCGGCCTGGTCGATCGTCCAGGCGGCGCGCAGCGTCATCAGCCGCAGCGCCTCGATCTCGGCGTAGGAGTCGGCGATCCAGGCCTGGACCATCTGCTTGTCGGCCAGGCGGGAGCCGGCGCTCTCGACCGAGACGGCCCGCTCGCACAGCATGTCGAAGGCCCGCCGGCACTGGCCGACCCAGCGCATGCAGTGGTGGATGCGACCGGGGCCGAGCCGGGCCTGGGCCAGGGCGAAGCCCCTCCCCTCCTCGCCCAGCAGGGCCGAGGCCGGCACCCGCACCTCGTGGTAGGTGACCTCACCCTCGCTGGCGTAGGCCGCCGGGCGGTCGTAGGGGTGCTGCATCGAGGTGATCTCCCGCACCTCGATGCCCGGGGTCCCGGCCGGCACCAGCAGCATCGAGAAGCGCTCGTGGACGGTGTCGGAGTCGTTGGTCCGGGCCATGACGATGAAGACGTCGGCGATCGAGGCGTTCGACGAGAACCACTTGGTGCCGTCGACGACCCACTCGTCGCCGTCGCGCCGGGCCCGGGTCTCGATCAGCGTCGGGTCCGAGCCCCGCCCGGTCTCGGTCATCGAGAAGCATGAGTAGATCTCGCCGGCGAGCAGCGGCACCATCCACCGCTCCTTCTGCTCGTCGGTGCCGGCGATGGCGATCAGCTCGGCGTTGCCCGAGTCGGGCGGCTGGTTGCCGAAGATGATCGGCCCGATCACCCCCGAGGCGCCCACCACCTCGTGCAGCAGCGCCAGCTCGACCTGGCCCCAGCCCCCGCCCCCCATCTCCGGGGGCAGGTGGGCGGCGAACAGCCCGGCCCGCTTCACCTCCTCCTTGAGCGGGTCGGCCAGGCGCCGGAAGGTCTCGTGGTCGAGGTCGCCCAGGGCCTCCAGCGGGAACACCTTCTCCCGCATGAAGCGGCGCGCCCACTCCAGGCGCTCCTCGAACTCGGGGTCGGTGGCGAAGCTCCAGGACATTCAGGCGTCTCCGGTGATGATGGCGAGGGCGTACTCGGCGTGGTTGGGCACGACGGTCTCGAAGCGGGCCAGCGCCGGGTTGTCGGTGTGGCCGGCGCGGTACCGGGCCCAGCCGCCCTCGAGAATGCAGGCGACCTTGAGCTGGGCGACCGAGCGGTACCAGCGGAGGTCGCTGAGGTCGAGGCCGGTGCGCTCGGCGTAGCGGGCGGCCAGCTCGGCCCGGCCCGGGAAGCCGGCCACGTCGTAGGGCAGGGCGGTGGCGAACCAGCGGTCGGGCTCGTCGCCCTCCAGCCACAGGCCGAGGAGGTAGCCGAGGTCGATCAGCGGGTCGCCGATCGTGGCCGTCTCCCAGTCGACCACGGCGGCCAGGCGGACCGGCAGGTCGGGGGCGTACATGACGTTGTGGAGGCCGTAGTCGCCGTGGATCAGGGCGGCGCGCTGCATGGCGGGCACGTCGCGCTCGAGCAGGCGGGCGGCCTCGTCGAGGGCCGGGATATCGCGCACCTGGTACGACCGGTACTGCTTCATCCAGCGGCCGACCTGGCGGGCGGTGAAGGTGTCGGGCCGGCCCAGCCCGTCGAGCCCGGCGGCCTTCCAGTCGACGGCGTGGAGGGCGGCCAGGGCGTCGAAGAGCTCCTCGGCGATCCGGCGCCGGGGCTCGGGCCCGTCGAAGCCCGCGGGCAGCCCGTCGTAGAGGCGCAGCCCGTCGATCCAGTCCAGGACGGCGAAGGGCGTGCCGATCACGTCGACGTCGGCGCAGAGCAGCAGGGGCCGGGCGTGGGGCACGTCGGAGCCGGCGAGGGCCGAGGCGATCCGGTGCTCGCGCTCCATGTCGTGGGCGCCGGCCACGTTGGTGACCCGGGGCGGGCGGCGGAGCAGCCAGCGCTGCCCGTCGCGCTCGAGGGCGAAGTTCTCGTTCGACTGGCCGGTCGAGACCCGGCGCACGGCGAAGGGCCCGTCGCCGGGGAGCCGGTCGCCGATCCAGGCCCGGAGGCTCGGCTCGTCGACCAGCCGGGCGGTGAGGGCGGCGTCGTCAGCCATCGGCCAGCCAGGTGGCGAGGACGTCGGCGCCGTCGGCCCCGACCGCCGGCGCCGGGGCCGGGCGCGACCCGGGGCGGGTGCCGCCGTGGTCGAGCCAGCGGATGGGCGAGGCCACGTTGGGCACGGGGCCACCGGTCTCCTCCAGCAGGCCGCGCACGGCGAACTGCTCGCTCGCCATCACCTCGTCCAGCCCGAGCAGGGGCGAGCCGGGCAGGCCGTGGGCGGTGAACAGCTCCCCCCACTCGGCGGCCGGGCGGCCGGCGAAGACCTCCTCCAGGGCGGCCTCCAGCTCGGGTCCCCCGCCGTAGTCGAGCTCCCCGTCGCTGCTCCACGCGGCGCGCAGGTCGGCCCGGCCGACGACGGCGCAGAACTGCTCCCAGAACTTGCGCTCGATCACGGCGAGGAACACGGGCTGGCCGTCGGCGGCGCGGTAGATGCGGTGCTTCGCCCCCCACATGTGCCGCTCGGCCACCCGCGGGTCGCGCCCCGTCGCAGCTCGGTACGCGATGGCGGTCCGGTTCATCTCGACCACGGCGTCCCAGCACGAGACGTCGATCCACGCCCCCTCGCCGTGGGCCCGGGCGCCGTGCACGGCCGAGACGATGGCGAGGGCGGCCTGGAGGGCCGGCGACTCCTGGCTCAGCCCGCTGTAGACGAGCTGCACGAACCGGGGGATGCCGTCCTCGTCGTCGACGGTGGCCACCGCCCCGGCCAGGCTGTCCATGTTGAGCCCGTGGGCCGGGATGAACGCCCACGGCCCCTCCTGGCCGAAGCCGGTGATCGAGCACACGACGAGGGCCGGGTGGTCACGCCGCAGCTCGACCGGGTCGAGCCCGAGCCGGGCCAACGACCCGGGCCGGGACACGTCGACCACCACGTCGGCCACCCCGGCCAGCCGGCGGACGACCTCGCGGTCGGCGGGATCGCCCAGGTCGAGGGCGATGCTCTCCTTGTTCCGGTTGAGGAGGTGGTGCCAGACGCCCTCGCCGTCGAGGAAGGGGGCGACCGAGCGGAGGTAGTCGCCGGTGCCCGGGGCCTCGACCTTGACGACCTCGGCACCCATATCGGCCAGGTGCCGGGTGGCCATGGCCCCGACGATCAGCCGGCTCAGGTCGAGGACCCGCAACCCCCGCAGCGGCAGGTAGGCGTCTCCCATCAGGCCGAGACCCGGCGGGGCTTGAAGGTCGAGCGGGGCAGGCTCCGGGGGGCGACCTCCTCGACCTCGACGGGGACGCCGAGGCCCTCGGCGAGGATGCCCTGGTGCCGGGCGGCGTCGCCCTCGCCCTCGATGCGCAGGCGCAGGGCGTGGCCGGTCTGGTCGGCCTTGGGGGCGAACTGGAAGTCGGGGGCATCGTGGGCGTGGAGCACCAGCTGGACGTCGAGCGGGAGGATCTTGCGCCCGTCGACCTCGACGGCGTCGGAGCCCCGCCCGAGGAGGGTGAACCGCGGCCCGGTCTCGCCGCAGGGACAGGGCTCGTGGGTCAGGGTGCAGATGTCCTCGATGTCGTAGCGGACGATCAGCTGGTCGTAGCCGAGGGTCGTCAGCACCATGTGGCCGCGCTCGCCGTCGGCCACCGAGCGGCCGGTGGCGGGGTCGACGACCTGGGGCACGACCATGTCGCTGGGGACGTGGAGGCCCCGGTGGTGCACGCAGTCGGTGACCCCGAAGCCGGGGATCTCGCCCACGCCGCCCATGTTGTGGATGCGGAAGCCGTAGCGCTCCTCCAGCCGGGCGCGGGGTTCCTCGAACTGGAAGATGGCGTCGAGCAGGGCGATCGGCCTGCCCTCGAACAGGCTCCGCAGGTCGATGCCCTCGATCTCGGCCGCGTCCTCGTAGGTCTGGAGCTGGCTGCTCGTCATCATGAAGCCGTGGGGGCCGAGCCGCTGCCAGAGCCGCAGGTGCTCGGCGGCCTGGCCGACGTCCATGGGCGGGCCGACCGGGATCTCCAGCAGCGGGATGCGGGCGAACCACAGCGCCGTGAAGGTGCTCGACATGTAGAAGCCCTGCGGCCAGCTGTGGGTGAAGCTGTCGTGGGGGCGGACGCCGTAGCGCCACATCACCCGGCACATGTGCTCGACGGCCTGGTCGACGTCGGCCGGGCCGAAGGCCATGATCACCGGCGTCCCCGACGTACCGGTCGAGCCTCCGACCTTGAGGGCCTGGCGCAGGCTCACCGTCCGGTGGGTGCCGAAGGGCGGGTTGGCCGCCTCGTCGGCCCGCAGGTCGTCCTTGGTGAAGGTGGGGATGTCGTCGAGGTCGGGCACCTCGTCGCGGCTCAGCCCGGCGGCCTCGAAGCGGTCCCGGTGGAACGGCACCGGGACGTCCCAGGCCCGGGTCCACTCCCGCGCCAGGCCCTCGCGGACGTGGGCGGCGATGGCGTCGTCGGGGCGGGTCTGGACCTCGGGGTTCCAGTGCGGGCGGTCGTCGTCGGACATGGGCGGGCTCTCCTCGCCGCCGGGTGGCGGCCGGTTCGGGACGGGTGGGGGGCGCTCAGGCCCCGTTGGGGACGAAGCGCTCGGAGATGAGGACGTCGAGGGCCTCGTTGACGCCGGCCAACGAGGTGCCGCCGCCGTCGATGACCAGGGTGGCACCGGTGACCCAGGACGCCTGGTCGGAGGCGAGGAACAGCGCCGCGGCGGCGATGTCCTCGGGGCGGCCGAAGCGCTGGAGCGGCTGCTGGGCGAGGATGTCGTCGGGCCGCTCGAACAGCACCGCCGCCATCTGGGTCGGCACCAGCCCGACGGCCAGGGCGTTGACCCGGACCTTGGGGGCCAGCTCGAGGCCCAGCTGGCGGGTGAGCTGCATCAGCCCCGCCTTGCTCATGTTGTAGGCGCCGAAGTTCCGGCCCGAGCGGACGGCCCCGATGCTGGCGATGTTGACCACGGCGCCGCCGCGGTCGCGCATCGAGTGCTCCCACGCCCGCTGGCACCAGCCCAGCTGGGCCACCAGGTTGGTGTCGAGGGCCTTGGTCACCCGGCTCAGCTCGGCCTCGACCAGCGGGCCGAACTGCGGGTTCGACGCCGCGTTGTTGAACAGGGCGTCGACCGAGCCGAAGCGCTCGACGGTGGCCCGGACGGCGGCCTCGCGGTGCTCGGCGTCCTGGACGGCGCCGGCCACCGGGAGGACGGCGTCGGGCCCGATGGCCTCGGCCGCCTCGGCCAGGGCGTCGGCGTCGCGGCCGGTGATGCACACGGAGCCGCCGGAGGCGACGAAGGCCTCGGCGATGGCCCGGCCGATGCCGCGGGAGCCGCCGGTGACGATGGCCGTGCGGCCTGCGAAGGAGACCTCCACCGGATCTCCGCCGCTCAGGGCGCCACGCCGGCGAGCTCGCCGTCGGGCGCGTGGACGTCGTACAGGCGGGCGGCGTTGGCCCACGTCAGCCGGTGGCGGCGGTCCTCGTCCTGCTCGGCCAGCGAGACGGCGGTGACCGCGCTGAGGTCGCCGTGGAGCGAGAGCGGGTGCGGGAAGTCGGTCTCGAACATCAAGGCGTCCTCGCCCACGATGTCGACCAGCTCGGAGGAGATCGTCTCGTCGCCGAGGAAGCAGGCCGACATCTGGCGCTTGAAGTACTCGCTGGGGGCGGCCTCGTACTGGGGGAACCGCTTGTAGAGCTCGAAGTGCTCGAACCCCCGGTCGACCGACTGGAGCACGAACGGCACCCAGCCGGCCCCGCTCTCGACCGACACCACGTGGAGGCCGGGGAAGCGGGGCAGGACACCCGACATCAGGAAGTCGGTGACCTGGGCGGCGTTCTCGAGGAACAGTGAGATGGTGGTCAGCGCCGCCGCGTACTCGCCGCCCTGGATCTGGATGCGGGGCGAGCGCAGGTGGCCGTCCATGTCGCCGCTGCCGAGGTGGAAGCTGACCGACAGGCCGGTCTCCTCGGCGGTGCGCCACAGCGGGTCCCAGTGCGGGTCGGAGAAGAAGGGCAGGCCCCAGCGCTGGGGCTCGCCGGTGAAGATGATCGCCTTGTGGCCGAGCTCCTTGCCCCGCTCGATCTCGGCCACGGTGGCGTCGATGTCCCAGAACGGGATCGACATGGCGCCGATGAGCCGGCGGCTGTCGGTGCCGCACCACTCGGCCAGCCAGTCGTTGTAGGCCCGGACGCAGGCGATGCGCAGGGCCTCCTCGGGCATGGCCTGGAAGCGCTGGCTGCCGAACCCGCCGACGTTGGGGTAGATGACCTGGGCCCACAGCCCGGCCTCGTCGAGGGCGGCCAGGCGGGCGGTGGCGTCGTAGGCGGCCGGCACCATGTCGGCGTAGCCCTTGGGGTGGCTGGGCCAGGGGTCGGCGTAGCCCGCCGGGGCGCTGCCGCCGATGCGGAAGGCCTTCTCCCCGTTGATCAGCCAGTAGTCGAAGCCCTCGTCGTCGGTCTTCACCTGCGGCGCCAGGTCCTGCCACTTGGCCGGCAGCCGGGCGGACCACACGTCCCGCGGCTCCGTCACGTGGGCATCGGCGTCGATCATCCAGGACATGCGGGGTCCGTCTCCTCTGTGACGTCGGGCAACAACCAAGCAACCGCTTGCTCACCTTACTGACGGACGTCACGTCCGACAAGCCCCTGCGGCACGACCCCGACGCCGCCGTACGATCGACCGGCCGTGACCGGACCCGACCCACGCCGGCGGAGGCGGCGACGCCCGGACCGCACCGAGGACCCCGCAGCCCGCGAGGCCCGCCTGGCGCGCCGGCGCGCCCGCCTGCCGGTGCCCACGTACCCGGCCGAGCTGCCGATCACCGAGCGCCACGACGAGCTGCTGGCCGCCATCCGCGACCACCAGGTCGTGATCGTGGCCGGCGAGACCGGCTCCGGGAAGAGCACCCAGCTCCCCAAGCTCTGCCTGGAGCTGGGCCGCGGCGTCGCGGGCCTGATCGGCCACACCCAGCCCCGCCGGGTGGCGGCCCGCACCATCGCCGAGCGGGTGGCCGAGGAGCTGGGCACCGAGCTGGGCGACGCCGTCGGCTACACCGTCCGCTTCACCGACCGGGTCTCCGACGACACCTTCGTCAAGGTCATGACCGACGGCATCCTGCTGGCCGAGCTGCCCCGGGACCGGCTGCTCCGGCGCTACGACACGCTGATCATCGACGAGGCCCACGAGCGCAGCCTCAACATCGACTTCCTGCTCGGCTACCTCCACCAGCTCCTCCCCCAGCGCCCCGACCTCAAGGTGGTCATCACCTCGGCGACGATCGACACCGAGCGGTTCTCGGCCCACTTCGACGACGCCCCGATCATCGAGGTGTCGGGCCGGACCTTCCCGGTCGAGCTCCGCTACCGCCCCTACGGCGAGCTGGTCGCCGCCGAGGAGGGCGACGACGTCATCGACGACGACCGCGACCAGGTCGACGCCGTCTGCGACGCCGTGGCCGAGCTGGCCGGCGAGGGTCCGGGCGACATCCTCGTCTTCCTCAGCGGCGAGCGCGAGATCCACGACACCGCCGACGCCCTGGCCGAGCGCGACCTGCGCGACACCGACGTCCTCCCCCTCTACGCCCGGCTCTCGGCCGCCGAGCAGCAGCGGGTCTTCGCCCCCCACGGCCGGCGGCGGGTCGTCCTCGCCACCAACGTGGCCGAGACCTCGCTGACCGTCCCCGGCGTCCGCTACGTGGTCGACGCCGGCACCGCCCGCATCTCCCGCTACAGCCACCGGCTCAAGGTCCAGCGGCTGCCGATCGAGAAGATCAGCCAGGCCTCGGCGGACCAGCGGGCCGGGCGCTGCGGGCGGGTCGCCCCCGGCATCTGCATCCGGCTCTACTCCGAGGAGGACCTGGCCGCCCGGCCGGAGTTCACCGACCCCGAGATCCTCCGCACCAACCTGGCCTCGGTCATCCTCCAGATGACCGACCTGCGCCTGGGCGACGTCTCCGCCTTCCCCTTCATCGACCCGCCCGACCCCCGCTCGATCCGCGACGGCGTGGCCCTGCTGGAGGAGCTGGGAGCGCTGGCCGACGGCGCCATCACCCCCGTGGGCCGGCAGCTGGTGCGGCTGCCGATCGACCCGCGCCTGGGCCGGATGGTGCTCGAGGCCCAGCGCCAGGGCTGCGTGCGGGAGGCGATGGTGATCGCCGCCGCCCTGTCGATCCAGGACGTCCGCGAGCGCCCCGCCGACCAGCGGGCCCAGGCCGACCAGCTCCACGCCCGCTTCAGCGTCCCCGGCTCCGACCTCCTCTCGCTGGTGGCCCTCTGGGACCACCTGGAGGAGCGGCGCCGGGAGCTGACCGGCAACCGCTTCCGGCGCGAGGTCAAGGCCGAGCACCTCAACTTCCTCCGCATCCGCGAGTGGCGCGACCTGCACCGCCAGGTCGAGCGGGCGGCCCGGCCGCTCGGCATCGTCCCCGGCGAGGAGGAGGACGCCCCGGCCGAGGGGCGGGCCGACCGGGTCCACCGCGCCGTCCTCGCCGGCCTGCTCTCGCAGATCGGGATGCGCGACCGCGACACCCGGGAGTTCCGCGGCGCCCGGGGGGCGCGCTTCCAGATCGCCGCCGGCTCGGTCCTGGCCCGCAAGCCGCCGGCCTGGGTGATGGCCGCCGAGCTGGTCGAGACCAACCGGCTGTGGGCCCGGGGGGTGGCCACCATCCGCCCCGAGTGGGTCGAGGAGCTGGCCGGCCCGCTCCTGAAGCGCTCCCACGGCGACGTCCGCTGGGACGAGCGCAGCGCCCGGGCCGTCGTCACCGAGCGGGCCACCCTCTACGGGCTCCCGGTCGTCGGCGGCCGCACCGTGGGGCTCGACCGGGTCGACCCCGAGGCCGCCCGCGAGCTGTTCGTCGACCACGCCCTGGTCCGCCGCGAGTGGGAGACCCGGCACGGCTTCGTCGCCGCCAACGAGGCCTTCCTCGACGAGGCCCGGGCCCTCGGCGACCGCCTCCGCCGCGACGACCTCTTCGACCACGACGAGACGCTGCGCCGGTTCTACGACGCCCGGGTCGGCGCCGAGGTGGTGTCGGGCCGGCACTTCGACCGGTGGTGGAAGGAGGTCCGGCGCACCGACCCCGAGCGGCTCACCCTCCGGCTGGAGGACCTGGTCGGCGACGACCCCTCGATCGACCTCGCCGGCCACCCCGACCACTGGCACCAGGGTGACCTCACCCTCGACCTCACGTACAGGTACGCCCCCGGCGACGACCTCGACGGCGCCACCGTCCACATCCCGCTCCCCCTGCTCGACCGGGTCGAGCCCTGGGACTTCGACTGGCAGATCCCCGCCTACCGACGCGAGCTGGTGGTCGCCCTGGCGGCCACGCTGCCCAAGGCCCGGCGCCGCGAGCTGGCCCCCTTCGGCCCGACCGTCGCCGAGGTGGCCGATGCCCTGGCTCTCCAGGAGCGCCCCCTGGCCGAGGCCCTGGCCGCAGCCCTCTCGGCCCGGTCCGGCACCCGCATCGACCCGGCCGAGCTCGACGCCCGCCAGGTCCCGGCCCACCTGCGGCTCACCTTCGCCGTCGACGACGCCGACGGCACCACCATCGCCTTCGGCAAGGACCTCGACGCCGTCCGCGAGCTGGTCGGCGGCCGGGTCCGGCGGGCCGTCGCCGACGCGGTCACCGCCGCCCACCCCGACCTGGCCGACTGGGAGGGCCGCGACCTGCCCCGCGTGGTGCGGGCCCCGCTCCCCACCGGCACACCCGGCAACGAGGTCGTCGGCCACCCGGCCCTGCTCGACGACGGCGAGGGGGTCACCGTGGCCGTGCTGACCCGCCCCGAGGTGGCGGACCGGGTGATGGCCGCCGGGCTCCGCCGTCTCGTGCTCACCCGGGTGCCGGTCGGCATCCGGGGCCTGGCCGCCGAGCTCCCCGACGAGGTCCGCCGGGCCCTCGTGGCCAACGACCTGGGGGTCGGCCTCGGGGGCCTGCTCCGCGACGTGGTCGAGGCGGCGGCGGGCGCCGTCGTCGACGCCCACGGCGGGATCACGTGGACGGCGGCCGGGCGGGCCGCCATCATCGACGGGGCCCGGGCCGAGCTGCGGGCCACCGCCTCACGGGCGCTGGCCGACGCCGGCGCCGCCCTGGTGGCGGCCACCGAGGTCGAGGCCTGGCTCGGCCGCCTGGGCGCGCCCCGGCTGGCCCGGTCGACCGCCGATGCCCGGGCCCACCTGGGCCGGCTGGTCCGCCCCGGCTTCGCCGCCTCGGCCGGTCCCGCCCGGCTCCCCGACGTGGCCCGCTACGTCCGGGGCATCGCCCTGCGGCTGGAGAAGCTGGCCGAGGCGCCCGACCGCGACGAGGCCCGCATGGCCGAGGTCGCCGCCGTCGAGCGCTCCTACCGCGACCTGCTCGGGGCGCTGCGCCCGGACCAGGTCACCCCCCGGGTGGTCGCCGCCGGCTGGCTGCTGGAGGAGCTGCGGGTCGGCGTCTTCGCCCAGGCGCTCGGCACCCGGGAGCGGGTGAGCGCCCCCCGGGTGCGAGCGGAGGTCGAGGCCCTCTGGTCGGGCGAGCTCGACTAGGGCGTGTCCGGCGATCGCCTCAAGGTGCCAGG
>DASTYI010000108.1:0-5728 GCA_035765045.1 Iamia sp. | reverse complement strand
GTGCGCCGCCGCGGCGGGGGCCGCGGCGGCGACGACTGAGGCTCGCTACTGGAAGTCGACCATGCAGGGCTCGCCCCCGCACACGTCGATCACGACACCGCCGGGCCGGAGGAACTCCGAGATCTGCTCCCGGGCGTCGGGATCGGCGCGGGGATCGCCGTGGGGGTCGTCGCCCTCGCGGGGCGGCACGTTCTCGTACGGCATCCAGGCCGCGCCGCTGTCCCAGTAGATCGTGGCCGAGCCCTCGTGGGGCCAGGTGCCGATCCGCTCGATGCCCCACAGCGGCTCGACGTCGTCGGAGCGGTCCTCGACGAGCGGCGGGTCGTTGGTGGAGGCGCCGTAGGTGCGGGCCTGGACGTCGGCCGCGGCCGGCGCCACCTGGTGGTCGCCGACGGCCACGTGGAGCAGCACCTCGTGGGTGGGCGTGCCCGGCAGCGGGTCGTCGGTCATGTGGTTGGCGTAGCCGTTGCCCTCGCCCCGGTCCCACAGCATCTGGATCACCGAGAGCAGCACCACGCGGTCGAGGGCGCTCGGGTAGGCGCCGGCCATCACCCCGAAGAAGGGGTCGAAGTCGACGCTGCGCTCCAGCAGGGTGCTGTAGTTCATCGCCGGCACGCCGAGGACGCCCCGGGTGATGTCGGTGCTCAGGGCCACCAGGGCGCCGCCCATGATCCCGCCCTGGCTGATGCCGTAGTACGAGAGGTCGGAGCCGTCGATGGCGGGCGCCCCGCCGGCCCCCTGGAAGGCGCTGTGGGTGACCAGGCCGTCGGGCATCGTCATCAGCCGGCCCAGCAGCATGAAGTTGAGCAGGCCCTGCTGGTTCCGGTCGGGGATCTCGGCGAAGTGCGAGAGGTCGCCGATGATCTTGACGATGTTGAGCGACGGGAGGTAATCGTCCTCGGCCATCCCGATGTAGTCGGTGCCGCAGAACACCATGTTGTGCTCGCGGCCGACGTCGCGGGGCCCGCCGCTGGCCGCCTGGGTGCCCCGGCCGAGCAGGCCGTGGCCGTAGAGGGCGGCGCGGGCCGGCGTGGTGCGGGCCGAGTCGGGCACCACGCAGGTGAACGGCGCCGTCATCGTGCCCTGGGCCTCGGGCAGGTTGTCGGGGCCGAGCCGCAGGCGCGAGCCGGGCTGGCCGGTGCCGGTGAGGTACAGCGGCACCTGGTAGGTGCCCTCGACCCGGGTCCAGTCGCCCTCGTCGCGCTGGCTGGTGACGGTGAAGGGCGGGGCGGTGGTGGCGGCCAGGGCCTCGTCGCGCATGTGGACGGCCCGCTCGGCCAGGTTGCGGGTGCTGGCCACGGTGAAGGTCCACGCCATGTGGAGCGTCGAGCGGTCGAGCCCGGCCGCCGCCACCTGGTCCATGGCGAACTCGACCCGGACCCGCTCCTCCTCGACCCGGCGGCTGCTCGACGGCAGGTCGTCGCGGAAGACCCGGAAGCCCGAGGGGGCGGGGATGGCGTCGCCGTCGGCGTCGCGCATCTGGCCGATGCCGACGGCGTAGGTGTGGCCGTCGAGGAAGTTGCGGGCGGGGCGGATGATCAGCGCCCGCTCGGCGTCGGTCGAGGCGTGCGAGTCGAGCTCGGCCCAGTACGGCCACTCCTCACCGGTCTCGGTGTCGACGATGACGATGGGGGCGTCGTCGTCGAGCGACGAGCCGATGTCGTCGAGGCCGGGGAGGCCCGACTCCTCGGGGTCGATCCCCCCGCTGTGGATCAGGATGGCCGAGCCCGGGCTGAAGCCGTCCTGGCGGTTCCACTCGGTGGGGTCGAAGGCCTTGCCGGCGGCGGTGCCGGGCACCCACGGCGGCTTGAGCACGACGCGGCGACCGGTGTCGGTGGTGGCGTCGGGCAGGGTCAGCTCGTCGTTGGGGAACGGGAGCAGGCAGCGGGTGCGGTCGAGGATGCTGCACCCGGCCGACCAGGCCTCGCTGCTGGCCAGCAGGAAGCGGTCGATGTCGAGGATGCTCTCGCCCCGCCGGATGCGGGCGGCCCAGTAGTCGCGGCCCCCGGCGTCGGCGGCCCGGGCCAGCACCCGGTCGTAGGCGTCGGTGACCACCGGGCCGAGCCGGGCGGCCGACAGGACGAAGCCCTGGGCGACCTGGCGCCGGCTGGCGCCGTCCTGGAGGCGGCCGAGCCAGTAGGCGTTGCCGGCCTGGTCGGGGCTGGTGCCCAGGACGCTGTTGTACAGGGCCTGGACGAAGCCGGCCGGGCTGTCGCCGCCCTCGCGCTCGTAGAACTCGGCGGTGGCGAGGAGCCGGACCAGCTCCTTCTCGACGGTGGTGCGCCGGGCCCGGATGGCGGCCACGGCGGCGTCGCGCTCGGCGGGGCTCGGGGCCCGGCCGAAGACCTCGTAGACGGCGGCGACGTGCTTCCGCACCGACTCGACCGAGAGGACCATGTGCTTGGCGAAGGTGCCCCGCGACGTGCTGCCGTCGAGCCGGTCGCCCCAGTAGGTGAGGCTGGGGGCGTCGACGTTGCGGCCGAGGACGGCGGCGTAGGCCTCGCGCACGTAGCGCTCGGAGGCCGGCCGCACCGGGATGCCCGGCTCGCCGAAGCCCTGCGCCGGCGGGGGCGCGGTCGCCGGGGCCACGGCGGTCGGCGCCGATCCGGCGGGGGTGCCGGGCAGCAGCGAGACCGCCACGATGCCGAGGAGGGCGGCGACGCCGAGGCGTCGTCGACGGGTGGGAGCGGTCAAGGGTGCCTCCGTGCGGGGATGGCCGTGTGCGCCGACGTTCGTGTTGACTTGGTCACAGTAGCGAGTGGGGCCCAGGGCAGCCTGTGCCCCATCTGACCGAGGGAAGGGCCGTCCGACCAGGGGCAGTAGGGTCGTCCCCCGTGTCGCAGAGCAGCACCTTCGACGTCGTCGGGATCGGCAACGCCCTGGTCGACATCCTCAGCCACGAGGACGACGACTTCATCGCCGGCCACGACCTGACCAAGGGGGCCATGACCCTCATCGAGGAGGACCGCGTCGTCGCCCTCCAGGCGGCGATGACGCAGCGCACCGAGATGTCGGGGGGCTCGGCGGCCAACACGCTCGTCGGGCTGGCCAGCTTCGGCGGCCGCGCCGCCTACATCGGTCGGGTCCACGACGACGACCTCGGCACCGTCTTCGCCCACGACCTGGCCGGGCTCGAGGTCCACTTCGACTCGCCTCGCGCCACCGACGGGCCCACCACCGGTCGCTGCCTGATCGTCGTCACCCCCGACGCCCAGCGGACGATGAACACCTACCTCGGCGCCTCCTCGCTGCTCGGCCCCGAGCACATCGACCTCGACGTGGTGCGGGCCTCCAAGGTCACCTTCCTCGAGGGCTACCTGTTCGACCGGGACGCGGCCAAGCAGGCCTACCGGGTGGCCACCGAGGCGGCCCACCAGGCCGGGCGCGAGGTCGCCCTCAGCCTGTCCGACGGCTTCTGCGTCGAGCGCCACCGCGACGACTTCCTCTCGCTGATCGACGGCGGCGTCGACATCCTCTTCGCCAACACCGACGAGATCACCCGGCTCTACGAGGTCGACGACTTCGACGACGCCGTGGCCAAGGTCCGGGGCCGCTGCAAGATCGCCTGCCTGACCAAGGGCCGCAACGGCTCGGTCGTCATCGCCGGCGACGAGACCCACGAGATCGCCCCCCACGAGGTGCCCAAGCGGGTCGACACCACCGGCGCCGGCGACCTCTACGCCGCCGGCTTCCTCTACGGCTACACCCACGACATGTCGCTCGACCGCTGCGGCTCGCTGGGGTCGATCGCCGCCGCCGCCGTCATCGGCCACACCGGCGCCCGCCCCGGGCTGTCGCTGGCCCAGCTGGTCCACCTCCTCGACGCCTAGGAGGCGCCCGTGCCCGGGACCGACGAGACCACCGAGGACCTGCTCGAGCGGGTGAAGGCCTGGGTGGCCGACGACCCCGAGCCGGGCACGGCGGGCGACCTCCGCCAGCTCTGGTACGCCGTCGAGGACGAGGGGCCCGAGAAGGCGAGCGCCGCCGAGGCCGAGCTGCGCGAGCTGTTCCGGGCCCGGCTGGCCTTCGGCACCGCCGGGCTGCGGGGCCCGGTCGGCCCCGGTCCCAACCGGATGAACCGGGCCATCGTCAGCCGGGCCGCCGCCGGGATCGCGGCCTGGGTGCACGACCAGGGCACCGCCGGCCAGGGCATCGTCGTCGGCCGCGACGCCCGCCACCGCTCCGACGACTTCGTGGCCGACACGCTGGAGGTCGTCGCCGGCGCCGGCATCCCGGTCCACGTCCTCCCGGCGCCGACCCCCACCCCGGTCCTCGCCTTCGCCGTCCGCCACCTCGGCGCCGCCGCCGGGATCATGGTGACGGCCAGCCACAACCCCGGGGCCGACAACGGCTACAAGGTCTACGACGGCGAGGGCCGCCAGATCGACGCCGCCCAGGCGGCGGCGGTGGCCGCGGCCATGGACGCCGCCGGGCCGCTGGTCGACCTGGCCCGCAGCGGCGCCGGCAACCCGATCATCCACCACCTCGGGCTGGAGGTCGTCGACGCCTACCTCGCCGAGATCGCCCACGTCGTCGCCCCCCGGCCGGGGCGGGCCCGGGTCGAGGTCGCCTACACCCAGCTCCACGGGGTCGGCGGGCCGGTGGTGCGGCGGGCGGCCCAGCAGGCCGGGTTCATCTCGCTCCACGAGGCGGCGACGCAGGCCGAGGCCGACCCCGACTTCCCGACCGTCCCGTTCCCCAACCCCGAGGAGCCGGGCGCCCTCGATCACCTGATCGACACCGCCTCGTGGGTCGGTGCCGACGTCGCCCTGGCCAACGACCCCGACGCCGACCGGCTGGCGATGTGCGTCGTCGACCCCCGGCTCGGCTCGGCCCGGGACGCGGCGGCGTGGACGATGCTCACCGGCGACCAGCTCGGCTGCCTGCTGGCCGACCACCTGGTGCGCCGGGGCGGGCTGCCCGAGGCCGGCATCTTCGCCACCACGATCGTGTCGTCGACCCTGCTCCGCCAGATCGCTGCCGCTGCCGGCCACGGCTACGTCGAGACGCTCACCGGGTTCAAGTGGCTGTCCCGGGCGGCGACGCCCGAGCGCCCGCTGATCCTCGGCTACGAGGAGGCCCTCGGCTACTGCATCGGCGACACCGTGCGCGACAAGGACGGCATCAGCGCCCTGCTGCTGGCCGCCGAGATGATCAGCGACCTGGTCGAGCAGGGCCTCACCGTCTGGGACCGGCTCGACGACCTGGCCCGGCGCTTCGGCGTCCACCACACCGGCCAGTGGTCGGTGCGGCTGGAGGGGGGTGACGGCGCCGAGCGGATCGCCGGGGCCATGGCCCGGCTGCGGGCCACCCCGCCCACCGCCATCGGGGCCCGCCCCGTGGCCGGCGTCAGCGACCTGGCCCAGGGTCGCCCCGACCGCAACCTCCCGCCCGCCGACGTCGTCGGCCTGGCCCTCCCCGGCGCCCGGGTCATCGTCCGCCCCAGCGGCACCGAGCCCAAGCTCAAGTGCTACGTCGAGGTGGTCGAGGCCGTCCCCGACGGCAGCGACGTGGCCGGCGCCCGCACCCGCGCCGAGGCCGGCCTGGCCGACATCGTGGCCGCCCTGCCCGGCGTCCTGGGCCTGGACTAGGTGTGCTCGGCGGGGAGGTTGTCCCCGGCGAGACGGTTCAGGGTCTCGTAGGGGGTGGCCCAGGCGAGTGCGCCGTGGGAGCGGTGGTGATTGTAGAAGTGGATGAAGCCGTCGTAGGCGAGGTGGCGCTGGATCTC
>DASTYI010000107.1:0-11587 GCA_035765045.1 Iamia sp. | reverse complement strand
CCCGAGATGCTGGCCTGGATGATCGGCCGCCGGACCGCGGGGTTCCCGCCGCTCTCGCCGTGGCCGTGGTGACGGGCCCCGTCAGTCGTAGTACTCGGCGCCGAGGTGGGTGATGGGGTCGTCGCCCATGAGGTGGCGGAGGGTGTTCTTGAGCTTCATCAGCTGGATGAAGATGTCGTGCTCGGGGTACAGGCCCTCCTGGGCCGGCTGGGGGCTCTTCCAGTAGAAGCTGAGCCACTCCTGCACGCCGTGCATCCCGGCCCGCTGGGCCAGGTCGAGGAACAGGGCGAGGTCGAGCACCAGGGGGGCGGCGAGGATCGAGTCCCGGCAGAGGAAGTCGATCTTGATCTGCATCTTGTAGCCGAGCCACCCGAAGATGTCGATGTTGTCCCAGCCCTCCTTGTTGTCCCCCCGGGGCGGGTAGTAGTTGATCCGCACCACGTGGTGGATGTCGCCGTAGAGGTCGGGGTTGCGCTCGGGCTCGAAGATGGTGTCGAGCACGCCGAGCTTCGACACCTCCTTGGCCTTGAAGCTGTCGGGGTCGTCGAGGACCTCGCCGTCGCGGTTGCCGAGGATGTTGGTCGAGTACCAGCCCTCGACGCCGAGCATCCGGGCCTTGAAGCCGGGGGCGAGGATCGTCTTCATCAGGGTCTGGCCCGTCTTGAAGTCCTTGCCGGTGATCGGGAGCCGCTTCGACCGGGCCAGCTCGAGCAGCGCCGGCGTGTCGAGGTTGAGGTTGGGGGCGCCGTTGGCCACCGGGATGCCCTGCGACAGGAGGGCGTAGACGTAGATCTGGCTGGGGGCGATGTCGGGGTCGTCGTCCTTGAGGCCCTGCTCGAAGGCGGCCAGGCTCTGGTGGACGGCGGTCGGCTCCTTGTAGATCTCGGTCGACCCGCACCACACGGCGACGAGCCGGTCGCAGCCGTTCTCCTCGCTGAAGCGGCGGATGTCGTCGACGAGGGCCTGGGCCTGCTCCCACTTGCTGAGGCCCTGCTTGACGTGGTCGCCGTGGAGGTTGCGGACGTACTCCTGCTCGAACACGGCGGGCATCGGCTTGATCGCCCGGAGCTCGTCGCCGAGCTGCTCGAGGAGGTGCCCGTCGAGCACCCCGGCCCGGCTGGCGGCGACGTAGGCGTCGTCCTCGAAGACGTCCCAGCCGCCGAAGACGAGGTCGTCGAGCTGGGCCAGGGGGACGTAGTCGTTGATCAGCGGGACGTTGTCGTCGGGGCGGGGCCCGATGCGGATCGTGCCCATCTGCGTGAGCGACCCGATGGGCTTCGCCAGGCCCTTGCGGATGGCGAGGCAGCCGGCGATGAACGTGGTGCCGACGGCGCCCATCCCGGGGAGCAGGACGCCCAGCTTCCCGGTGGCGGGGGCGATGTCGACGTTGGACTCGAGGGGCATTCCCCCGAACCTAGGTCGCGACGTGGGTGTCGGCGACCTTGAGGGCTTCGTCGATGAGGGCCAGGCCGGTCTCGACGTCCGCGACCGAGGTGTTCACCGGGGGGACGACGTTGAGGCGGTTGGCGGCGGCGAAGGGGACGACGCCACGCTCGACGCACGCCCCGACCACCTCCTTCATGGGGGCGGCGGCCGGGCCGGCGGCGTTGAACGGCACCAGCGGCTCCCGGGTGTCCCGGGAGCGGACCAGCTCGATGCACCAGAAGACGCCGACGCCGCGGACCTCGCCGACCGACGGGTGGCGCTCGGCGATCGCCGCCAGCCCGGGCCCGATCACGTCGGTGCCGAGCATCCGGGCGTGCTCGATCACACCCTCGTCCTCGAAGACCCTCATCGACTCGACGGCTGCGGCGCAGGCCAGGGGGTGGCCCGAGTAGGTGAGCCCGCCGGGGAAGGGGCGCTCGGCGAAGGTGTCGGCGATCCGCTGGCTGATGATCACGCCGCCGAGGGGCACGTAGCCCGAGTTGACGCCCTTGGCGAAGCAGATGAGGTCGGGGGTGACGTCCCAGCGGTCGACGGCGAACCACTCGCCGCAGCGCCCGAAGCCGGCCATGACCTCGTCGCAGATCATGACGATGCCGTGCTCGTCGCAGATCTGGCGGACCCCGGCGAGGTAGCCGTCGGGCGGGACGAGGATGCCGTTGGTGCCGACGACGGTCTCCAGCACGATGGCGGCGACGGTCGACGGGCCCTCGACCATGATCGTGTCCCGCAGGTGCTGGAGCGCCCGCTCGCACTCCTCGGCCTCGGTGGTGGCGTGGAAGGCCGAGCGGTAGAGGTACGGCCCCCAGAAGTGGACGACGCCGGGCAGCCCGGGCTCCGACGGCCAGCGGCGGGGCTCGCCGGTCAGCGTGATCGAGCCGGCGGTGGCGCCGTGGTAGCTGCGGTAGGTGGCCAGGACCTTGTGCTTGCCGGTGTGGAGCCGGGCCATGCGGATGGCGTTCTCGTTGGCCTCGGCCCCGCCGTTGGTGAAGAACACCATGTCGAGGTCGCCGGGGGCCCGCTGGGCCAGCATCCGGGCCAGCTCGCCCCGCACCCCGTTGGCGTGCGACGGCGCGACCATGCACAGCTCGTCGGCCTGGCGCTTGATGGCCTCGACCACCCGGGGGTGCTGGTGGCCGATGTTCATGTTGACCATCTGCGAGGAGAAGTCGAGCAGCTCGGTGCCGTCCTCGGTCCAGAAGCGGGAGCCCGAGGCCCGGGTGATCACCATCGGGTCGAGGAGCTTCTGGGCCGACCAGGAGTGGAAGACGTGGGCCCGGTCGTCGCGGTAGGCCTGGCTGCGCTCGTCGCTCATGGGGTCCTTCCTAGCGCCCACGACCGCCTCAAGGTGCCTGGCACCTTGAGGCGGTCAGGAGGTGGCCGCCACCGAGGAGGCCAGCCGGGGGATGACCTTCTCGCCGTAGTGGCGGAGGGTGGCGTCCTTGTCGTCGTGCTGGAGGTAGACGGCGAACTGGTCGACGCCGAGGGCCTCCAGCTCGCGCAGCCGCTCGACGTGGGCCTCGACCGGCCCGACGATGCAGAACCGGTCGACGATGTCGTCGGACACGAAGGCGACGTGGTCGTTGTCGCTCTGGCCGTGGCTGTTGTAGTCGTAGCCGGTGCGCCCGGCGATGTACTCGGTCAGCGCCGCCGGCACGGCGCCCGAGGTGCCGTAGCGGGCGACGATGTCGGCCACGTGGTTGCCGACCATCCCGCCGAACCAGCGGACCTGGTCCCGTCCGTGCGCCAACCCGGAGGCCGAGCCGTCGGTGACGTAGGCGGGGGCGGCCACGCAGATCCGGATCGAGGCCGGGTCGCGCCCGGCGTCGGCGGCCGCCGACCGCACGGCGTCGATCGTCCACGCCGCGATCGACGGGTCGGCCAGCTGGAGGATGAAGCCGTCGCCGACCTCGCCGGTGAGGGCGAGCGCCTTCGGCCCGTAGGCCGCCACCCAGACCTCGCAGCGCGACCGGGCCGCCCACGGGAGGCGCAGCTCCTGGCCCCGGTACGACACCGCCGAGCCGTTGGCCAGGCCCCGGATGACGCCGATCGCCTCCCGCAGGGTGGCCAGCGTGGTCGGCTTCCCGTTGGTGACCCGCACGGCGCTGTCGCCCCGGCCGATCCCGCAGATCGTGCGGTTGCCGTACATCTCGTTGAGCGTGGCGAAGAGCGAGGCGGTGACCGTCCAGTCCCGCGTCGCCGGGTTGGTGACCATGGGGCCGACGACGACGTTGCGGGTGCGGTCGAGGATCTGGCTGTAGAGGACGAAGGGCTCCTGCCAGAGGATGTGGCTGTCGAAGGTCCACACGTGGGTGAAGCCGTAGGCCTCGGCCCGGACGGCCAGGTCGACGACCCGGGCCGAGGGCGGGGTGGTCTGGAGGACGACGCCGACGTCCATCGTCGCCCTACCGGTTCTCGGGGAAGCCGAGGTCGACGCTGCTGGTCGCCGGGTCGGGCCAGCGCGACGTCACGACCTTGGAGCGGGTGTAGAAGCTGACGCCCTCGGGCCCGTACATGTGGGTGTCGCCGAACAGCGACGCCTTCCAGCCCCCGAAGGAGTAGTACGAGACCGGCACCGGGATGGGGACGTTGATGCCGACCATCCCGACCTCGACCTCGTTCTGGAAGCGGCGGGCGGCGCCGCCGTCGCGGGTGAAGATGGCGGTGCCGTTGCCGAACGGGTTGGCGTTGATCAGGTTCAGCCCCTCCTCGTAGGTGGCGACCCGGGTGACGCCGAGGACGGGCCCGAAGATCTCGTCGTCGTAGGCCCGCATCCCCGGCGTGACGCCGTCGAGCAGCGAGGGGTTGAGGAAGAAGCCGTCGGGCGGCGGGTCGACGGTGCCGTCGACCACCACCGTCGCCCCCTCGGCCTCGGCCCCGGTGACGTAGCCGGCCACCCGGTCCCGGGCCTCGGCGCTGATCAGCGGGCCCATCTCGTTGCCGGGCTCCGACCCCGGACCGACCTTGATGGCCGGGATCCGCTCGCGGATCTTCTCGACCAGGGCGTCGGCGATCGTGTCGACGGCGAGCACCACCGAGATGGCCATGCACCGCTCCCCCGCCGAGCCGTAGCCGGCCGACACCGCCGCGTCGGCGGCCATGTCGAGGTCGGCGTCGGGCAGCACCAGCATGTGGTTCTTGGCCCCGCCCAGGGCCTGGACCCGCTTCCCGTTGGCCGTGCCCGTCTCGTAGATGTACCGGGCGATCGGGGTCGAGCCGACGAAGGACACGGCGGCCACGTCGGGGTGGACGAGCAGGGCGTCGACCGCCACCTTGTCGCCGTTGACGACGTTGAAGCAGCCGGCCGGCAGCCCCGCCTGGGCCAGCAGCTCGGCGATGAACAGCGGGGCCGACGGGTCCTTCTCGGAGGGCTTGAGGACGAAGGTGTTCCCGCAGGCCAGGGCGTTGGCGAACATCCACATGGGGACCATGGCGGGGAAGTTGAAGGGCGTGATCCCGGCCACGACGCCGAGCGGCTGGCGCAGCTGGTAGACGTCGACCCCGGTGGCGGCCTGCTCGCTGTAGCCCCCCTTGAGCAGGGCGGGGATGCCACAGGCGAACTCGACGTTCTCCAGGCCCCGGGCGACCTCGCCGAGGGCGTCGGAGAGCACCTTGCCGTGCTCGGCCGACACCCGGGCGGCGATCTCCTTCCGGTTGGCGTCGACCAGGTCGCGCATCCGGAACATGACCTCGGCCCGGCGACTGAGACCGGTGGCCCGCCACTCGGGCAGGGCCGCCTTGGCGGTGGCCACCGCCGTGGCGACCTCGTCGGTGCTCGCCAGCGCCACCTCGGCGGTCTGCTCGCCCCGGGCCGGGTCGAAGACGGGGGCGGTGCGGCCCGAGGTGCCGGGGACGACCCGGCCCCCGATCCAGTGGTCGATCTGCTGCATCGTGCTGTCTCCTCCGACGTCGACTCAGACCAGGTACTCGGACAGGCCCCGCCGGACGAAGCGGCCGTGGCCGGTGCGGCCGTGGAAGGCGTCGTCGGCGATCACGACCATCCCCCGCGAGAGCACGGTGTCGACCTTGCCGTCGATCTCGTAGCCCTCCCAGGAGGAGTGGTCGATGTTCATGTGGTGCTTGCGGCCCTCGCCGGCACCGATCGACGTGTGGCCGTTCGGGTCCCACACGACGACGTCGGCGTCGGCCCCGGGAGCGATCACGCCCTTGCGCGGGTACATCCCGAACATCCGGGCCGGGGTGGTGCAGCACGTCTCGACCCACCGCTCGAGGCTGAGCCTCCCGGCCACGACGCCCTGGTAGAGCAGCTCCATCCGGTGCTCGACGCCGCCCATCCCGTTGGGGATCTTGGAGAAGTCGCCCCGGCCCAGCTCCTTCTGCTCGTTGAAGCAGAACGGGCAGTGGTCGGTGCTGACGACGGCGAGGTCGTTGGTGCGCAGCCCCGTCCAGAGGTCGGCGTGGTGGGGATGGTCGTCGTGGGCGCTGCGGATCGGCGGCGAGCAGACCCACTTGGCCCCCTCGAAGTCCGGCTTCGCCAGCGTCTCCTCGACGGTCATGTACAGGTACTGCGGGCAGGTCTCGGCGAAGACGTTGCGCCCGGCGTGGCGGGCCTCGGCCACGTGCGCCAGCGCTTGGCTGGCCGACAGGTGGACGATGTAGAGCGGCACGTTGCCGGCCACGGCGGCGAGCACGATGGCCCGGTGGGTGGCCTCGCCCTCCAGGGCGGCGGGACGGGTCCAGGCGTGGTGGACCGGGTCGGTCTCGCCCCGGGCCAGGGCCTGCTGGACGAGCACGTCGATGGCGATGCCGTTCTCGGCGTGCATCATGATCGTGGCCCCGACGTCGCCGGCGACCTGCATGGCCCGGAGGATCTGGCCGTCGTCGCTGTAGAAGACGCCCGGGTAGGCCATGAACAGCTTGAAGCTGGTGACGCCCTCGTTCTCGGTGAGGTACCGCATGGCCTTGAGCGACTCGTCGTCGATGCCGCCCAGGATCTGGTGGAAGCCGTAGTCGACGACGCAGCTGCCCTCGGCCTTGGCGTGCCACTCGGCCAGCCCGTCGACCACGTTCTCGCCGGTGCGCTGGACGGCGAAGTCGACGATGGTGGTGACCCCGCCCCACGCCGCCGCCGTCGTCCCCGTCTCGAAGGTGTCGCTGGCGTTGGTGCCGCCGAAGGGCAGCTCCATGTGGGTGTGGACGTCGATCCCGCCCGGGATGACGTACTTGCCGGCAGCGTCGATCACCCGGTCGACGGTTGACCTGGCGTCGGCGAAGAACCCGGGGGCGCCGACCGCGGCGATCGCCTCGCCGTCGATCAGGACGTCGCTGGCGACCCGGCCGGAGGGCGAGACGACGGTGCCGCCGGTGATCAGCGTGCGGCTCATCGGGCCACCAGCTCGTCGTAGGCGTCGGGGCGGCGGTCCCGGTAGAACTGCCAGCCGTCGCGGACCTCGCGGATCAGGGCCAGGTCGAGGTCGCGGACGATCAGCTCGGGGTCGTGGGCGTCGCCGACCTCGCCGACGAAGGCGCCGCGGGGGTCGACGAAGTAGCTCTGGCCGTAGAAGTCGTCGTCGCCCAGGGGCTCGATGCCGGTGCGGTTGATGGCGCCGACGTAGTACATGTTCGCCACCGCCGCCGCCGGCTGCTCGAGCTTCCAGAGGTACTCCGACAGGCCCCGGCTGGTGGCCGACGGGTTGAACACGATCTCGGCGCCGTTGAGCCCCAGCGCCCGCCAGCCCTCGGGGAAGTGGCGGTCGTAGCAGATGTAGACGCCGACCTTGCCGACGGCGGTCTCGAAGACGGGGTAACCCCCCGTCCCGGGGGTGAAGTAGAACTTCTCCCAGAAGCCCTTCACCTGCGGGATGTGCTGCTTGCGGTACTTGCCCAGGTAGGTGCCGTCGGCGTCGATCACCGCCGCGGTGTTGAAGTAGAGGCCGTCCTGGACCACCTCGTACATGGGCAGCACGAGCACCATGCCGAGCTCCTTGGCCACGGCCTGGAACCGCTGGGTGGTGGGGCCGTCGGGGATCGGCTCGGTGTAGCTGTAGTACTGGGCGTCCTGCACCTGGCAGAAGTACGGCCCGTAGAACAGCTCCTGGAAGCACATCACCTGGGCACCGTCGGCGGCGGCGTCGCGGGCGGCCTGCTCGTGCCTGTCGATCATCGACGCCTTGTCGCCGGTCCAGTCGGTCTGGAGGATCGCGGCGCGGACGACGGTCATGGTCGCCTCCTGTGTGACGAGGGCCACAGAGACTACCTCTGCGGTACAGTCCACTCAACACCTGGTTTGTGACGCTTTGTTGCGGGAGGATGGCCGGGAGATGGCATCCGAGGGGACCGACCCGGCCACGCTGATCACCGAGGCCGTCACCGAGCGCAGCGCCCGGGGGATCGCCGCGGCCGTCAGCCGGCTGGTGTCGCAGGGCGCCCTCGCCCCCGGCACCCGGCTCCCCACCGTCCGGCACCTGGCCGCCGCCCTCGACGCCAGCACCACCACGGTCAGCGAGGCGTGGGGCCGGCTCGGGCGGATCGGCGTCATCGAGGGCCGGGGCCGGCAGGGCACCTTCGTCACCGGGCCGATCCGCCGGCCCGGGCCGGGACGCTACCGCCGGCTGACCGCCCCGCCCGGCCGCTACCGCCTCGACCTCTCGACCGGCACGCCCGACGTCGCCCTCCTCCCCGACCTCCGCCCCGCCCTGGCCCGGCTCGACGGCACCGCCCTCACCACCTCGTACCTCGACCGCCCGGTGCTCCCCGAGCTGGAGGCGGCGGTGCGGGCCCGGCTGCCGTTCGGGGCCGAGGCGGTCACCGTGGTCGACGGCGCCCTCGACGCCCTCGACCGGCTGGCCACCCAGCACGTCCGGCTGGGCGACCGGGTGCTGGTCGAGAACCCGACCTTCCCCCCGCTGCTCGACCTGCTCGACCTGCTCGGCGCCGAGATCGTCGCCCTCCCCCTCGACGGCGAGGGGATCGTGCCGTCGGCGCTCGCCGCCGCCCTCGACCTCGACCCCGTCGCCCTCTTCCTCCAGCCCCGCTCGCACAACCCGACGGGCACGTCGATGACCGCCGGGCGGGCCCGGGTGCTCGCCGACCTGCTCGCCGGCCACGACCTGCTGGTGGTGGAGGACGACCACTCGGGTGCCATCAGCGGCGCCGCCGACGTCTCGCTCGGGGCCTGGCTCCCCGACCGGACCGCCCACGTCACGTCGTACTCGAAGTCCTACGGGCCCGACCTGCGGCTGGCCTCGGTGGCCGGTCCCGCCGCCGTCGTCGAGCCGCTGGTCGACCGCCGGCTGCTCGGCCCGGGCTGGTCGAGCCGGCTGCTCCAGGCCGTCCTGGTCGAGCTGCTGGCCGACGAGGGGGCCGGCGCCGTGGTCGCCACCGCCCGGGCCACCTACGCCGACCGCCGGAAGCGGGTCGTCGCCGGGCTGGAGGACCGAGGCGTGGCCTGCGGCGCCGGCGACGGCATCAACCTCTGGGTCGAGGTCCCCGACGAGCAGGCCGCCGTGGTCGCCCTGGCCAGCCACGGCATCGCCGTCGCCCCCGGCGCCCCCTTCGTCTGGGCCCGCGAGCCGGTCGACCACGTCCGCATCACCGTCGGCCTGGTGGCCTCCGACCACGACGCCGTCGCCGCCGAGATCGCCACCGCCCTCGGCGCCACCGCCGCCCCCTCCCCCCGCACCCGCTGACCCCCTCCCCTCCCCCCGAACTCGGTGGGATCGGTGACACGTGGGTGTCACGGATCCCACCGAGTTCGCAGGAGGAGGGTGGGCGGGTGCTACCAGCGGGAGCGGGACTCCTCGGCGAAGCCGCTGACCCCGTCGAGGCGGTGGACGGTGCCGTCGTCGGTGGCGACCCAGCCCGACCAGGTGCCGAAGACCTGGTGGACCTCGGTCCGGGCGACGAGGGCGTTCACGCCGGTGTGCTTGTCGAAGCGGGGCGTCAGCGTGAGGTCGAGGTGGCCGTCGGGGTCGATGACGTGCCACGGCTCCATCGGGGCGTCCCAGTCGTAGGCCCACGTCAGCTCGGCGCCGACCTTGGTCAGCCGGCCGTCGACGATCACGCCGTTCTCGGTGAAGCCGGTGCCCTCGGTCCAGCGCCCGCCGATCTGGATGCCGACGACGGCCCCGGTGTCGGCCACCCCCGCCCCCCCGCCCCAGTTCCAGCGGGTGCGGTACGGCCAGCGGCCCCGGCCGACGTCGAGCACGCCCCAGCCGCCGTCGACCGACCACGTCGCCCCGCCGACGCTGACCGTGCCGGTGGCCGGGCGGGCCTGGTGCTTCGACGTGTACTGGAACAGCCGGTCCGACCAGGGCACGACGACGTTGAGCGACTCGTGCCCGGGCGGGAGGGCGACGGCCACGTCGGCGGTGGCCGGGGTGCCGTCGGCCTCGTCCCAGCGGGCCCGGAGGTGCGTCGTCCCCCCGCTGCCGTCGGCGAGGACCGGATCGTCGACCAGGTCGAGGTCGAGGTGGCGGTTGCGGAACCGGAGGGGGGTGGTGCCGGGCCGGTCCGGGAGGGACAGCCCCCGGGCCAGCGGGACGGCGACGCTGCGCCCCCCGGTCGTGCCCGTGCGCAGGTCGGCCCACCACACCTCGGCGATGCCGAGGTAGTCGACGTCGCCGTAGACGACGGCGAGCACGTGGTCGCCGGCCAGCACCGCCCAGTAGTCCCACCGCTTGGTCCGGCCCCAGCGGCCGGCCAGGGTGCAGGTGTGGAGCGGCGTGCGGCTCCAGCCCCGGGCCTCGGGGGCGAGGACCCGGCCGCCGGGGCGGCAGAGGTCGACCGGCGTGGTGATCTCACGCTCGGGGGTGGGCCGGGGCGGCGACGGGACGGCCATCGGGCGAGTCAACCAGGGCGGGACCGGCGGGGGCGAGGTGACGGGCGCCGCCCGGGCCGATGAGGCACGATGCTGGCGCCGCCACCGACCCCGGTGGCGCTCCGATTCGGGGGAGACCCATGACCAGCCGCCGCACGCCCCTGCTCGCCGGGATCGCCACCGTCGCCCTCCTGCTCGCCGGGTGCGGCGACGACGACGGCGGGGGCGGCGACGCCGAGGGCCGGCCCACCGCTGAGGAGGTGGCCGAGGCCCTGCCCGTCGGCAGCATGGACGAGGAGCAGCTCGCGTGCCTGGCCCAGGCCTTCGTCGACTCCGACATCAGCGACGAGGGCCTCCGGTCGATCGTCGACGCCGGCACCGCCAACGCCGAGGGGCTGAGCGCAGCCGACTCGGCCGCCGTCCAGACCGCCGCCGGCGAGGCCGTCGCCTGCTCGATCGCCGACGACCTCCCCTCCACCCCGAGCAGCGTCCCCGGCAGCGAGGTCCCGAGCAGCGTCCCCGGCAGCGAGCCCGCCACCACCGCCGCCGGCTAGGCGTACGAACGGTGCCAGGCACCGTTCGTACACCGGCGCCGGTCGGTCAGCGCTCGGCCTCGGTGGTCAGCTCCAGCCAGGCGTCCTCGGCGGTCGCCAGGTCGTCCTCGGTGGCGGCCAGGTCACGGCCCAGCTCGGCCATCCGGACGTGGTCGGCGATGCCCTCGGCCAGCTCGGCGGTGAGGGCCTCGCGGCGGCGCTCCAACCGGCGGATGGCCCCCTCGGCCTCCTTGATCAGCTTGTGGAGGTGGGCCGGCGACCGCCGCCCGGCGGCCTTGGGCGCCTTGGGCTCCCTGGCCGAGGCGGGGGCCGGCGCCGGGCGGGGCGCCTTGGGCTCGGTGCGCCGGGCCCGGCGGGCCTCCTCCCAGGCGGCGTAGCCCCCGGGGCGGCGACGGCCCCGCGTGTCCTCGTCGATCACGACGACGTCGGTCACCGTCCGCTCCAGCAGGGCCCGGTCGTGGCTGACGACCACCAGGGCGCCGGGCCAGTCGTCGAGGAAGTCCTCCAGCACCCGGAGGGTGTCGAGGTCGAGGTCGTTGGTCGGCTCGTCGAGGAGCAGGACGTTGGGCTGGCGGCGCAGGGTCAGCAGGAGCTGGAGCCGGCGGCGCTCGCCCCCCGAGAGCAGCCCGATCGGCGCCCGCTGGGCGTCGGCGTCGAACCAGAACGCCTCGAGCAGCCGGGCGTCGGTCCAGTCGGCGTCGCGGTGGTCGCCGGCGACGGCGGCCGCCACCCGGGTCGACGGGTCGAGGGCGATGCCCGACTGGTCGTAGACGGCGACCCGGGCGGTGCTGCCGGTGACGACCCGCCCCTC
>DASTYI010000106.1:0-9556 GCA_035765045.1 Iamia sp. | reverse complement strand
TCCCGGGCCCGGCGGTACTCGTCGCCCAGCGCGAGGGGGGTCGGGTCGTCGGCGCTCATCCCGCCATCCTGGCGCAGCGCCGTCAGCCGTCCTTGGGCAGCGACTCGAAGCGGGTGAGGTGCCCGAGGAAGCTCAGCCGGGCCACCCCGGTGGGGCCGTTGCGCTGCTTGGCCACGATCACCTCGGCCAGGCCCTGGTTCTCGGGGGTGGGCTCGTAGACCTCGTCCCGGTACAGGAACATCACCACGTCGGCGTCCTGCTCCAGCGAGCCGGACTCGCGCAGGTCCGAGAGCATCGGGCGCTTGTCGGCCCGCTGCTCCAGGCCACGGTTCAGCTGGGCGAGGGCCACGACCGGGCACTCGAGCTCACGGGCGAGGAGCTTGAGGCCACGGCTGATCTCGGCCACCTCGACCTGGCGGCTCTCGGCGCTCGACCGGCCGGTCATCAGCTGGATGTAGTCGACGATCACCAGGCCCAGGTCGCCGGTCTCGCTGCGGAGCCGGCGGGCCTTGGAGCGGATCTCCATGATCGAGACGTTGGGGTTGTCGTCGATCCAGATCTTGGCGTCGCCGAGACGGCCCATGGCGGTGGCGATGCCGTTCCAGTCGGCGTCGGACAGCCGGCCGTTGCGGATCCGCTTCGAGTCGACCCGGGCCTCGGCGCAGAGGATGCGCTGGACCAGCTCGAGCTTGCTCATCTCGAGGTTGAACAGCAGGACCGGCTTGTCGGCCCGCAGGGCGGCGTTGGTGGCGATGCCGAGCGACAGCGCCGTCTTGCCCATGGCCGGCCGGGCGCCGATCACGATCAGGGCGCCGGGCTGGAGGCCGGCGGTCATCTCGTCGAGGTCGTAGTAGCCGGTGGGCGTGCCGGTGATCTCCGAGCCCCGGTCGTGGAGCTCCTCGATGCGGGTCAGGGTGTCGCCCAGCAGGTCGGTGAGCTGGGCGGTGGTGCCCTCGCCCTCGTGCCGGGCGATGTCGAACACCAGCGACTCGGCCTCGTCGACCGCCTTGCGCACGTCCTCGGGGAGGCCGTAGGCCCGCTCCGAGATCGACCCGGCGGCCCCGATCAGCCGGCGCAGCAGGGCGTGGTCCTTGACGATGCGGGCGTAGTGGGCGGCGTTGGCCGTGCCCGGGGCGTCGGCCTGGAGGTCGACGAGGGCGGCGGTGCCGCCGGCGGCGTCGAGCAGGTCGCGCCGGCGCAGCTCGTCGGCCACGGTGATCGGGTCGGCGACCTCGCCCCGGGCGGTGAGGACGGTGATCGCCTCGTAGATGTGGGCGTGGGCCGGGCGGTAGAAGACGTCGGAGCCGGGGACGACCTCGGCCGCCGCGGCCACGGCGTCGCGCGACAGCAGGAGGGCGCCGAGCAGGGCCCGCTCGGCGTCGAGGTTGTGGGGCGGCACCCGGCCCCCGGACCCCCCGGCCCGCCCGCCGCCGCCCCCGGACCTGCGACCGACCGGCTCCAGGTCCGACGGCGGCTCGTCGTCGAACGGGGGGGCGTCGTGGTCGAAGGGAGGGGCGTCGGTCATCGTGGCTGGGGCTCCGGGGTCGGACGGGGGCTCGACGGGGCGGGCGCGACGGGTGGGCGGGCGGTGGCGGGGCGCGGCACGTCGGGCTCGGGCGGTTGGTCCGGCCCCCGTCCCTCCACGTCGTGCTCCCGACGTGGTGCCACCCTCGCCCATCGTGGCTGTGGATCGCTAGGCGCGGTGCCTGTGGACGGGGGTGGGGACAGGGTGGACGGACTGTGGACGGGAGACGACGCCCGGGTGACCCCCGGGCGCGCCAGGGGCCGGCCCGCGCCGGGCCGGCCCCTGGTCTCGTCCTCGGTGCGCCGTGCGGTCCGGGCGGGGCCGGACCGCCTGGGCATCAGGCCCCCACGACCTCGATGTGCACGGGGAACTGGACCGACGGGTGGAGCTGGGCGGTGAGCTGGTGCTCACCGGTCGCCTTGATGGGCTCGTCGAGGACCAGCTTGCGCCGGTCGATGACGATGCCGGTCTGGGCCTCGATGGCCGCCGCGATCTCGGCGGTGCCGACCGAGCCGAACAGCCGCCCCTCGCCCCCGGCCTTGGCCGTCACCGTGACGGTGGTGGGGACGAGGACCTTGGCGATCTCCTCGGCCCCGGCGCGGTCCGAGGCGTCCTTGATGGCCCGCCGACGGCGCATGCCCTCGGCCTGGGCCTCCGAACCGGCGGTGGCCTTGACGGCCAGCCCGGCGGGGAGGAGGAGGTTGCGGGCGTGGCCGTCGGCCACGTCGACCACCTCGCCCTTGGTGCCGACGCCATCGACGTCGGCGTGGAGCACGACGCGCATCAGGCCTCGACCTCCTCGTTCATCGTCTCGTCGGCCAGGGTCACGTCGAGGTCGCCCTCGCCGTCACGCCCGTTGGGCGGGGGCGCCGTCGGGCGCGGCATCGGGCCGTCGGGGCGCAGGCCCCGCTCGCCCCGCTCGCGGTCGCGGCCACCGCCGCCCCGCTGCTGGGTGATGCGGTTGGTGTAGGGCAGCAGGGCCATCTCGCGGGCGTTCTTGATCGCCATGGCGACCTCACGCTGCTGCTGGGCGCTGTTGCCGGTGACGCGACGGGCCCGGATCTTGGCCCGGTCGGACATGAACCGCTTGAGGAGGTTCACGTCCTTGTAGTCGACGTACTCCACCTTCTCCTGGCTGAGGACGCTGATCTTCTTCTTGCCGCGCCGGGCGTTGTCCTTGTTCTTGTTGCCCCGCTTGGGCTTGTGCTGTGCCATCAGAACGGCTCCTCGTCCATGTCGTTTCCACCGCCGTAGCCGCCCCCGGAGCCGCCGCCCCGGTTGCCGCCACCGCCGCTGCCTTCGTCGCGGTAGCCACCGCCACCGCGGTTGCCACCACCACCGCCGCCGTAGCCGCCGCCCCCACCGTCGCTGCGCTCGTTCTTGGTGATCTGGGCCGTGGCCCAGCGCAGGCTCGGGGCGATCTCGTCGGCCACGACCTCGACCTTGGAGCGCTTGTCGCCGTTGTCGGTCTCCCACGAGCGCTGCTCGAGGCGACCGGTGACGACGACCCGCGACCCGCGCCCGAGCGACTCGGACACGTTCTCGGCCATCTGGGCCCAGCACTTGACGTCGAAGAAGGAGGTCTGCTCCTCCCACTCGTTGGTCTGGCGGTTCTGCCAGCGGCGGTTGACGGCGAGGCCGAAGGTGGCCACCGCCTGCCCGCTGGGGGTGAAGCGCAGCTCGGGATCGCGGGTGATGTTCCCCGTCAGGGTCACGTTGTTGTCTGCTGCCATCGGTTGACCTCCGGCCTAGGCCTCGGCCGCAGCCGGGGCGGCCTGCTCGCCGAGGAGGCCGCGTCGGGCGGCCTCACCGTCGGGCAGGCGGACGAGCTTGTGGCGGACGACCTCGTCCGCGAGCCGCAGGGCGTTCTCCAGCCGGTCCAGCGCACCGGGCTCGGCCAGGATCTCGAGCACGACGTAGAAGCCGGTGCTCTTGTGGTTGATCTCGTACGCGAAGCGCCGGGTCCCCCACTTGTCGGTGGTGGCGGTCTCGCCACCGGCCTCGGTGATCTGCGCGTGGATCCGGTTGATCCCCTGCTGCACCGTGGACTCATCGAGGTCACCGTCGAAGATGACCATCAGCTCGTACGCTCGCATCGCGAGTCAACACCTCCCTCTGGACCCGGGGCTGCCGGGGCGCCGGTCGGTCCGGCGCAGGGTTCGATTGGAACCGTTCGAGGATACGGGGTCTGCCCCGAGGAAGCGAAAGCCGCTCATGGGGAGACCATACGGAGGGGGTGTGACAGCGAAGCCCCGGGACCGGCGATCAGCGGCTCCGGCGCCCGATCCGGGTGGCGGCGTCGATCAGCCCGGCGCCGCCGGCGAGCACCACGGTGAACGGCTGCGGACCGCCGATCCAGAGGGCGCCGAGGGCGGCGCCCAGGACGATGGCCAGCGCCCACACCGGACGATGGTCCCGAGGACGGTGGTCGGCGTCGAGGGGTGGCATGTCCATGATCCCGGGACGGTCGCACGGGCGGGCTGTCCGTCCGAGCGCGACGCGACGCCGCGTGGTTGTCGCCGGGGGCGGGTCAGGTCGTGGGGGCGCGGCAGGTCTCGCCGGTGACCTCGAGCCGGGCGGGCGAGCCCTCGGTCAGGCCGAGGGCGTCGAGGCCGCCCTGGGGGACCTCCAGCGCCATGCGGTACGGGCCGGCGGCGGCGTAGCTCGGGCAGCGCGCCGTCCCCTCGGGGCAGGGGTCCATGTCGGCGGTGCTGACCACGGCGCCGGCGGCGTCGAGGTAGGCGATCGACAGCGGGAGCAGGGTGTCCTTCATCCAGAACCCGCCGTCGGCGTCGTCCTCGAACCGGAAGAGCATCCCGTCGTAGCCGCCGAGGTCGGTCACCCCCATCAGCCCCCGGGCCCGTTGCTCGGGGGTGTCGGCCACCAGCACGCAGATGACGATCGGCTCGCCGTCGGGGCCCTCGACGATGCGGACCTCGACCTCGCCGAAGCCCGGGATCGTCGTCCGCGCCGGGGTCGAGGGGGTCATCGCCGCCTCGGGTGCCGTCGTGGTCGAGGGGCGCTCCGAGGACGAGGGCTCCGACCCGCCCCCGCAGCCGACGAGGGCCAGGATCAGGGCGATCCCGGCGGCGCCCCGCCGCCGCCACCGATGGCGCATCGACCCATCATGCCGGACCGCCCCGGACCGCCCCGGTCCTTCCTGTGCGCCACCGTCGCGCTTCCGCGACCTCTCACCCACAAGAACCCCCTCCCCGCCCCCTTTCGCGACACCAGGCCCACAAGAACCGGTTCCTGCGAGCCAGGGGTCGCGTTTCTCGCCTGGGCGGGGCGGGGGGGCGGGGGGGCGGGGGGGCGGGAGGGGTGCGGGCGGGGGGTCAGGAGTCGGCGCCGTAGAGGCCGAGGGTCTCGGCGACGGCGGCGGAGAGGTGGTAGCTCTCGTCGGGGCCGGGGAAGGCGCCGCTGCGGACGTCGGCGGCGTAGCGGGCGATGGCCTCGGTCGACGCCGCACCGAGATCGGCGTAGCGGCGGACGAACTTGGGGGCGATGCGGTCCTCGATCCCGAGGACGTCGTGGTACACGAGCACCTGGCCGTCGCAGTGGGGGCCGGCGCCGATGCCGATGGTGGGGACGTCGATCGCCTCGGTGACCATCCGGCCGACCTCGTCGGGGATGCCCTCGAGCACGATGGCGAAGGCGCCGGCGTGGGCCAGCGACTTGGCCGCCCCGACCAGCTGGGTGGCGGCCTCGGAGGTCCGCCCCTGCACCTTGAACCCGCCCATGGCGTGGACCGACTGCGGGGTGAGGCCGATGTGGCCCATCACCGGGATCTCGGCGTCGACCAGGGCCTCGACCATCGGCAGCCGCTTGCGGCCGCCCTCGAGCTTGACCGCCCCGGCGCCGGCCCGGATCAGCTGGGCCGCGTTGCGGACGGTGTCGGCCCGGTCGACGTGGTAGCTCATCCACGGCAGGTCGCCGACGACGAGGGCCGAGGGCTTGGCCCGGGCCACCGCCGCGGTGTGGTGGGCCATGTCGTCCACCGTGACCTGGAGGGTGTCGTCGTAGCCGAGCACGACCATGGCCAGGCTGTCGCCGACCAGGATCATGTCGACGCCGCCGGCGTCGGCGATGCGGGCGCCCGGGGCGTCGTAGGCGGTGACCATGACGAGCGGGTCGGCGCCGTCGCGCACCTTCTTGGCGCGGATGGCAGGGGCCGTGATCGGGCGACGACGAACGCCGTCACCGGGAGCGGTGGGGGCCATGGGTGTCTCCTCTCCGTCCAGCGCCGTGTGGCTGCCAGCGGTGCGGTCAGGCTACCGACGCCGGGCCCCGACCGGCCAAACCGGGGGCGCCGCACGACCGCCCCGGCGCCCTAGCGTCAGGGCGATGGAACAGGGCTCCTGCGACTCCTGCGGCGAGGTCGACTGCGACGACCTGCTCGCCCTCCACCGGCTCTACGTCACGCCCGAGGCGTGGGACACCGAGGGCGCGGTCACCCAGGTCGAGGAGGTCGAGCGCTGGTGTGCCGCCTGCCGGGCCAACTACCCGCACGTCCCGGTGGGCGCCGAGCAGCCCTAGCTAGCCGTCGGGCGGGCCGGTGCCGGCGCCGCCCCCACCGCCGCCGTCGCCGGTGGGGACGATCGGCTCGGTCGGCGTCACCTCGGTGGTCGGCGCCGTGGTCGCCGGGGCGGTGGTGGCCGGCGCCGTGCCCGTCGGGGCCGTCGTCGCCGTCGTGCCCCCGGTGCTCGGCGTGGTCGTCGCCGTGGACGGGGGCGGCGTGTAGCTGGACTCCAGCTCGGGGTCCCACTCGAAGCCGAAGTCGAGGTCGGCCGGTTCCGGGAACTCGTCCACCGGGGTGCCCTCGGTGGCCAGCTCCATGAACCGCCGCCACAGCTGCGCCGGGAGGCCACCGCCGGCCACCTCACCCCCCCGGATGTCGGTCATGGGGATCCGGCCCTCCTGGAGGCCCATCCAGACCGCCGCGGTGAGTCGGGGGGTGTAGCCGACGAACCAGGCGTCGGCGTTGTCCTGCGTCGTGCCCGTCTTGCCCGCCGCCGGCCGCCCGAAGTCGGCCGCCTCGCCCGTGCCGTGGTCGATCACCTGCTGGAGGGCGTAGGTGACCCGCGAGGCCTGGTCGACGTCGAGCACCTGGGTGCGCTTGGCCGGGAACTCCTCGATCAGGTTGCCCTGGGCGTCCTCGACCCGGGTGATGACCCGGGGGTCGATCCGGGTGCCCTGGTTGGCGAACGTCGAGTAGCCAGCGGCCATGTCGAGCACCGAGACCTCGCCGGTGCCCAGCACGATCGAGGGGACGATCTCGGGGAACCGGGCGCTGACGCCCAGGTCGTGGGACATGTTGACGACGGCCTCGGGCCCGAGCCCGACCATCAGGTCGGCGTAGGCGGTGTTGGCCGACCGGGCGGTGGCCTCGGCCAGGGTGGCGACGCCGCCGCAGCAGCCGCCGGTCGGGTTCCACCCCCACTCCGGGTAGACCTTGGCCGGCGGGGTCTCGATCAGCGAGTTGACCGAGAACCCCTGGCGCATGGCCTCGGCCAGGGCGAAGGGCTTGAACGTCGATCCCGGCTGGCGGCCGGTGCCGCCGCCCGCCGTGCCGGTGGCCAGGTTCACCTTGTTGGTGGCGAAGTCGGTGCCGCCGACCATGGCCCGGACCTGGCCGGCGTCGTCGATGGCCACCAGCGACGAGTCGGGGTCGCCCGGCTGGTTCAACGTCTCGGTGACGGCCTGGAGCGCCTTGGCCTGGAGGCCGCGGTCGAGCGTGGTGTACACCCGCAGCCCGCCGCCGAAGACCGTCTCGTTGCCGTAGCGGGCGGCCAGCTGGCTGCGCACGTACTCGATGAAGTAGTCGCCCTGGATCAGCGAGACCGGGTCCTTGACGTCGACGCTGTTGGCCGGCTCCCAGAACTGGATGCCGCCGTAGAGGTTCATCGGCACCTCGTCGGCCGCGTCCCGCTCCTCCTCGGTGATCATCTCCTCCTGGAGCATGGCGTCGAGGACGGTGCGGCGCCGGCGCTTGGCCTCCTCCGGGTGCTCGTAGGGCTCGGCCCGCTGGGGCGAGCGGATCAGCCCGGCGAGGAGGGCGGCGTCGGCCAGGGCGAGCTCGCCGACGTCCTTCTGGAAGTAGACCCGGCTGGCCGCCTGGACGCCGTAGGCGCCGCGACCGAAGTAGATCGTGTTCAGGTAGTTCTCGAGGATCTGCTCCTTCGAGATCTCCTGCTCGAGCTTCACCGCCATCACCGCCTCGCGGATCTTGCGGGTGAGGGTCCGCTCGTCGCTGAGGTAGACGTTCTTGACGTACTGCTGGGTGATGGTCGAGCCGCCCTGGCGCGACGCCGAGTTGCCCCGGATGTCGGTGTAGGCGGCGCGGGCGATGCCCCACGGGTCGACGCCGCCGTGCTCGAAGAAGTCGCGGTCCTCGGCGGCGACCACGGCGTTGATCAGCACGTCGGGGACCTGTTCGAGGCTGACGTTGACCCGGTCCTCCTCGCCGTGGAGGGTGGCCGCTGCATTGTCCTCGTCGCACTGGCCGGGGAGGACCTCGGAGGTGCAGATGAACGTGGTCTGGGCCTCGACGGGCGGGTCGGTGGGCAGGGGGACCTGCGACACGACGTAGCCGGCGCCGGTGACGCCGACGATCGCCATCAGGGTGCCGAGGTAGAACAGCCGCCGCCAGCGCCAGAAGATGTTGCGCCGCCGGACCACGCCGTGGCGCGTGGTCTTGAGGTTGTGGGCCGGGATGGGTCGGCGGGTGCGGGGCATCGGGCAGGGAGGGGGTCGGGTCGGACCGGCGGGGATCCGCCGCCCGGCCAGCAGCGGATGCTAGGGCGCGGCGCGCCGGGCGGTGGCCTCGCGGCCCAGGGTCCAGGTGCGGGCCAGGTGGTTCCACCCGCAGGCGGGACAGACCTCGACGACGTAGCAGGTGAAGGTGCCGGCCCGGCGGGCGAAGGCCTGGAGCTCGGAGCGCTTGGTGATGCAGCGGCCGAAGGCGGGCAGGCGGGGCCCGAAGACGTAGCTGACGAGGTGGAGCTTCTCCTCCTCGCAGATCGGGCAGTCGGCCCGCGTCTTGTCGCCGACCTCGCGGGCCGCCCGCATCAGCTCGGGGTGCGCATCGCACACATCGGTGCGGGCCAGGCGCCCGCGCTTGTGCTCGGCGATCAGGTGGCGCCGGGCCAGGCGGTAGTCGATCTGACCGCCGCCCGAACCCGACCCGCGCATCTGGTCGGGGCGGAATGGCACCCGACGAGGCTACCCGCCGCGACCCGGGGCCGGTCCGGGTGAGGGCGGATCACCCGGAGTGCTGAGGTCGCCCTCCGATCGCCGATCGCGACAACCGCCGGTGGTAGGTTTCCGCCATCGCCGCTGGGGATGGCGGCTCGGGGAACGGGAGGTGACACGTGGACGCTGTGGGCCTGGTGCTGGCCGCCTGCCTCTCGCTGTTCGCCGTCGGCGGGTTCCTCGTCGCCGAGTGGCGCCGGCCCCGCCGGCGGGCCACCGATCCGGCGCTGCGCCACCGGGTGTCCTCGCTCCTCGACCGGACGCCGTAGCCCGGCCACCGGCGGGTCATCCGCGGCTCCGGCGGCCGCCCCGGCGAGACTCGGGTCATGCCCGACACCCCCGGATCCTCCGCCCGGGCCTGGTCCCGTCCCACCGCCGCCGCCCCCGACGGCGCCGCGCTGCCCACCGACGTCGCCACCTACGGCCCCGGCCTGCCCACCGACGCCGAGCTCCGCCTCCTCGGCAACCTGGAGGGCAAGCGGGTCCTCGACCTGGGGTGCGGCGCCGGCCACGCCGCCGTCGCCTTCGCCCGGGCCGGGGCCCGGGTCATCGCCGTCGACCCCTCGGCCGAGCAGCTCGAGATCGCCCGCGACGCCGCCGATCGGGCCGGGGTCCGGATCGAGCTCCAGCAGGCCGGTCCGGCCGAGCTGGCCTTCGTCCGGGGCGACGGGATCGACCTGGCGTGGTCGGCCTACGCCCTGGCCGAGGTGCCCGACCTCGACCGGGTGTTCCGCCAGGTCCACCGGGTGCTGCGCCCCGAGGCGCCGATCGTGTTCACGC
>DASTYI010000105.1:0-21916 GCA_035765045.1 Iamia sp. | reverse complement strand
CGCCCCGGCTTGTGGCGGCGGTTGGACCGGTCGCCGACGTAGGCCCGCATGACCTCCAACCGCTCGGCGGTGGTCATGGCCCGCACCCGCCGCTCGACCTGGGTCTCGGGCAGGTGGGTGACCGGGTACAGCATCGCCGTGACCAGCTTGACCTCGGCATCGGGGTCGAAGCTGGTGAGGGTCACCGCCGGGACGTCGTCGGCCGGCTCGTCCTCGGGGAACAGCCGCGCCGCCAGCTCCTCGGTGGCGGCCCGGCTGCTGGCCAGGTAGGTGCTCCACGCCACGCCCCGGTCGTCGAGGTCGACCCTCTTGAGGAACGACGGGATCACCTTGCGCAGCTCGGTGAGCATCAGGTCGGCGTAGCGCCGGGCCTCGGGCAGGGGGTGGGAGCGCATGCGGAGGAGGAGCTGCTCGTAGCCCTGGCCGGTGCCGTAGATCCCCACGTTGGACAGGGCCCCGGCCGGGAGGATGCCGCGCAGGGCGTCGAAGGCCTTGGCCCGCACGGCCTGGCGGTAGACGAGGTCGGAGTCGCCCGGCTCCTTCGGGAAGCGGGCCCGGAAGAAGTCCTGGAGCCGGGGCACCAGGGTGGCGTAGCTGTCGAACAGCCGGTCCATGTCGCCCACGTAGCGGGTGCCGAGGGGCGAGCCCAGGATGTCGGGGTCGCGCCAGTACCGGTAGCGGCCGCCGAGGCGGCTGTCGTAGGCGATGTAGCGGGTCGACTGCTCCAGGTAGGCCATCAGCCGGCCCCACTCGAGCACCTTGGTCAGCAGGTTCGACGCCTGCTCGCAGGCCAGGTGGACGCCGCCGAGCTGGGCCACCGAGTCGTCGCCGTACTCGAAGAAGACCCGGTCGTAGAGCTCCTCGGCCCGGCGCAGCCCGACGGTGGCGTCGATCGTCTGGTCGCCGCTGATGTCGAGCTCGCCGACGAACTCGTCGAGGAAGAGCCGGCGCAGGCTCTTGGGCGAGCGCGAGTAGCGGGCGAAGAGGGCGCCCTTGACCACCTCGGGCAGGTTGACCAGGGCGAACACCGGGCCGTCGAGGTTCGTGAAGTACCGCCTGAGCACGTCGGCCTCCTCCGGCGTGAACTCCTCCGGCACGTAGACCGTCACAGCGGGCGACTCTACGGGCTCCCTCCCCGTACGGAGTGGACCACGGAGCGTGTGGCCCGTCCGCGCGTACGGGTGGTGCCTGGCACCACCCGTACGGGATCAGGGCGCGGTGCGGGTGGCGAACTCGTGCTGGACGGCGGCGAGGGCGGCGGGGTCGAGCCAGAGGTCGGCGACGGTGCAGGCCAGGGCCTTGGCCCCGTCGAGCACGGCGGCGTCGCCCTCGGCCCCGCCGGCGTAGCCCACGAAGGCCTCGGTGTGGATGGCCACGTCGGGGGGCGAGACGGCGATCATCGGGTGGATCGACGGCACCACCTGGCTGACGTTGCCCATGTCGGTCGAGCCGAGGACGCTCGGGACGCCGGGGTCGCCGGGGCGGAGCACGGTGCGGCCGACCCGGGCGGCGTTGGCGGCGTAGAGGTCGTCGAAGGTCTCCAGCCCCACCAGCTCGTCGTAGGCCGGTTCGTACCAGTCGAAGGCGATGTCGCAGGCGGCGGCGTCGGCCCCGGCCACCAGGCAGGCCTCGACCCGGGCCCGCAGGGCGGCCAGGCCGGCCCGGTCGGTCGAGCGGACGTACCACTGGGCGACGGTGCGGGCCGGGACGATGTTGGCGGCGTGCCCGGCCTCGAGGAAGATCCCGTGGACCCGCTCGGCATCGGCGATGTGCTGGCGGAGGGCGGCGACGTTGACGTAGCCGAGGACCATGGCGTCGAGGGCGTTGCGGCCCCGCTCCGGGGCGGCCGAGGCGTGGGCGGCGTGGCCGGTGTAGGTGACGGTGGCCCGCTGGATGGCCAGGGTGTCCATCGTCCGGAGGTCGGCGCCGGCGGGGTGGACCATGACGGCGGCGGCGACCCCGTCGAGGGCCCCGGCGTCCATCATCAGCTGCTTGCCCCCGCCCCCCTCCTCCCCCGGCGTGCCCAGGATCAGCACCCGCCCGCCGGCCTCGGCGGCGACGGCGGCCGCCGCCAGCCCGGCCCCGAGCCCGGCGGCGGCGATCACGTTGTGCCCGCAGGCGTGGCCGATCCCGGGCAGGGCGTCGTACTCGCAGCACACGGCGACCAGGGGCCCGCCGTCGCCGGCCCGGGCGGCGAAGCCCGTCTCCAGCCCGTAGGCGCTGCGCTCGACGGGGATCCCGGCCTCCTCGATGGCGGCGGTGAGCACGTCGTGGGCGTGGCGCTCCTCGAACAGCACCTCGGGGTGGGCGTGGATGTCGTGGGAGACCCGCAGCAGCGTGTCGGCCAGGCGGTCGACCTCGGCCTCGATCCTCGTCTTCACGGCCTCGCTGTCGGTCACCCCCGCCAGGGTAGGGCCGGCGGTCAGCGGGTGAGGACGAGCTTGCCGTCCATGGCCCGTTGCGAGGCGTATGACACCATGTGTCCGTGTGAGGACGCGGGTGCTCTTTCTGGACGACTCGGGAAAGCCCGACTCGAACCACCCCTCTCGCGCCGTGGTCACCGCTGGCTTCGCCGTGGATGCCGAGAGGTACCCAACCCTGTCACGGCGGGTGCTGGGAGCGAAGCACCGGTTCCTCGCCTCACGGGGGATACCCCAGAGCTGGGAGATCAAGTCCGGCGACCTCATCAAGCCGAACCCTTGGCGCCGATCGAAGAACCGTCTCCTCTGCGCCGAGATCGCTCGGCTCGTCGCCGTCCATGGTGGTACGGCGTACGCGGTCACCATTCGCAAGTCGAACATGAACCACCCCATGTCCTTGTCGACGACGATGCCGCTGCAGCTCCAAGCCCTTGTCGAGCACTTCGCGGCTGAGTGCGACGCCCTCCATGCGTCAGGGATGGTGGTCGCCGATTGGTCGACCCACCAGAACGACCAGCATGCGAGTCGGTGCGTCGCGAGCTTCGCAGCGTCCCGCCGACTTCCTGTGCACCCGTGCGTGTACTACGCGAGCTCGCATGCGAGCGAGGGCATACAGGTCGCGGACCTCATCGCCGGCATCCGTCGTCGAACGGAGGAGGGTGATACGAACCTCGTGCACCTCGATCGGCAGCTGGCGAGCACCTCCACAGGGACTGTCGTCGGGCCCACGGTGCACGGGCGGCCGTTCCGGAACTGGATCACCCTCTTCTGAAGGTCCTCTGAAAGTGGTATCCTGTCCGCGCTGAAGGTTCGGTTAGTAGGTCTCGACCGAATGCAACCGAAGTACCTTCAGCTTCAAGGGTCCCGGTTCGCACGGGACCCTTTCCCGCGTCAGCGGGTGAGGACGAGCTTGCCGTCCATGGCGCCGGCGCGGAGGCGAGCCAGGGCGGTGGGGTAGGCGTCGAGGGGGTGCTCGGAGTCGACGGCGACGGGGAGGCCCTGGTCGACCAGCCGGGTGACCTCGGCGAACTCCTCGTAGGAGGCCATGGTCGAGCCGATGACCTCGATCTGCTTGAACCAGAGCCGGGGCAGCGAGAGCTCGACCTGGCCGCCCGAGGTCGCCCCGCACACGACCAGGCGGCCGGCGGGGCGGACGGCGGCGATCGAGGCGTCCCAGGTGGCGGCGCCGACGCTCTCGGCCACCACGTCGGCCTCGACGTCCCAGCGCTCGGCCCCCGAGTCGAGGGCGGCCGAGGCGCCCTTGGCCAGGGCCGCCTCCCGCTTCTCGGCGTCGCGGGACGTCACGACCACGTCGGCCCCGGCGGCCACCCCCAGGGCGAGGAGGGCGTTCGCCACGCCCCCGCCCACCCCGACCACCAGCAGGGTCTCGCCGGCGCGGAGGCGGGCCCGGCGCAGCATCCGCCACGCCGTCGAGTAGGCGACCGGGTAGGCGGCGCACTCGGCCCAGGTGCGACCGGCGGGGCGGGCCACGACGTTGCGGGCGGGGACGACGACGTGCTCGCCGTGGCCGCCCCAGCGGTTCTCGCCCACCAGCTTCATGCCCCGGGCGGCGGGGGCGTCGATGCCGAGGCGGGCCAGGGCCTCGACGCTCGTCACCGTCGGGTTGACGACGACCTCGTCGCCGTCGGACCAGCCCTCGACCCCCTCGCCGACGCCGTCGACCACGCCGGCCACGTCGCAGCCGGGCACGTGGGGGAAGGCCGGGGGCCGGGGCCGACCCCGGGTCAGCCAGTGGTCCATGTGGTTGAGGGCGCTGGCCACCACCCGGACCCGGACCTCACCGGCCCCCGGCTCCAGGTCCGGCACCTCGCCCCAGCGGTACTCCCCCGGGGCCTCGTCGAGCAGCCATGCATCCACCCCCGGGACGGTAGCGACCCCACCGCGCCGGTCGACCTTCCGGCGCGGTGGGGCCCGCCCGGGTCAGGGGTCGAAGGCGGGTGGGGCGCGGCGGCGGGACTCGGCGGCGCGGGCGGCCTCGCCGGCGCGGCCGAACTGGCGGACGGTGAGGACGATGACGGGGACGGCGAGCAGCCCCACCACGACGACGCCGACCCCGGTGATCAGGGCGAAGACGGCCCCGTCGAAGCCGATGTCGTCGTCGCACTCGTCGTCCACGGCGGCCGCCGCGGCGGCGCCCTCGACGTCGGTGACGACCGGGCCGGTGTCGGACACCACGGTGTAGGTGTCGGCCGGCCCGTCGGTGCGGAGCCAGGCCTCGGCGAAGGGGCCGAGGTCGTCGCCCAGGGCCATGGCCTCGACCCAGACCTGGTCGGGCAGCGGCTCGGCCAGGGCCACGGCGGCGTCGCCCCCGGGCGGCCGCGGGTCGCCGACCGCCACCAGGGCGACCCCGCCGATGGCGGCCGGCGCCGGTGCCGGCGGGGCCGGCGGGCCGACCTCGGGGGCCCGGCGGCCGACGCCGGGGCGCTCGACCCGCCAGAGCACCCGGCCGGTGCGCGTGCGGGTCCCGTCGGTCACGGTCAGCACCTCGGCGGGGATGCGGTCGTCGAAGCTGCAGTCGACCGCCCCGACCACCGGTGTCCCCTGGTCGTCCCGGCCGACCACCAGCACCTCGTTGAACGGCGAGGAGCACCCGGGCAGCAGGGCGACCAGCCCGAGGGCGACGGCGACGACGGCGACCCGGCGGCCCCGCACGTCAGACCACCACCCGCAGGGCGTCGGGCTCGACGGAGACGGCGAGGGTGCGGGCGGTGGCCACCACCACGCCGTCGAGCCGGACCGGCGTGGGCCGGGCGAACGTCGTCGCCCACGACGCCACCCGGCGCTGCTCAATCCCCGGGTGGGGCACGTGGGTGCCGGCGGGGAGCCGGCTGCGGGCCTTCCACCGGTCACCGGGACCGAGGTCGCCGTCGAGGACGTCGAGCCGGCCGTCGCCCGGGTGGGCCCGGGGGGCGACGTCCCAGGGCCCGAGGAACTGCGCGCTCATGACCGCCACCACCCGACCATGCCACCACGACCGCCGGGCCACCAGGTGGGCCACGAACAGGTGGCGCTCCCCGTCGAGCACGGCGACGCCGAGGTCGACGGTGGCGAGCGTGCCCGTCGCCCGCAGCCGGGCGGCGTCACCGCCCCGGCCGCCGAGCGTCCGGGCCAGGTCGCCGCCGAGCAGCCCGAGCACCGGGAGCGGGCGGCCGGCGGCGCGGGCAGCCCCCACCGCGGCCCGGGCCTCGGCGTCGTCGCGGACGACGACCAGGTCGTCGGGCACCGGGCCGGTACCGCCCCAGTCGACCCCCTTCTCGACGGTCACGGGGAGACGACGGGGGCGGGCGAGGCCGACCCGCCGACCGTCGGCGTGGCCACCGAGGCGGCGACCACCCCCCGGTGGAGGGCCTCGGCGGCGGCCCGGCCGGCGTGCTTGGTGGCGGGGTCGAGGGCGGCGTCGCCGATCTGGCGGAGCAGGTCGATCAGCTGGCGGACGTTGCGGACGAAGTCACCGCCCGACATGTCCTCGTCGTCGAGCACAACGTCGAGCTCGCGGCCCGACGCCCAGGCGTGGGCCAGGGGCAGGAAGGTCGGGTCGGGCATCCGGGTGCCGGGCAGCCCGGCGGCCTGCTCGACCGCCCGCAGCTCCTCGGCCCGGTCGAGGACGGCCTCGACCCGCTGGCGCAGCGCCTTGGTCGGGTACCAGGGGGCGGGCGCCGGGATCTTGCTGCGGTGCTCGTAGGTGAAGCACGACGCCACGGCGGCGAGGGCGGGCGGGTCGAGCCCGTCGAGGAGCCCGGCGGCCAGGCAGTCGGCGATCAGCAGGTCGCACTCGTGGAAGACCCGGACCAGCAGCGCCCCGCGGGCGGTCAGCGCCCAGCCGTCGACCATCCCCCGCTGCTCCAGCACGTCGAGCACCCGGTCGAGCTCGCGGGTGAGCGAGCCGTGCGACCCGGCGATGCGCCGGTCGAGGTCGGCGACCTCGCTGCGCACCCGGGCGGCGTGGCCGAGGGCCCGCAGGTGGCGGTCGACGTCGGGGCAGTCGGCCACCGGGTGATCGGGGGCGCTGGGGGCCACCGGTCGCCCGCCCCGGCTGCGCTTGCGCATGCCCCGGGCCTGGGCCAGCTCGCGGGCGACCTCGTGCTGGAAGGACGTGTTGGACGGGGCGTAGGGCAGCGGGAGCTCGATCTCGCCGACCCGGTGCAGGACCTCGTCGACGTCGGTGCTGCTGACCGTGCGGACCCGGCCCTGGTCGTCGATCACCCGGACGTGGCCCCGCTCGGGCCCCCGCCAGCCGATCGACAGCACCGCCACCCGGACACCGCCCAGCCACACCACGTCGCCGGGCCGCAGCCGGGCCAGGGCGTTGAGGACGTCCCGGCGGGAGGCGCCCTGGTGGCGCTGCTCCTCGTCGGCCCGGCGCAGCCGCCGGTACTCCTCGACGTCGCCCCGCTCGCAGCGGGCCTCGGCCTCCAGCCGGGCCAGGGTCTCGGCCCGGGCGTCGCGCCGGGCCCGGAGGCGGACGACGCCGTGGTCGGCCTGGTACTGGGCGAAGGACCGGTCGAGGAGCTTGCGGGCCTCCTCGGCGTCGTGTCGCCGGACCAGGTTGGCGGCCATGTTGTACGTGGGCCGGAAGGCCGAGCGCAGCTCGAAGCGACGGCTGAGGACGAGGTCGGCGACCTCCTGGAACCGGGTGAACGGGCTCCACAGCACCAGCGCCCGGCCCTCGTCGTCGAGGCCGCGTCGCCCGGCCCGGCCGGTCAGCTGGGTGTACTCCCCCGCGGTGAGCATCTCGTGCTGCTCGCCGGTGAACTTCGACAGCGCCTCGATGACGACCGACCGGGCCGGCATGTTGATCCCGAGGGCGAGGGTCTCGGTGGCGAAGACCACCTTGACCAGGCCCTGGACGAAGCAGGCCTCGACCGCCTCCTTGAAGGGCGGCACCATCCCGGCGTGGTGGGCGGCGATGCCCGCCTCCAGCCCGGCCAGCCAGCGGGCGTGGTCGAGGACGTCGAGGTCGGCGTCGGACAGCCCGGCGGTGTGGGCCGCGGCCAGGGCCCGGATGCGGCGCCGCTCGCCGGGGTCGGTGAGGATCGTCCCCGACTCGAGCAGCGTCCGGGCCGCCTCGTCGCAGCCCTTGCGGCTGAACACGAAGACGATGGCGGGGAGGAGCTCCTCGTCGGCCAGGTGGTCGACGACCTCGACCCGCCGGGGGGTGGCGTAGCGCTTGCGCTGGCGGTCGCGCCGGTCACGACGGGGGCCGGCGGGCTCGGGGTCGAGGCGGGGGCCGAAGGGGTTGGGCTCGCCGTCGACCGCCACCGGGATCACGACCATCTGGCGGGTGGCCCGGTCGTGGGCGGCGTAGAGGTTGACCAGCTCGACCGGGCGGGTCGTCTCCACCACCGAGACGGTCCGTCCCCGGACGGCGTCGATCCACCCGGCCAGCTCGTCGGCGTTCGACACCGTCGCCGACAGGGCCACGATCTGGACCCCCCGGGGCAGGTGGATGATCACCTCCTCCCACACCGGGCCGCGGTAGCGGTCCTGGAGGTAGTGGACCTCGTCGAGCACCACCACGCCCAGCCCGTCGAGCCCCGGCGCCCGGGCGTAGAGCATGTTGCGCAGCACCTCGGTGGTCATCACCACCACCGGGGCATCGGGGTTGACCGTGGTGTCGCCGGTGACGAGGCCGACCCGCTCGGCCCCCAGCCGGGCCCGGAGGTCGGCGTGCTTCTGGTTGGAGAGGGCCTTGATCGGCGTGGTGTAGATCGCCTTCAGGCCCCGGGCCAGGGCCCGGTCGACGGCGTGGTCGGCGACGACCGTCTTGCCCGAGCCGGTCGGGGCGGCGACCAGCACCGAGGCGCCCTCGTCGACGGCGGCGTTGGCCTCGACCTGGAACGGGTCGAGGGTGAAGGCCGGCGTCACCGGGCCCTCGCCGCGGCCTCCGCCTGCTCGGCCTTGCGCAGGCGCCGGTCACGGACCCGGGCGATGACGATCGAGACCTCGTACAGGAGGCACATCGGCACCGTGAGGGCGAGCATGCTGATCGGGTCGCCCGACGGGGTGGCGACGGCCACGAAGATGGCGACGACGACGATCACGTAGCGCCGGTTCTTGCGCAGCGCCGCCGTCGAGACCGCCCCCATCAGGTTGAGCGACGTCACGACCAGCGGGAACTCGAAGCCGATCCCGAAGGCGACCATCATGTAGACGATCAGCTTCAGGTAGCTGTCCGGGGTGTAGAAGGGCGTGAAGTTGTCCTCGCCGGCGATGGTCTGGAGGAACTCCAGGGCCTTGGGCATGGTCCAGAAGGCGATGGTCGCCCCGCAGCCGAACAGGACGGTGCCGACGCCGATGAAGGCGAGGCCGTAGCGGCGCTCGTTCTCGTAGAGCCCGGGGGCGACGAACCGCCAGATCTGCCACAGGATCACCGGCATCGCCAGGGCGATCGCCGTGTAGGTGGTGATCCGGATGCGGACCTGGAAGCCCTGGAGGGGGCCGGTGAGGATCAGCGTCTCCTGGAGGTTGCTGCCCTCGGGCGCGGTCTCCCGCAGCGGGCCGAGCAGCAGGTCGAGCAGGGGCTGGTAGAGGAACCAGGCGACCACGGCGGCGATGCCGATGGCGACGATCACCTTGAGGATCCGGTTGCGGAGCTCGGCGATGTGCTCCATCAGGGTCATGTGACCCGTCTCGGCGCCTGTGGTCGGGGCGGTCTCGGCGCTCATCAACCGGTGGCCCGGTCACCGGCGTCGCCCGCCGCGCCGTCGCCGGGGTCGACGACCCGGGGGCGGAGGGGGGTGACGGGGCTGCGGGGCGGCGGGGTGTCGTCGTCGGCCACGACCGGGGCCCCGGTGTCCGGCTCGACCACGGTGGCCTCGTCCTCGGTCTTGGCCAGGGCCACGGGCTCGTCGGGGACGTCGGCCTCGGGCTCGGCCGGGTCCTCGGTGGCGACGACCCGGACCTCGTCGGTGATGGCCGGGACCGGCCCGTGGAGGGTCTCCTCGCCGGGCCGGAAGGGGGCGTCGATCGGATCCATGGCCCGCCGGATCTCGTCCTGGAACCCGCTGGAGAGCTTGCGCATCTGGGCCACGGCCCGCCCCACCTGGCCCATGGCCTTGGGGAGGCGCTCGGGCCCGAGGACCAGCAGCGCCAGCAGGAAGATGACGACCATCTCCCCGCTGCCGATGTTGAACATGGGGCGAGCCTACCGAAGCCCCACGCCGCGACCTGCGGCGGAGCGACCCCTGGTGAGAGGGGTCGGACAGGTGGGCGTCAGCGCTCGGCGACCCGGGTGTGGAGCCGGACGCGCTCGCCGGCGGCGGACCGGGTGGCGGCCTCCAGGTCGGCCCGGGCGCCGGTCACGGCGTCGAGGCCGTCGAGCTCGTCACGGAGCCCGACGACGGCCAGGTCGGCCCGGGTGAGGCCCCGCCAGGCGAGGCCGAAGGCGACCAGGGTGCCGACCAGGGCGACGACCCACATCCACATCACGACGTCAGCGTAGGTCACGTCTCGCCCCCCGCCGGCGGGTCAGCCCTCGACCAGGCGACCGAGCTCGGCGTTGAGCCGGCCCTCGTCGGTCAGCAGGCGGTGGAAGTCGAGCAGGTCGTCGTGGTCGATGGGCTCGCCGGTGCGGGCCTCGTCGAGCTCGGCGGGCAGGCGCCAGCGGTCGAGCTTCACGCCCGAGGCGATCAGCAGCTCGATCACCCTGTTGTCCGCCGGCTTCGACACCGCCATCGTGCACTCGGGGCACCGGAAGGCGTAGGCGCCCTGGCCGTTGTCCACGCAGACGCGGACGATCACGTCGTCGCTCGTCATCTCCACGTCGCCGCAATCGGCGCAGGTGGCACGAATGGTGGCCATGCGTCTCCTCCAAGAAGGGGCCTCGGGGGCGGCCCGCTCAGTGACGGGAGAGCCATCGGTCGCCGCGGAGCGGAGTTGAGCGGACGGCGGGTGCGAGGATGGGACGGTGCCGACCCGGCTCCCCGCCCTCGACCCCCCGCCGATCGCCTTCGCCCACCGCGGCGCCCGGGCCCACGCCCCCGAGAACACGGTCGAGGCCTTCGCCCTGGCCCGCAAGCTGGGGGCCACCGGGCTCGAGACCGACGTGTGGGTCACCGCCGACGGCGTGGCCGTGCTCGACCACGACGGCGTCGTCGGTCGCCGGCCCCGCCGCCGGCCCATCGCCGAGGTGGCCCGGGCCGACCTGCCCGGCCACATCCCCGACGCCGCCGCCCTCGTCGGGCTGCTGGGCGACGACCTCCACCTGTCGGTCGACGTCAAGGACCCGGCCGCCGCCGCCCCCCTGCTCGACGCCCTCGGCGCCGACGACCCGACCCGCCTGTCCCGGGTCTGGCTGTGCCACGACGACCACGACCTGCTGCTGGCGTGGCGGGAGCTGGCCCCCCAGGTCCGCCTGGTCGACTCGACCCGGCTCAAGGACATCGGCCAGGGGCCCGAGCGCCACGCCGCCCAGCTGCGGGAGCGGGGCATCGACGCCGTCAACCTCCACCACACCGACTGGTCGGGCGGCCTGGTGACCCTCTACCACCGCTTCGGGGTCCGGGCCTGGGGCTGGGACGCCCAGCACGTCCGCATCCTCGACGCCCTGTTCGACATGGGCATCGACGCCCTCTTCAGCGACCACGTCGATCGCATGGCCGACGCCCTCACGAGGGCCACCTCCTAGCCCGACCCGGTCCGCCCACCAAGGCCGTGTCCTGCAATCGCCTCAAGGTGCCAGGCACCTTGAGGCGATTGCAGGACAGCTCCTAGATGCCCCCGAAGGCGCTCAGGGGCCAGATGCGGATGAAGGCCTTGCCGACGATGTCGTCCTCGGGGACGCAGGGGGTCTGCCAGTAGCGGGCGTCGCGCGAGGCGGTGCGGTTGTCGCCGAGGACGAACACGCAGTCGTCGGGGACGACGAAGGTGGCCTTGCTGGGGTCAGAGGGATCGGTCCGGACGCCCTCGGGCAGGTAGGGCTCGTCGAGCCGCTCACCGTCGATGAAGACGTCGCCGTCGCGCAGCTCGACCGTCTCGCCGGGGAGGCCGATGACCCGCTTGATCAGGTCCTTCACCTCCTGGCCGTCGACGGTGATGCTGGGCTCCCCCTCGGGGACCTCGAACACGATGATGTCGCCGCGGGCCGGCTCGCCCCAGCGGTACGCCAGCCGGTTGACGACCACCCGGTCGCGGCGGCCCTCGCCCATCAGGGTGGGCTCCATCGACCCCGACGGGATCCAGAACGTGGTGAAGAGGAAAGTGCGGACGATCAGGGCGATCACCACCGCCCCGGCGATCACCGCCACCCACTCGATCCCGCTGCGGACCCGGCGACGGCGGGCGTCGTCCCGGCTCTCGGCCGGCGTCGGCTCGGCTGCGGCCGGCTCCTCGGCGCCGGCGCCCTCGTCGATGTCCACTGGGCCTCCCGGAGCCTCGGGGTCGGACGGGTCGTCAGCCGGGGTCACGACGCGGCACGCTACTCCTCGTCCGTTGCAGTTCCGTAGCGGGCCAGGACTCTCCGGGCCGCGGCGGGAGCGGGGTCGTGCGGACCCAGCGGCGGATCGGCCGAGACCACCGTCGCCTCCGGCCCGAGGCGGAGCAGGAGCCGCTCGGCCCACACCGGTGACACGACCGCCAGGGTGACCCGGAGGCGACCGTCGTCACCCTCCTCGACGCTCTCGGCCGGGTGGCTCTCGACCACCCAGCGGGCCGTCGGGGCCAGGTCGAGGACGAGGCGGGGGGCATCGGGGTCGGGGCGGAGGGCCGAGGCCCGGGGCGGGTCGGCCGGCGGCGTGACGACCTCGTCGAGCACCCGGGCGGCGACGATGCGGTCGACCCGGAACGAGCGCTCGCCGCCGGCGACCCGGCAGTGGCCGTTGAGGTACCAGCCGCCCCGGTCGCGGAACAGCGTCCAGGGCTCGACGACCCGCCGGGTCAGGACGTCGGTGTCGGCCTTGCGGTGCTCGATCTCGACCGTGTGGTGCTCGTCGACGGCCCGCTGGAGGGCGGTGACGACGTCGGCGTCGCCCAGCCCGAGGTCGATGTCGAGCTGGTCGTCGACGTCGATCTCCAGCAGGTCGGCCAGCTTGCCGACGGCCCGGGTCAGCGCCGGGTCGGGGTCGCCGGGGACGCCCCGGCCGGCGGCGCCGGCGACGACCAGGGCGAGGGCCTCGGCCGGGGTGAGCCGCAGCGGCCGATCGAAGGCGTGGAGGTGGACGAAGACCCGGTCGCCCTCAACGAACATCTCGACCGGCATCTCGAGGTACTCGTCGCTGTCGGCCCCGATCATGGTGGCCAGCTCCAGGTCGGCGAGGAGGGTGGCCTCGCTGACGTCGAAGCGGGCGGCGGCCTCGGCCAGCGTGGGCCCGTCGTGCTCGGCGATCCACAGCAGCTCGGACAGCACCCGGTGCATCCGCCCGGCGGCCGTGGTGCGGCCCGCCCGGCTCACGACGTCCCCCGGGCGGCGATCGCCTCCAGCCAGGCGACGATGTCGGCCCGCACCGCCGGGGGCGAGAGGACCTCGGCGTCCTCGCCGAAGCCGAGGACGAAGGTGCGCAGCGCCGGGACCATGCGGACGTCGAGGGCCAGCACCAGCGAGCCGTCGTCCTCGACGGTGGCCCGGCCCCGGGGGGCGGCCCGGCGGGCGGCCTCGGCCCGCGCCGGGGTGAAGCGGATCCGGACCTCCTGGGCGGGCCCGTCGCCCAGCGCCCACGGCGCGTCGAGCATGTCGTCGACGGGGCCCCGGGCTCGGGCCGGGAAGGCGTCCCGCTCCCCCACGGCCACGTCGCCCTGGATGCGGTCGAGGCGGAAGAGGCGGTCGCCGTCACGGGTGGTGTCGAAGGCGTCGAGGTACCAGCGGCCCCGGGTGAAGCGCAGCCGCTGGGGGTGGACGACGCGCTCCTCGTCGCGGTAGCGGAACGTCGCCGCCCGCCGCTCGGTCACGGCCTGGAAGAGGGTGACGACGGCCTCGTCGGCCGGGAGCTCGGTACGGGTCGCACCACCGGCGGCGCCGCGGTCGTCCTCGGCGTCAGCCCCGACCTTGGCCGTGGCCCGCCGGGGGTCGATGCCCGAGAGGCGGACCGCCGAGGCGGCCACGGCCACGGCCCGGCGCTCCTCGGGGGTGAGGCCCGGGTCCCGCAGGTAGGCGTCGGCCGGCCGCAGCCGGTAGCCCTCCTGGGGCGGGTCGACGCCGGGGACGGCCTCGGCCCGGATCGGGTGGCCGAGCAGGTCACCCAGCTCGGCCTTGTCCCGCTCGAAGGCCCGCCGGAAGGCGACGGCGTCGTCGCTGTAGCCGGGCACCCGGGCCCGGATCTCCTGGGCGGTGATGGGTGACCCGGCGTCGAGCAGCACCTGGAGCAGCGTCATCAGCCGCTCGACCTTCTCCGTGGACACGCGGCGGATGCTACGAGGACGCCACGGAGGCGGCGTGCACCGCGGCGGCCGCCGCCACCTGGAAGAACAGGGGGTCGGCGTCGGGCCCCCGGCCCATGGTGGTGATCCGGAGCCCGGCGGCGTCGAGGACGCTGGCCACGTCGGGCCCGTCGACGTCGACCACCTCGTGGCGGGCGGGTCCCTCGATCGGGGCCAGCCCGGCTGGCAGCGGGACCTCGACCCCGGAGCGGGTGGCGTCGAGCACGGTGCGGCTGTGGTGGCTGATGCCCTGGTGACGGCCCCGGGCGTCGCCGTCGGAGGCCCGCACGCACATCACCGGCCGGCCGCCCAGCCAGGCGGTGGCGTCGAGGATCGTGGCCTGGTCGAGGCCGGTGAAGCCGAGGCGCGACCCGGTGCCGACCACCCCCGGGCCCATCCCGGCGACGACCACGTCGGCGGCCAGGGCCCCGGCCGCCACGGCCAGCCCGGAGGCGACGGTGACGGCCTCCTCGTCGCCCCCGAAGGCGTGGCCGGTGGTGACCGTCCCGGCCAGCAGGCCCCGCTCGCGCAGCTGGACGACGAGGTCCGACAGGGCCAGCGGGAGGGCGCCGCCGTCGGTCATCACGTAGGCGACCCGCAGCCCGGGGCGCAGGTGCCCGAGCACCGCTGCCACCACGCCGACCTGGCTGTGGAGGCTGCACGCCACGACGGGCACGCCGCCGAGGTCGTCGGCCGAGCCACCCCGCTCCTCGGCCACCTCCATCTCGTGCTGGATGCTCGTGTAGCGGGCCTTCATGATGTGGCCGCCGCCGGGGGCCGACCACTCGCGCCGGGCCAGGTTCCAGTGGACGACGTGCCAGCCGCCGGTGCCGAGCCCGAGGTCGATCGCCGTGGTGTTGACGACGACCTCGTCGCCCACCGCCAGCGGACCGGTCACCTCGGTCAGGGCGTAGGCCCGCTCGTCGCCGTGGTCGTCGGAGGTGACCCGGACGCGGGTGAGGCCCGGGCGCTCGAGGAGGATCTCGGTGACGGTCGTGGTGCGGAAGGCGGGCACTTACAGCGAGGCGATCAGCCGCTCGACCCGGTCGTCGTGGGCCTTGAACGGGTCCTTGCACAGCACGGTGCGCTGGGCCTGGTCGTTGAGCTTCAGGTGCACCCAGTCGACCGTGTAGTCGCGCCGCTTCTCCTTGGCCTTGCGGATGAACTCGCCCCGCAGGCGGGCCCGGGTCGACTGCGGCGGCTCGTCGATCGCCGTCTCGATCTCCTCGTCGGTGCACGTGCGCTCGACCAGGCCGCGGGCCTGCATCCGGTGGAAGAGGCCCCGGTCGCGGGAGATGTCGTGGTACTGGAGGTCGACCAGCGCCACCCGGGGGTGCGACAGCGGCAGGTCGTGGCGCTCGCGGTAGGCCTCGATCAGCCGGTGCTTGATCACCCAGTCGACCTCGCGGTCGAGGGTGAGGGGGTCGGACTCCAGCCCCTTCAGGCAGTGCTCCCACATCTCCAGCGCCTTCTGCTCGAAGGGCTGGAGGTCGCGGCTCTGGGCGTAGCGGAGGGCCCGGTTGAGGTACTCGGACTGGATGTCGAGGGCGCTCACCTCGCGCCCGTTGGCCAGCTTGACCAGAGCCCGGCACGTCATGTCGTGGCTGATCTCGCGGATGGCCCGGATCGGGTTCTCCAGGGTCATGTCCCGGAGCACGACCGACGGGTCCTCCAGCATCCGCAGCATGATCGAGGCGGCGCCGACCTTGAGGAAGGTGGCGTACTCGCTCATGTTCGAGTCGCCCACGATCACGTGGAGCCGGCGGTAGCGCTCGGCGTCGGCGTGGGGCTCGTCACGGGTGTTGATGATCGGCCGGCTGCGGGTGGTGGCCGAGCTGACGCCCTCCCAGATGTGCTCGGCCCGCTGGCTGATCGAGTACTGGGCGCCCCGGCTGGTGTGCATCACCTTGCCGGCGCCGGCGTAGATCTGCCGGCTGACCAGGAACGGGATCAGCACCTCGGCGTAGTGGCCGAGGTCGTCACGCCGGCTGGTGAGGTAGTTCTCGTGGCAGCCGTAGGAGTTGCCGGCCGAGTCGGTGTTGTTCTTGAAGAGGAAGATGTCGCCCCGGATGCCCTCGTCGCGGAGGCGGGCCTCGGCGCTGCCGAGCAGCTGCTCGAGGATGCGCTCGCCGGCCTTGTCGTGGACGACGACGTCGTGGACCGAGTCGCACTCGGGCGTGGCGTACTCGGGGTGGCTGCCGACGTCGAGGTAGAGCCGGGCGCCGTTGGCCAGGAAGACGTTGGAGCTGCGGCCCCACGAGACGACGCGGCGGAAGAGGTAGCGGGCCACCTCGTCGGGGCTGAGCCGCCGCTGGCCGCGGGAGACGCAGGTGACGCCGTACTCGTTCTCGAGCCCGTAGATGCGCTTCTCCACTGCGGGAGACCCTATCGGCGCGTGTCAGGTGACCACGCGCACCAGGGCGGTGGTGGCGCAGGCGGCGCCGACGACCACCAGGAACGGCGCCCGCCGCCACTGGGCGACGACGGCCACGGCCAGCCCGGCGAGCCGGGCGTCGAGGCTGATCGCCCGCCCGGCGGTGGCCGCCTGGAGGGCGATCAGCGCCGCCAGCAGGGCCACCGGGAGCAGGGCCGCGACCCGGCGCACCCGGGAGTCGGCCAGCACCCGCTCGGGCACCGACAGCCCGGCCAGCTTGATCAGGTAGCAGGCCCCCGCCCCCACCAGGATCGCCCCCCACATCAGCCCACCCCTCCCTCGAGCTCGGTGGGATCCGTGACACCCGGGTGGGACGGATCCCGCCGAGCTCGGAGGCCGGCGAGCAGGGCGACGGCGGCGGCGACGAGGACGGGGACGCCGGCGGGGACGAGGGGGGCGGCGGCGAGGGCCAGGGTGGCGGCGACGAGGGCGACGGCCCACGGCTCGCGGCCCGTCAGCCGGGGGGCGAGCAGGGCGACGAAGGCGGCGGGGCCGGCCACGTCGAGGCCGAGGACGCCGGGGTCGTCGAGGAAGGAGGCCCCGACCGCCCCGACCAAGGTCATGGCGTTCCAGCCGACGAAGACGGCGGTGCCGGTGGCCCAGAACCCGAGCCGCCCCAGCTCGGGGGTCGGCTGGGCCACGCCCATGGCCGCCGACTCGTCGATCACCAGCTGGGCGCCGCCGACCCGGCGCACGCCCCGCAGCCGCAGGATCGACGTCAGCTCCAGCCCGTAGAAGGCGTTGCGCACGCCGAGCAGGGCGGCGGTGGCGGCCCCGGCCCACGCCCCTCCCCCGCCGGCGATCGTGCCGACCATGGCGAACTGCGACCCGCCGGTGAACATCAGCAGGCTGAGGGCGCAGGCCTGAACGGGGCTGAGCCCGGCGGCGACGGCGACGGCCCCGAAGGAGATCCCGTAGGCACCCGTCACCCCGCCGATGGCGAGGGCGTCGGCCACCACCGCCCGCCGTTCCGGCGCGATCTCGTGACCCTCACGCGTCACCGGGTCGCGCCAGGACGGGTCAGTCGTCGGTGGCGGGGTCGGCGGGAGCGCCGATGGCGGCGGTGATCTCGTCGTCGGTGAGCCGGCGGAAGGTGCGCCGACCGTTGGCCCGGTCGAGCACGGCGGCCTCGATCACCTCGGCCCCGAGGGTGCGATCGCCGGCCAGGGCGGCGACGGCGGCGCCGAGGACCTCGGCGGTGGTGGCACCGGTGTCGTGGGCGGCCTCGAAGCGCTCGGCGATGGCCTCGGCGTCGCCCCCGAGGACGGCCCGGCTGGGCTCGTCGATCACGGTGCCGTCGTAGAGGATGTGGAACAGCTGGTCGCGACCGCCCTCGCGGGCCACCTCGGCCACCAGGATCTCGACCTCGAGCGGCTTCATCTCGTGGGTGAAGACCTGGCCGAGGGCCTGGGCGTAGGCGTTGGCCAGGCTGCGGGCGTCGACGTCCTCGCGGCTGTAGGAGTAGCCCTTCAGGTCGGCGTGGCGGACCCCGGCCACCCGGAGCTGGTCGAACTCGTTGTAGCGACCGACGCCGGCGAAGGCGATCCGGTCGTAGATCTCGCTGATCTTGCGGAGGGTGGCCGAGGGGTTCTCGGCGCACAGCAGGATGCCGTCGGCGCACACCGCGGCGATCAGCGAGCGGCCCCGGGCGATGCCCTTCCGGGCGTAGTCCGCCCGGTCCTTCATGACCTGCTCGGGGGCGACGTAGAACGGCATGCTCATCGGTGCACCACCAAGTCGTCGGAGGGATCGGGCCGATGGGACGTCGCCGGGCACCGATGAGCGCTGACGGCTCCGCAAGCTCCGCCGTCAGACCGCCCGTCCTGTCGGATTCGCTCGCTGCGCTCGCTCATCGGAGCGAACCTCCGGCCGGGGCGGCGGTGCTGCGGGTGGCGTCGTCGTCCTCGAGGAGGGCGGCGAAGCGCTCGGCCAGCTCCTCGTCGCCGACCCGCTGGTAGCCGTCGGCGGAGATGGTGGCGATGACCGGCCAGATGCCGCGGCGGGCGTCGGGACCGCCGGTGGCGCTGTCCTCGTCGGCCGCCGTCCACAGCGCCTTGAGGGCCAGGTCGATCACCCCGGCCCGGTCGAGCCCGGGGCGGTAGCCGAGCTTCACCACCGTGCCGGCGTGGAGCATGCCCGAGCCCGAGGCGGCGAAGTCCTGCTCCTCGTAGCGGCCACCGGTGACGTCGTACTCGAACAACCGGCCGACCTCCCGCCCGGTGTCGTAGCCGGCGAACAGCGGCACGACGGCGAAGCCCTGCATGGCCGCCGGGAGGTGGTTGCGCACCATCTGGCTCAGCTGGTTGGCCTTGCCCTCCAGCGAGAGGTGGGAGCCCTCGACCTTCTCGTAGTGCTCCAGCTGGAGCTGGAAGAGGGTGACCATCTCGACCGCGGGCCCGGCGGCGCCGGCGATGGCGATGCCCGAGTAGCGGTCGGCGGGGAAGACCTTCTCGATCGTGCGGTGGCTGATCAGGTGGCCCGAGGTGGCCCGTCGGTCGCCCGCCATCACCACGCCGTCGGCGTAGCGGATCGACACGACCGTCGTCCCGTGGGGGACGCCGATCCCGGCCGGGAGCGTCTGGGTGGGGGGCTCGGGGGCCAACCCGACCCGGCGGACCAGGCCGGCGAAGTCGGGGCCCGGATCGTCATGCGGTCCGAAGAGGGGCAGCGTCACGCCGGCGACCCTAGCGGCGCCACCGCCCGAGGCGACCCAGGCCGCTCTCGTACGAACGGTGCCAGGCACCGTTCGTACGGCTACTGGCCGCCCTTCTGGACGTAGGAGCGGACGAAGTCCTCGGCGTTGGTCTCGAGGACGTCGTCGATCTCGTCGAGGAGGTCGTCGATGTCGGCCTTGATCTCCTCGCCGCGCTCGCTGCCCTGGGGCGCGTCGGCGATCTCCTCGGTCTCCCGCTGGGGGGCGCTCCGCTTCTTCTGCTCACGCTCGGCCATGAACCATCTCCGTCTGTCGTCGCACCCCGGTCACTGCGAGAGCCGGGCGACCAGCTCGGCCGGGGTGGAGCACTCGTCCAACAACCTACCGACATGGGCCTCGGTCCCACGGGACGGTTCCATCATCGGGACCCGTCGGAGGGGCTCGTCGCCCACGTCGAACACCAGCGAGTCCCAGTTGGCGGCGACGATGCTGTCGCCGAACTTCGCCAGGCAGCGACCCCGGAAGTAGGCCCGGGTGTCGGTGGGCGGCTCGCTGATCGCCCTGGTCACGCCGTCGTCGTCGGTGATCCGCTCCAGCCCGACCCGGGCCGCCAGGCTCCGCTCGGGGCGCAGGTCGTGGTACTGGAGGGCCAGGGCGGCGACCCGGGGGTCGCTCCACTCGGCGCCGTGGCGCTCGCGCCAGCGGTCGATCAGCCGACGCTTGGCCACCCAGTCGACCTGGGCGGCGACCGACTCGGGATCGGCCTCCAGCCCGGTCAGGACCTCCTCCCAGCGCCGTAGGACCTCGGCGCCGACCTCCTCGCCGACGGCCTCCAGGCCCCGCTGGTCGGCCCACTTGCGGGCCCGGTCGAGCAGCTCGAACTGGACCTCGAGGGCGGTCATGGTGACCCCGTCGACGGTCTCGACGGTGGCGGCCAGCGTCGGGTCGTGGGAGACGGCCCGGATGGCCGGGACCGGGTTGCGGATGGTGAGGTCGCGGTCGAGGGCGTCGTCCTCGACCATGGCCAGGACGACGGCGGTGGTGCCGACCTTGAGGAAGGTGGCGACCTCGGCCAGGTTGGCGTCACCGGCGATCACGTGGAGGCGGCGGTAGCGCTGGGCATCGGCGTGGGGCTCGTCGCGGGTGTTGACGATGGGCCGCTTGAGGGTGGTCTCCAGCCCCACCTCGGCCTCGAAGAAGTCGGCCCGCTGGCTCAGCTGGTAGGTGACGTCGCGGGCCGGGGCCCCGTTGGCCTCGACGCCGACCTTGCCCGACCCGGTGAACACCTGGCGGGTGACGAAGTGGGTCGTGGCCGCGGCGACGATCCGCCCGAACGGCACCGACCGGTCCATCAGGTAGTTCTCGTGGCAGCCGTAGGAGTTGCCCTTGCCGTCCGAGTTGTTCTTGTGGACGATGATCTCCTGGCCCGGCGGGAGCACCCGCCCGGCGGCGGCCATCGCCCGCTGGACGATCACCTCGGCGGCCCGGTCGAAGGTGACGACCGAGCGGGCGTCGGCGCACTCGGGGGTCGAGACCTCGGGGTGGGCGTGGTCGACGTAGAAGCGGGCGCCGTTGGTGAGCACGGCGTTGACCAGGTGGGTGTCGACGTCGGGCGGCTGGGCGTCGGCCGGCGTGGCCCCCCGGGCGTCGCGGCCGGGGGTCTCGTCCTCGAAGTCCCACCCGACCGGGGGGGTGGCCGGCGCCGCGCCCGTGCTGCGCTCGGAGACGTAGGCGTTGATCAGCAGGCTCGACGCCGTGACCGGGTTGGACTCCGCCACCCCGCGGTGGACGATCCCGTACTCGGTCTCGATCCCGCAGATCTTGGCGATGGCCATGGCTCGGACCCTAGAGGTACTGCCCGGTGGCGACGCGCTCGATCGACCGGCCGCCGGCCACCTCGCTGCCCCCGGCGTCGTCGTCGTGGGTGACGATCGTGCGGACGTAGACGATGCGCTCGCCCTTCTTGCCCGAGATCTTGGCCCAGTCGTCCGGGTTGGTCGTGTTGGGCAGGTCCTCGTGCTCCTTGTACTCCTGGTGGATCGACGCCAGGAGGTCCTCGGTGCGGATGCCCTTCTCGGCCCCGGCCAGGTGCCGCTTGATCGCCAGCTTCTTGGCCCGCCGGACGATGTTCTCGATCATGGCCCCGGACGAGAAGTCCTTGAAGTACATGATCTCCTTGTCACCGTTCTGGTAGGTGATCTCGAGGAACTGGTTGGCCTCGTCGACCCGGTACATCTCGGCCACGGTGGCCTCGATCATGGCCTGGACGCACTTGTGGCGGTCGCCGCCGCCGAGGCTCTCGACCTCGTCGGCGTCGAGCGGCAGGTCGGTGGTGAGGTAGCGGCCGAAGATCTGGGCCGCGGCCTCCTCGTCGGGGCGCTCGATCTTGATCTTCACGTCGAGCCGGCCGGGGCGGAGGATGGCCGGGTCGATCAGGTCCTCGCGGTTCGAGGCGCCGATCACGATCACGTTGCGCAGGGTCTCGACGCCGTCGATCTCGGCGAGGAGCTGCGGGACGATCGTCGACTCCATGTCCGAGCTGATGCCGGTGCCGCGGGTGCGGAACATCGAGTCCATCTCGTCGAAGAAGACGATGACGGGCCAGCCCTCCTCGGACTTCTCCCGGGCCCGCTGGAAGACCAGGCGGATCTGGCGCTCGGTCTCGCCCACGTACTTGTTGAGCAGCTCGGGACCCTTGATGTTGATGAAGTAGCTGCGGCCCTTCTCGTCGCCCGTCGCCGCGGCGACCTTCTTGGCGAGCGAGTTGGCGACCGCCTTGGCGATCAGCGTCTTGCCGCACCCCGGCGGCCCGTACAGCAGGATCCCCTTCGGGGCCGGCAGGCGGTGCTCGGCGAACAGCTCCTGGTGGAGGAACGGCAGCTCGACCGCGTCGGCGATCTGCTCGATCTGGTCGTCGAGGCCGCCGATGTCGTCGTAGTCGATGTCGGGCACCTCTTCGAGGGCCAGGTCCTCGACCTCCGGGCGCGGCAGCTTCTCCAGCACCAGGCCGGAGCGCGAGTCGAGCAGCACGGTGTCGCC
>DASTYI010000104.1:0-3527 GCA_035765045.1 Iamia sp. | reverse complement strand
GTCCGCCGGGCCCCCGACCAGTGGCACCTCCTCCAGCCCAACTGGCCCTCCGACCACGCCGCCCTGGCCGCCGCCGGCCTCTCCTGACCCCCTCCTCCAGCTCCGACGCGACCTCCCCCTACAAGAACTGGTTCTGGAGCGGTGCGGTCGCGCCACCGTTCCGGCGCGGCCAGGTCGCGTGAGCGCGACCTGGCCGCGCCGAAACGCCGGCGCCCAACTTCTGGCGCGGCGGCGTCGCGTGGACGCGACCGGCGCCTACAAGAACCGGTTCTTGTAGGAGGGCGTCGCGGGGGTCGGGGTGGGGTCAGGCGTCGGGGGGGAGGAGCCACTTGGGGTTGGCGACGCGGAGGCGCTCGACGACGGCGGCCCGGACGGCGGCGCGCAGGTCGTCGTCGGGGGTGACCTCGCCGGCGCGGAGGGCGGCGGCGAGGGCGGCCTCGTCGGCCACGGCGGGGACGACGCCGGCCCGGGCGACCTCGCGCTGGACGGTGGCCAGGGCCCGGTCGACGACCCGGAGCGAGAAGGCGGGGGCGCCCTCCAGCAGCGGGGCGATCTCCTCGGCGAGGTGCGACCGGACGGCGTCGAGCAGCTCCCCGGCGGTCGGGCGGCCGTGGCGGTCGGGCGGGGGCGGGGGCTCGGCGGGCCCGGTGGGCTCGGGGGAGGGGGCGGGGGCGGGACCGATCCCGATCAGGTCGAGCAGGTCGTACTCGTTCTCGACCACCCGCCGGCCGATCGTGGCCAGCTCGACCGAGCGGACGTGGCCGTCGAGGTGGCGATGGGCCTGGACGGCGCACATCAGGCCCCACGACAGCGTCCCGGCCGCCGTCCACCAGCGGACGTGGGCCGGGTCGACGTCGACCCCCCGCGCCCGCGAGTAGGCGGCCAGCAGGTCGTCGAGGTCGGCCAGCCCGCCGACCTCGTGGTCGCCGCCGAAGCGCCACGCCCGCACGCACAGCCAGCCGAGGTCCTCCAGCGGGTCGCCCCGGTGCGAGATCTCCCAGTCGAGCACGGCGGTGAGGTCGTCCCCGTCGACCAGCAGGTTGCCGACCCGGAAGTCGCCGTGGACGACGGTGTCGGGGGTGGCCGGCGGGCGGTTCTCGTCGAGCCAGCGGAGCCCGAGCTCGAAGGCGGGGCGGGCCACGCCGAGCAGGTCGAGCCCGGACCGCGCGACGTCGAGCACGTCACGCCGCTCCAACCCGGGGTGGTCCTCGGGTGGGATCGAGTGGATGGCAGCCAGGGCCTCGCCCATCTGCGTGGCCAGCGCCCGTCGGCCCTCGGCGCTGCGCTCGGCCCGGACCAGCCGGGGTCCGAGGGCCTCGCCGGGCACGGCCACGGTGACCCGGCCGGGGCCCAGCGGGCCGGCGTCGGCCGACGCCACCACGGTCGGGGGGACGGGGACGCCGGCGGCGGCGGCCGCGGCCAGCAGGGCGTCCTCGGCCTCCATCGACGCCGGGCCGGCGCTGCCGCCGGGTCGGGTCCGCTGGAGGATCAGGTCGCGGCGGCCGTCGGGGCTCACCGCGGTGAAGGCCCACGTCTCCCGGGACGCCCCGCCCGAGAGCCGGCGCAGGCCCTCGACCGTCGTCGGCGCGCCGGTCCGCTCGGTGAGCACCGCGGCCAGGTCGGTTGCCAGGTCGTCGTTCGCCACGGAGGCGGACCCTAGACACAGGTGCTCCTAGGCTGCGGCGCCGTGCGGATCGGCCTCGTCTGTCCCTACAGCCTGACGGTCCCCGGTGGCGTGCAGGCCCAGGTCCTGGGGCTGGCCCGCGCCCTGCGAGCCCAGGGCCACCCGACCCGCGTCCTCGCCCCCTGCGACGGCCCGCCCCCCGACACCTGGGTGACGCCGCTGGGCAGCAGCCTGCCGACCGCCGCCAACGGCTCGATCGCCCCCCTCGCCCCCGACCTGCCCGCCCAGCTCCGGCTGATCCGGGCCACCAGCGACGAGGGGTTCGACGTCATCAACGTCCACGAGCCGCTCGGGCCCGGGGCCTGCATCACCACCTGCGTGGTCAAGCCGGCGCCGCTGGTCGGGACCTTCCACGCCGCCGGGGTCTCGGGCGCCTACAAGTCGCTCGGCCCCGTGGTCCGCTGGCTGGCCGGGCGCCTCGACCTGCGCTGCGCGGTGTCGGCCGACGCCGAGGAGCTGGCCCGGACCTACCTCAAGGGCACCTACGAGCGGGTCTACAACGGGATCGAGATCCCCTTCTTCGCCGAGGCTGAGCCGACGCCGACCGACGGCGTCCCGACCGTCTTCTTCCTCGGCCGCCACGACGAGCGCAAGGGGCTCGAGGTCCTGCTCGACGCCCTCCCCGAGATGCCCCGCGACGTGCGGGTCTGGGTGGCGGGCGACGGCCCCGACACCGAGCGGTTGCAGAAGCGGACCTCGGGCGACCCCCGGGTCGAGTGGCTGGGCCGGATCTCCGACGCCGAGAAGGCCTCGCGCCTGCGGGGCGCCACCGTCTACTGCGCCCCGTCGCTGCGCGGGGAGTCCTTCGGCGTGGTGCTGCTGGAGGCGATGGCGGCCGGCGTCCCCATCGTGTGCAGCGACCTGCCGGGGTACCGGAAGGTCGTCCGCCCCGGCGCCGACGCCCTGCTGTTCGAGCCGGGCGACGCCACCGGCCTGGCCCGGGCCGCCACCACCGTCCTGACCGACCCCGATCGGGCCGCCGCCCTCGCCGCCTCGGGCCGCGAGCGGGCCGAGACCTTCTCCATGGATGCCCTGGCCACCCGCTACCTGGAGCTCTACAGCAGGGTCGTCTGAGGCCCGACCTGTAGCATCCGCCTCCGTGATGGACGACGCCCTGGCCCGCAACGAGGCCATCGCCCGCCGGTTGGCCACCGTCCCGGCGGCGATCATCCAGGGGGTGCTCACCCTGGTCGGCGTGGTCGTCCTGATCGCCCTCGGCCTGCCCCTGGTCGCCCTGCTCGGCGTGCTGGTGAGCATCGTGAGCTTCCTCGGGCTGACCCGGGCGATCCGCCAGCAGGCGCTGACCGCGGCCCTGGCCGCCGTCCCCGGCCGGGCCGTCACCGAGGCCGACGAGCCCCGCCTCCACAACGCCGTCGAGGGCCTCTGCGTCGGGATCGGCCTGGCGCCGCCCCGGCTCCACGTCGTCGAGGACGACGCCGCCAACGCCCTGGCCGTGGCCCGCTCGGTCGACGACGCCGACCTCGTCGTCACCCGGGGCCTGCTCGACCGGCTGTCGCTGGTCGAGCTGGAGGCCGTCCTGGCCCACGAGCTGGCCCGGATCCGGCGGGGCGACGCCGTCGTCGGCCCGCTCGCCGGCGTCGCCCTGGGCGGCCCCGGCGCCGCCGCCCCGGTCTCGATCGTGGCTCCGATCACGCGGGCCGTCGTCGGGCGGGGCGAGCCGGTCGAGACCTGGTCCGACCTGGCCGCCGTCGACATCACCCGCTACCCGCCGGCCCTGGCCTCGGCCCTGGCCACCCTGGCCTCGGTCCAGCCCGCGGTGCCCGGCGCCGCCCGCCCGGCCGCGGCCCACCTGTGGGTCCACGGCGCCCGGGCCGACGGGCCC
>DASTYI010000103.1:0-9657 GCA_035765045.1 Iamia sp. | reverse complement strand
GAGGTCCGGTTGGGCGAGGTGGTGACGGCGGTCGAGGAGGCCGGCGACGGGGTGGCGGTCCGCCTGGCCTCGGGTGACGTGGTGGCGGCGGGCGTGGCCGTGGTCGCCGCCGGGGCGTGGGCGTCGCGCCTGCTCGGCGGGGTGGACGGGGTGCCGGCGATGCGGGTCACGGTCGAGCAGCCGGCCCACTTCCGGCCGGTGGACGAGGCCGTCCCGTGGCCCAGCTTCATCCACCACCCCGGGGCGCTGCTGACCATGGACCGGGCCGTGCACGGGGTCTACGGCCTGGCCGGCGACGAAGGCGTCAAGCTCGGCTTCCACGGCATCGGCGCCGAGATCGACCCCGACGTCACCGAGCGCCCGTTCGACGCCGACGCCCTCGACGACCTGCGCCGCTACGCCGAGACGTGGGTGCCGGGCGTGGTGTCGACCCGGGCCGTCCCCACGACCTGCCTGTACACGACGACGCCGGACCACGACCCGGTGATCGACCGCTCGGGCGCCGTCGTGGTGCTGGCCGGCTTCAGCGGCCACGGCTTCAAGTTCGGCCCCGCCATCGGTGCCCTGGCCGCCGCCCTGGCCCTCGACGGCGCCGCCCCCGACCCCCTCTTCGCCCTCACCCCCCGCATCCCCCGCACCCCCCTCTCCCCCGACACCACCCCCGACGCCACCCCCGGCCTCCCCCGCTGACCCCCCCGCCCCCGCGACCCCTGACCCACAGGAACGCCTTCTTGTGCGCAAGCGTCGCGTGCTCGGAGCCCGGGAGCGTTCTTGTGCGGCGGTGTCGCGGAAGCGCGACCTGTAGCCCACAAGAAGCCGGAACGCGACGCCTGGCCCACAGGAACGGCTTCTTGTGCGCATGCGTCGCGTTCTCGGGGGTCGGGAGCGTTCTTGTGCGGTGGTGTCGCGGAAGCGCGACCTGGGAGCCACAAGAAGCTGGCGACGCGACGCGTGGGCCACAAGAAGTCGTTCTTGTGGGGCTGGGGTCGCGGTGGGGTCAGCCGTGTTGCCAGATGCGCTGGCGGAGGGTGCGGGTGCCGTCGAGGGCGACGGCGTCGAGGCGGGCGACCTCCTCGGCGGTGAGGCTCCAACCCAGGGCGCCGGCGTTCTGGGCCGCCTGGTCGGCGTTCTTGGCCCCGGGGATGGGGATCGAGCCCCGCTCGATCAGCCAGCGCAGGGCGACCTGGGCCGGGGTCCGGTCCCGCGCGGCGCCGATGGCCCGGAGCACGGCGACGACGGCCTCGACGTCCTCCATCGGGTGGGTCGAGAACCCCCGGCGCCCCGACGGCAGGTTGGTCGCGGAGTACTTGCCGGTCAGCCGGCCCTGCCCGATCGGCGAGTAGGCGAGGATCCGCACGCCGAGCCGCTCGCAGGTGGCCGCCAGGCCGCTGGTCTCGGGGCGACGGCGGAGCAGCGAGTGCTCGACCTGGTTCGACGCCAGGGGCACGCCGTGCGCCGCCAGGGCGGCGTGGACCTTCTCGACCTCGCCCGACGAGTAGTTGGACACGCCGACGGCCCGGGTCAGCCCCTCGTCGACCACGGCCGCCAGCGCCTCGGCGATCGCCCCCTTGGACCGGAGGCTGACCGGCCCGTGGATCTGGTAGAGGTCGACCCGCTCGACCCCGAGCCGCTCGATCGACGCCAGCAGCGACGACCGCAACGCCGAGCGCACGTTCACCTTCTGCGGCATCGGCATGAACTTGGTGGCCAGCACGACCCGCTCCCGGTCGGCGGGCCGGGCGGCGAGCAGCCGGCCGATGATCCGCTCGCTCTCGCCCCGGCCGTAGACCTCGGCGGTGTCGATCAGGGCGACGCCGGCGTCGAGGGTGGCCGTCCAGGCCTCGGCGATGCGGTCCTCGGTGAGGTCGGCGTCGTAGCCGCCCATGCCCCACACCTCCCGGTCGCCCCAGGCCCAGGTGCCCAGCCCGAGCGGGGCGATCGTCTCGTCGATCCCCGCCAGGGTGATCTCGTCAGCGGCCATCGCCGCACAGTACGGCCGAGGACGGTGGCCGGGTGGTGCCGGCGCCGGCTCGTCACCCGTTTGGGCCACGTGTTGCCCGGGTAGGTGAGCGAACACATGTTCCCGACCAAGGAGGTCACGCCGTGCGCGTCCTCACCGCCACGTCCACGACCCAGGGCGACCGTCCCGACGACGGCTGCGCCACCACCGAGGGCGAGCTGGTCGCCCTCCCCCTGCTCGAGTGCTCCTGTCCCGACTGCGGGTGCGACCGGCGCTTCGTCGGCCTCGACAGCCACCGGGCCACCACCACCTGCGTCGTCACCGACACCCCGCTCGACCTGGCCGGGCTGCGGCGGGCGGTGGTCCGCTCGCTGGCCGCCACCGGCTGGCTGGTCGGCCTGGCCCCACCGCCTGGCGAGGACGTCCCCGACGACGGCGACCCGCCCGTCGACGCCGGGCTCTCGGCCCTCGACCGCGAGCTGGTCGACGACGTCGTCACCCGGATCCTCGAGCTGGCCGGGGCGTTCCCCCCGGGCACCGTCCTGGCCCGGGCCGACGGGGGCGTCGTGGTCCGCCGCCCGGCCCCGGCCCTCAGCGGCTGAACAGGGCGGTGATGCGGTCCCGGGCGTCGGGGTCGAGGGGAGCGAGGTCGCCGGCGGCCGCGTTCTCCTCGGCCCGGTCCGGCTTCGAGGTCGCCGGGATCGACGTCGTCACCGCCGGGTGGGCCAGCCCCCAGGCCAGCAGCGCCTGGCCCCAGGTGGTGATCCCGGTCGGGGCGAGCGCCGCCAGCTCGGCCGCCGGGGGCAGGTCCCGGAGGAGGGCGGCGTTGGCGAAGGGCCGCATCACCAGCACGCCCAGGCCGAGGTCGGCGGCGAGCGGCAGGATCCGCTGCTCGACGTCGCGCTCGACCGGGTTGTACGGCACCTGGATGGCGTCGAGCCGGCCGGTGGCCATGGCCGCCTCCAGGTCGGCGAACCCGCTGACCTGCCAGTGGGTGGCGCCGACGAAGCCGATCTCACCGCGCTCCCGGCGGGCCTCGATCTGGTCGAGCCGGGTCCGCCAGGCGACCATGTTGTGCACCTGCATCAGGTCGACCCGGCCCCCGGCGAAGGCGGCCGAGGCGTCCATCTGGGCCTCGGCCTCGGCGTCGTCGGGCGTCCACACCTTGGTGGCGACGAAGGTCCCGTCGCGCCGGCCCTCGAGCGCCCGCCCGAGCGTCGCCTCGGCGCGGCCGTACATGGGCGAGGAGTCGAACAGCGTCGTGCCGTGGGCCAGTGCCCGGTCGACCACGGCGTCGACCATCGCCTGGTCGTCGGTGTCGAAGGTCTCCGACGTGCCCATCCCCACCACGGGGACCGGCGGGCTGTCGGGGCGGCCGGGGACGAGGGGGCGGTGCTCCACCCCCCGATCCTGCCCGACCGGTCCGGGCCGCGTGGCACGCTCCGGGGGTGGACGAGGCGACCGAGCTCCCCGACGAGGTCATGGAGGGGGCGCCCGCCGTGCTGGCCCCGAGCGCGGCGGCCTGGCGGGGGTGGCTCGACGCCCACGCCGCCACCGCTCCGGCCGCCTGGCTGGTGATGGCCCGCTCGCGCTCGGCCGACGGCGAGGGCCACGTCTCCTACGAGGACGCCGTCCGCCAGGCTCTCTGCCACGGTTGGATCGACAGCGTGGTGCGGCCCCGCGACGACACCACCCGGTACCAGCGGTTCTCGCCCCGCAACCCCCGGAGCACGTGGGTGCGGTCGAACCGCCAGCGGGTCGAGCAGCTGATCGCCAGCGGCGAGATGGCCCCGGCCGGGATGGCGCTGGTCGAGGCGGCCAAGGCGTCGGGCACGTGGGACCTGCTGGCCGACGTCGAGGACGGCATCGTCCCCGACGACGTCCAGGCCGCCCTCGACGCCGTCCCCGAGGCGGCTGCCCACTTCGCCGCCTTCCCGCCCAGCGCCCGGCTCCAGATCCTGATCTGGATCGTCACCGCCAAGAAGCCCGAGACCCGCCGGACGCGCATCGCCACCACCGTCGACAAGGCCACCCGCAACGAGCGGGCCCAGTAGCCAGCCCGCCCCGCCCGCCCCCGTTCTGAGGCGCACGGCGGTCGGCGGTGAGCTCGACCCGCCTCAGAACGGCTACCTCGGCTCGCAGATGACGACGGGGATCTCGCGGGTGGTGCGCTTCTGGTAGCCGGCATAGCCCTTGTAGGCCGCGGTGATCCGGGGCCAGAGCTCGGCCCGCTCCTCGGGGGTGGCGGTGCGCGCCCGCATCGGGGTGGTGACGCCGTCGATGGTCAGCTCGACCTCGGGGTCGGCCACCAGGTTCCGGTACCAGAGCGGGTCCCGGTCATCGCCGCCCTTCGACGCCACCAGCACCACCCGGCCGTCCTCCCGGACCGGGGCGGTGAGCAGGGTCGAGCGGCGCTGGCCGGTCTTGCGCCCGGTGGTGTGGAGCTCGACGGTGGGCATGCCGAACGGCGCCGTGAGCAGCCGCCCGCCGGAGACCTTGAGCACGGCCCGGTGGGAGACGTTCATCCCCTTCATCCCGAGGTCGGTCAGCGTCTCCTTGAGGCCCATGGGGCCGCGAGCCTAGGAGCGTGGCAGTCGCAGACCCAGGGCGATGCCGAGATCGCCGGCCAGGTCCTCGGCCTCGGCCCGCAGGGCGGCGGCGGCCTCGGCGTCACCGGGCCCGCCCCGCTCGTCGAGCACGTCGGCCCGGTCGACCAGGGCCCGGGCCCGCCAGGGGCCGAACCCGGCGGCGCCGGCCTGCTCGGCGGCCCGGGCCAGGGTGGCCTCGGCGGCGTCGAGGTCGCCCGCCCCGGCCTGGGCCAGGCCGAGGTACCGGGTGCAGTGCCCGAGCGAGACGGCGCCCATCCCGGTGACGGTGACGTGGTCGGCCACCGGGGCGATCGTCTCGACCAGCAGGGCGCTGGTGGCGGTGTCGCCGACCAGCCGGGCCACCTCGGCGAGCTGGGCGACGGTCGTGTACCACATGGCCGAGACGGTGGGGATGGCGAGGGTGCCATCGGCGACGACCGGGGCGTAGGCGGCCCGGGCGGCGTCGTCGTCGCCCTCGACGACCCGGCAGACGGCGAGGGCGACCCGCCACACGGCCAGGCCGGGGAGCTGCTCGACGATGGCCTCGACCTGCGGCGTCAGCGGGGTGATGTCGCCCCGCTCGCGGGCGACGATGTACTGCTGGCCGGCCCAGGCCTGGAAGCCGTTGGCGCCAAGGGCCTCGGCCCCCACCTCCAGGCCCCGGTCCGACAGCGCCGCGGCCCGGTCGACGTCGCCCTCGACCAGCGCCCAGCAGGCGTCGACGAACAGCAGGTAGGCGTCGAAGACCGGGCGCCGGTGGGGGGCGACGACGGCGCGCAGCCGCTCGCGGACCCGGCGGGCCTCGTCGAGCCGCCCCGCCTCCATCAGGTCGGCGACGTCGAGCACCAGCGACACGACCTCCAGGTCGGCCCAGCCCGCGGCCGCCTCGGTGGTCGCCGGCCCGATCGCCAGCCGCTCGGCCAGCCCGGCCGGTCCCATCAGCGCCATCCGGCGGGCGAAGCGGGCCAGGGCCAGGAGGTGGCGGTCGTCCTCGGCCTCGGCCAGGGCGAGGGCCCGGGCCGACAGGGCGTCGACCGCCTCCAGGTCGTCGCCACCGCTGCGGGCCAGCGCCGACCAGGCCAGGAGGCCGGCCCGGACGGCGGTGGCGTCCTCGGGCTGGGCGGCCAGGGCCTCGTCGAGCAGGGCGAGGAGGGCCTCGTCGACCTCGCCGAAGCTGAAGCCGACCCCGCCGAGGACGAGGGCGGCCTCCTGGGCGGCCTCGGCCAGCAGCAGCGGCAGGGCGCCGGCCCGGGCCTCGTCGGCCATCACCGCCAGCGCCACCTGGGCGGCCTCGCGACGCCCCCGCCGGCGCTCGGCCCGGGCCTTGACCAGCCCCAGCTCGGCGCGGGCGGCGTGGGCGGTGGGCGGCAGCACGGCCAGGCCCCGGTCGGCCCACGTGGCGGCCTCGTCGTCGGCCAGGGCGGCGAGCGCGTCCCAGGCGGCCCGGCCGGCGGCCTCGGCGGTGCGCTCGGGGTCGGCCATCCGCCCGGCGGCCAGCAGGTGCCCGGCCTCCTCGGTCACCGCCCCCGACCCCCGCAGGGCGTCGGCCACCCGCAGGTGGAGCTGGGCCTCGCGGTTGCGGGTGGTGCGGGCGAGCAGGGCCTGGCGGACCAGGGCGTGGGGGAAGCCGACCCAGCCGAGCTCGTCGTCCTCGACCAGCAGCCGGGCGGCGACGGCGGCGTCGACGGCGTCGAGGACGGCGTCGGCGTCCTGGCCGGTGACGTCGCCGAGCAGGTCGAGCGGCACCCGGGGCCCGACGACGGCGGCGGCGGTGAGGACGGCGGTGGCCTCGGCCGGGAGGGCGGCGAGCCGCTGGTCGAGGACGTCGCGGACGGTGTCGGGGAGGGCCCGCACGTCGGCCGCCCCGAGGTCGCCGCCCTGGTCGGCCAGCGACTCGACGAAGAAGGGGTTGCCGGCGGTGCGGTCGTGGATGGCCCGGGCCGCCTCGGCGTCGAGGGTGACGCCCCGGTCGCCGAGCAGGGTGGCCACCTCGTCGGCGGCCAGGCCCTCCAGCTCGAGGACCGACCCGATGCCGGCCCGGCCCTGGTCGGCGACCAGCCGGTCGAGGTCGGGGGTGGGGCGGCCGGCGGGCCGCCGGGTGGTGGCCAGCACGAGGAGGCGCCCGGCCCGGGGGTGCTCCAGCAGGTGGCGGAGCAGGCTCAAGGTCGAGGTGTCGGCCCACTGGGCGTCGTCGACCACGAACAGGGCGGGGCGCCCGGCGGTGACGTCGTCGACCAGGGCGGCCAGCGCCTCGTACATCTCGTAGCGGGTGGTGTCGGGCCGCCCGTCGACCAGGTCGGGCAGCAGCGGCGCCACCCCCGGGTGCCCGGCCAGCAGGGCCCGGGTGGCGTCGTCGCCCAGCTCCCGGGCCGCCGTGCGCAGGGCCTCGACCACCGGCTGGTAGGAGAGGAGGGCGTCGGCGGTGCACCGGCCCCAGAACACGTGCCCGCCACGGGCGTGGACCCGGGCGGCCAGCTCCTGGGCCAGCCGGGTCTTGCCCATCCCGGCCTCGCCGGCCACCACGGCCAGCCGCCGGTCGCCGGCCTCGACCTGCTCCCACGCCGCCAGCAGCGTCCCGATCTCGTCCGCCCGTCCCACCAGCCCCCGCCGCGCCACCCCCGCCGCCGGCACCGCCAACGCCACCCCGGGCGAACTCGGTGGGATCGGTGACACCGGGGTGTCACGGATCCCACCGAGCTCGGGGGTGGGGGGGAGGGGGACGTGGTCGAGGGCGGGATCCTGGTCGAGGACCTGGGTGGCGAGGCGGGCGAGGGCGGGGCCGGGGTCGAGGCCGAGCTCGTCGGCCAGGTGGGCGCGGGTGCGCTCGTAGGCCCGGAGGGCGTCGGCCTGGCGGCCGGAGCGGTACAGGGCGACGACCAGCTGGGCGGCGAAGCGCTCGCGCAGCGGGTGGGCGGTGGCCGCCGCCTCCAGGTCGCCGGTGACGACGGCGTGGCGCCCGGCGTCGAGGTGGAGGTCGAAGCGGGCCTCCATCGCCGCCAGCCGCAGCTCCTCCAGCCGCACCGCCGAGGGCTGGGCCCACGGCTCGTCGGCCAGGTCGGCCAGGGCGGGGCCGTGCCAGAGGGCGAGGGCCTCGTCGAGGAGGGCGAGGGCGGCATCGACCTCGGCCCGGGTCGCGTGGCCGCCGGCCGGGGCGGCCGCCCGGGCGACCAGGTCCTCGAAGCGGGCCGCGGCCAGCGTCGCCGGGGGCACGGCGAGGCGGTAGCCGTCGCCGACGCGCTCGATCACCGTCTCCCCGGCGCGGGCCAGCGCCCGGCGCAGGTTGGACACGTAGCTCTGCACGGTGCCGACGGCGGTGCGGGGCGGGTCGCCGTCCCACAGGTCGTCGACCAGCCGGTCGACCGGCACCGTCGCCCCCGCGGCCAGCGCCAGCCGGGCCAGGACGGCCTTCTGCCGGCGGCCCCCGAGGGCCACCTCGATCCCGTCGCGCCGGGCCCGCAGCGGACCGAGGACCGACACCTCGAGGACCACCTCGTCCCCCGCCGTGCTCATCCGGGGAAGCCTGGCCCGTGGGCCGGGTCGAGGGAAAGGTGGAGGGCGAGCTCGTCGGCCAGGGCCCGGGCCCGGGCCTCGTCGGTGGCGGCGACGGCGTCGTCGCCCGGCCCGCCCCGCCGGCGCAGCAGCCGGGCCCGGTCCCAGCGGGCCCGGGCCTCCCAGGGGAGGTAGCCGTCGGCGGTGGCGATGTCGACGGCGGTGGTGAGGGCGGCGACGGCGCCCTCGACGTCGCCCAGGACCTCGCGCACCAGGCCGAGCACCCGGCCCATCGGCCCGAGGACGCCCGAGCCCATCCCGCTGATGGCGACCCGGCGTTCCAGCGGGGCGAGCAGGTCGACCAGGCCGGCGCAGGCCACCTCGTCGCCCCCGGCGGCGGCCGCCTCGGCGATCAGGTAGGTGGTGACGTACCAGAGCGACGTGCCGTAGCGCGACGCCCAGCGCCCGTCGGTGAACAGCGGGGCGTAGGCCTCGGCCGCGCCGGCGTGGTCGCCGGCGGCGGCCCGGCCGGCGGCCAGCACGGCCCGCCAGGCCTGGATGCGGGGGAACTCGGCGACCCGCTCGACGGCGATCGGCACCAGCGCCGGCAGCGTGCCCCGGTCGCGGGCCAGGTTGACCTGCTGGGCGGACCACATCAGCAGGGCGTTGGTGCCGTGGGCGTCGGCCCCGACCTCCAGGGCCTCGTCGGAGAGGGCGGCGCCCCGTGCCTGGTCACCCCGCAGCAGGGCCAGGCTGGCGTCGAGGAAGAGGAGGTAGGCGCGGTAGCCGGGCCGGTCGTGCGTGGCGACAAGGGCCCGGAGCTGCTCCAGCTCGGCCTCGGCGTCGGCCAGCCGGTCGGCCTCGATGAAGCCGGTGACGCCGAAGGTCAGCGACATGACCTCCATCTCGGTCCAGCCCCGGGCGGCCCGGTCCATCACCGGGCCGAGCCGGAGCCGCTCCTCCAGCCCGGCGGGGCCGGCGACGGCGATGCGCCGGGCGAGGAGGGCGAGGGCGCGCCCGTGGTCCTCGCCGGGCCGCCCCTCGACGAGGGCGAGGGCCTCGGCCGCCATCTGCTCCTGGCCCTCGGGGTCGACCCCGTCACGGGCGATCGAGCCCCACGCCAGCAGGGCCGAGCGGTCGGCGTCGTGGCCGGGGGGCAGCCCGGCGAGGGCCTCGTCGAGCAGGGCGATCAGGGGTTCGTCGACCACGCCGTAGGCCAACCCCACCCCGGCCTCCAGCAGCGCCTGCTCCTGGGCGGCCCGGGCGAGGAGGACGGGGTCGCCGATGTGGCGGGCCACCGCGATCGCCTCGCCGATCGCCGCCTCGCCCGGCTCCCGCGACCCGAGGTGGCGGTCGACCCGGGCCGAGAGGATCAGGGCCTCGGCCCGCAGCGCCGGCTCGGTGCCGGGCTCGGCGTCGAGGGCGGCCCGGGCCCGGCGGGCGGTGGGGGCCAGCCGCCCGGCGGCGAGGAGGTGCTCGGCCACGGCACCGGCGGTCGCCGTAGCCCCGGCCCCGAGGGCGTCGGCCACCCGCAGGTGGAGGTGGGCCTCCCGGTTGCGGGTGGTCCGGGCGACGAGGGCCTGGCGGACCAGGGCGTGGGGGAAGGTCACCCAGCCGAGG
>DASTYI010000102.1:0-30985 GCA_035765045.1 Iamia sp. | reverse complement strand
GCATCCCCTGGACGGTGCCGTCCTCGCCCAGCGGCCCGTGGATCAGGGGGAGGACGACGACCTCCTGGCCCGGGGTGGCGGGCGTGACGGCGGGCAGCGGCTCGAGCTCCTTGCCGGCGACGGCCACCGATCCGCCCAGCTCGCCGGCGCGGCCGCTGTCGAGCAGGGCCTTGGCGTCCTCGGCGAGCAGCCAGCGGCCGTCGCCGTCGATGCCGATCGGCACCACGTCGAAGGCCCCGGGGTCGATGGCGGCCAGCACGTGGGCGGCCGACACGCAGGACACGTCACGCTCGGCCGAGACCCCGCCGAACAGGACGATGAGGCGGGGTCGCGAGGCGTCGGGCATGGCCGGCGAGCCTAGAGGGGGCCCGGCCCCGGCCCGCCCGGACCGACCCGGTGGGGCCCACCCGATACGGTCGCCCGGCGTGCGGCTCACCCTCTCCGACCTGGCCGGCGCCACCGGCGGCTCCATCGACGGCGACCCGGCCACCGTGGTCGACGGGCTGGGCATCGACTCCCGCGCCCTGCCCACCGGATCCGGCTTCGTCGCCCTGGTGGCCGAGCGCGACGGCCACGACTTCGTGCCCGCCGCGGTCGAGGCCGGCGCCGTCGCCGTGCTGGCCTCCCGGCCGCTGCCCGACGCCGGTGTCCCGGTGCTGCTGGTCGACGACACCGCCGACGCCCTCCTCGCCATCGGCCGTCTCGCCCGCACCCGCCTGCCCGAGCGGGTCGTCGGCGTCACCGGCTCGGTCGGCAAGACGTCGACCAAGGACCTGCTGGCCGCCGTGCTCGGCTCCCGCTGGACGACGGCGGCGAGCGCCCGCTCGTTCAACAACGAGATCGGGGTCCCGCTCACCCTCGTCGGCGCCCCGGCCGACACCGGCGCCGCCGTCATCGAGATGGGGGCGCGGGGCCCGGGCCACATCGCCCTGCTGTGCGGGATCGCCCGGCCGACGGCGGCGATCGTGACCGCCGTGGCCGACGCCCACCTGGCGATGTTCGGCACCGTCGAGGACGTCGCCCGGGCCAAGGGCGAGCTGGTCGAGGCGCTCCCGGCCGACGGGATCGCCGTCCTCAACGCCGACGACCACCGGGTGGCGGCCATGGCCGGGCGGACGTCGGCCCGGGTCCTCACCTACGGCGTCGGCCCGGCGTCGGGGGCCGACGTGCGGGGCACCGACGTCACCCTCGACGACCTCCTCCGGCCCCGCCTGCTGCTCCGCTCGCCGTGGGGCGAGGCCCCCGTCGAGCTGGCGGTCCACGGCGCCCACCAGGCCGCCAACGCCGTCGCCGCCGCGGCCTGCGCCCTCGCCCTCGGGCTCGACCTCGACGACGTGGTCGAGGCGCTGGGCCGGGCGACGATCTCGGGCATGCGGATGCAGGTCGAGCGGGCGCCGTCGGGGCTGATCGTCGTGAACGACGCCTACAACGCCAACCCGACCTCGACCCGCGCCGCCCTCGACGCCCTCGCCGCCCTGCCGGTGACCGGGCGGAAGGTGGCGGTGCTCGGCGTGATGGCCGAGCTGGGCGGCGACAGCGAGACGCTCCACCGCCAGGTGGCGACGCACGCCGGGGAGCGGGGGATCGAGGTCGTCGCCGTGGCCGCCCCCGCCTACGGCACCGACGTCCTGGTCGCCGATGCCGCCGCGGCCGCCGACCGCCTCTCCGATCTCGGCCCCGGTGACGCCGTCCTCGTCAAGGGCAGCCGCGTCGCCGGCCTCGAAGCCGTCGCCACCACCCTCCTCACGCCGTAGCGGGCGCCTCGGCCTCGATGTCGGCGGGGGAGCGACGGAGGTCGAAGACGGCGGCGAGGGCGACGGCCACGGCGGCGCCGACCAGGACCATGGTGGTGATCGAGGTCCGCTCGGCGATCCAGCCGCCGGCCAGGCCGCCGAAGGGCACGGTCCCGCCGAAGCCCATGATCCACAGCGCCATGACCTTGCCCCGGACGCTGTCGTCGAGGTGCTCCTGGAGCACGGTCGACAGCGAGGTGATGACGAGGAAGTAGGCGGCGCCGACGGCGAAGATCGTCGGGTAGGCGAGGGCAGCCACCCGCAGCAGGGAGAAGGCCGCCAGCAGGGTGGCGAAGACGACCAGCCCGATGCGGGTCATCCGGGCCTTGTCCCGCCCGGCGAACAGCGTCCCGACCGAGAGCGCCCCGCTGACCGCCCCCAGCCCGAAGGCGGCGTAGAGCAGCCCGTAGGCCTCCGACTTGGCCTCGAGGCCGAGGTTGACGTCGGCCAGGGTCGGCATCTGGGTGATGAACGGCAGCGAGAGGAGCGAGAAGGTGAAGATCACGACGATCGCCTGCCCGACCTCGCGGTGGCCCCGGGAGTAGCGGATCCCCTCCAGCAGCCGGTGGAGCCCCTGGGTGCCGGTCGACGGCGGGTCGGGCAGCGCCACCCGGGTCAGGGCCCAGATCACGGCGGCGTAGCTCAGGGCGTTGACCGTGAAGACGAAGGACGCCCCGAAGTTGGCGAAGATCAGGCTGCCGATGGCCGGCCCGACGACCCGCGAGGCGTTCATCTGGACCGAGTTGAGCGAGATGGCGCCGGCCAGGTCGCGCCGGGGCACGAGGATCGGCACCACGGCGCTGAAGGTCGGGGCGTAGAGGGCGTTGGCGCAGCCGATGGCGAGCACCACGGCGACGAGCAGGGCCCGGTTGGGGTCGTCGGAGAGGGCGACGCCGGCCAGCGCCAGCGACCCGACCCCCTGGCCGATCGAGAGGACGACCAGCAGCCGCTTCCGGTCGACGGCGTCGGCCAACGCTCCGCCCACCAGCGAGAGCAGGAGCAGCGGGCCCAGCTGGGCGGCGGTGACGATGCCGACGAACACCCCCGACCGGGTGAGGTCGTAGGCCAGGGCGCCCAGCACCACGTTCTGCATCCAGGTGCCGATGTTGGAGGCGAAGGCGCCGAGGTAGATCGTCCGGAACCGGGGGTGCGACCACGCCGAGCGGGCCGTCCCGGGGGCGAAGGCCCGATCGCCCTCGAGCAGGGCGTCCTCGACCTCCTCGATGTCCTCCAGGTCGCCGACCGGTTCGGCGGGCTCGGGGGGACGGCTCATCGCCGCCGAGGCTACGACCGCCGACCCGGACCTGACCAAAGGGTCAAGATCGGCCCCGCGCACGTCCCGCGACACCCAGACGAGCACAGTGCCCGTGACAGCGGACCGACGGGAGGGGAAGACGTGAAGCGGCGAGCGATCGTACGGGTGCTGGGCACCATGGCGTTGACGACGATCCTGGCGCTGGGGGTGACGGCGGCCCCGGCCCAGGCCGACCCCTCGGACACCCAGCTCACGATCAACACGTGGAGTCCGCAGTACAACATCGGCGGGTGCCTGTACAAGGTGGTCTGGGGGACCTACTACACGATCCCCTTCACCCGGGTGCACATCTACACCCCGGCGACGTGCGGCACCCCGCTGGTCGCCATCGAGTACCTCGCCCAGGGCGGCATGCAGGCCGACTCCTCGCTGACGGTCATCGGGTCGGGATACGACGCCTGCGGCAGCTACCAGATCATCCAGGCCACGGGCCGCGAGCCCGGGTGGGCCGGTCGCGGGCTCGTCTGGTTGGACGGTGGACTTCGCTGGTACAGCCAGTACGGCCAGGCCACCCAACCCATCCACTCCACCTGCTGATCCGACGGAGGACGACGATGATGACGAGAGCGATCGCGCGAGCGTTGGCCGCGGTGGTGCTGGCGACGGTGCTGGCGCTCGGCTCGACGGCCGGCCCGGCCGGGGCCGATCCGGCGGACGTGCACCTGCCGCTGACGACCTGGAGCCCGCAGTACAGCCTTGGCGGGTGCCGCTACAAGCTCGTCTACGGCAACTACGGGGCTGCCCCCTTCGTGGCGGCGCGCTTCTACAACCTGAGCGCTTGCGGGGGCGCGCTGGTGGCCGTCACGTACCTGAACAGCTCCGGGGTCTCTGTGAACGCCGTGTCGACTGCGATCCAGACGACCGGGACCGACGGTTGCGGCGCCTTCGAGCAGATCCTCGCCGTCGGCACCGCGCCCGGGATCGGCTTCCGGGGCCTGGTCTGGGTGGGGACTGGCCTCCGCTGGTACGCGTCGGACGGACTCGACACGCAGCCGGTCCACTCGACCTGCTGACCGTCCCCGGGGGCGCGTGGGGGGCGTCGTAGCGTGGGCGGGATGTCGTCCTCGCCGAGCAGCCCGACCGTCACCGAGGCCCCGCAGCCGGCGGCCTGCGACCTGTCGACCCAGCGCGGCCACTGCGGCGGGCCGATGGTCCCCGAGCACGCCCACTACCGCTGCACGATCTGCTTCCAGCGGGACTCGTGCTGCGATGGCCCCTACTAGGGACGCCATGCACCTGGGGCCCGCCGGCGCGCCGGGCTGGCTGGCCGAGGCGGTCGAGGCCGGGGGCGGGCGGCTGGTCGACCCCGACGAGGCCGACGCCGTGGTCTGGGCCTCGCCCCGTCACCCCGACGAGCTGCGCCGGCTGCTGGCCGACCACCCGCACCTGCGCTGGGTCCAGCTCCCCTTCGCCGGGATCGAGACCTACGTCGACGTGCTCGACGAGGACCGGCTGTGGACGTGCGGGAAGGGCGTCTACGCCACCCCGGTGGCCGAGATGGCGCTCGCCCTGCTGCTCGGCGGGTTGCGCCACGTCGGCGCCTACGCCCAGGCCGAGACCTGGGGGCGACCGGCGGGGCGGAACCTGATCGGGGGCCGGGTGACCGTGCTCGGCGGGGGCGGGATCACCGAGGAGCTGCTCCGCCTGCTGCGGCCGTTCGCCGTCGAGGCGACGGTGGTCCGCCGCGACCCCCGCCCGCTGGCCGGGGCCGCCCGCACCGTCGGTCCCGATCGCCTCGACGAGGCCCTCGCCGGCGCCGACGGCGTCGTCCTGGCCCTCGCCCTGACCCCCGAGACCACCGGGATCGTCGACGCCGCCGCCCTGGACCGGATGCCCGACCACGCCTGCCTGGTGAACGTCGCCCGGGGCCGCCACGTGGTCACCGACGACCTGGTCGCGGCGCTGGCCGCCGGCGCGATCGGCAGCGCCGGCCTCGACGTCACCGACCCCGAGCCGCTGCCCGACGGCCACCCGCTCTGGGCCGAGCCACGCTGCACGATCACCCCGCACGTGGGGAACACGCCGGAGATGGCCGTGCCCCTGCTGTCGGAGCGGGTCCGGGCCAACGTCGCCCGCTGGATCGCCGGCGAGGAGCTGCTCGGGCCGGTGGACGTCGCCCTGGGCTACTAAGCAGGGCCCATGGACTTCCGCGAGCACACCGTCGAGGGGCTGGCGGCCCAGGTCCGGGCCGGCGAGATCAGCGCCCGCGAGCTGACCCGGGCCGCGCTCGACCGCATCGAGGCCCTGGACGGCACCATCCACGCCTTCGTCTCGGTCGACGCCGACCTCGCCCTCGCCGACGCCGAGCTGCTCGACGCCCGCCGGGCCAGCGGCGAGGACGTCGGGCCGCTGGCCGGCATCCCCATCGGGGTCAAGGACCTCGAGGACGCCGCCGGCTTCGTCACCACCCACGGCTCGGTCCTCAGCCGCGACGACGCCCCGGCGATGGCCGACTCGCTCTTCGTGGCCCGGCTCAAGGCGGCCGGCTGCGTGGTGGTGGGCAAGACCAACACCCCCGAGCTGGGGTGCAAGGGCGACACGACCAACCAGCTGGGGCCGCCGACGGTGAACCCGTGGCACACCGGGCGGTCGGCCGGCGGCTCGTCGGGGGGCAGCGCCGCCGCCGTCGCCGCCGGGATGGTGCCGCTGGCCACCGGGAGCGACGGGGGCGGGTCGATCCGCATCCCCGCCGCCATCTGCGGGCTGACCGGGTTCAAGCCGTCGCTCGGCCGGGTGCCGATCGGTGGCCCGACCCCGCCGGCGTGGGCCGACCTGTCGTCCAAGGGCCCGATGACCCGCCGGGCCCGCGACGCCGCCGCCGTCCTCGACGCCGTGGTCGGACCCGACCCGACCGACCTGCGCAGCCTGCCCCGGCCCCGCGCCCCCTGGCGCCCGCAGCTCGACGAGCCCCACCCGCCGCTGCGGGTGGCGTGGTCGCCCGACCTCGGCTTCGCCCCCGTCGACCCCGGGGTGGCGGCGGTGTGCGCGGCGGCGATCGAGCGGCTGGCCACGACCGGCTGCGAGGTGGTCGAGGTCCCGCCCGTCTTCCCCGAGGACCCGGTGGGCGACTGGCTGGTGCTGACCTCGGTCTCGCACCTCCGCACCGTCGGCGACCTGCGGGGCACGCCCGAGTGGGACCTGCTCGACCGGTCGATCCGCTGGAGCATCGAGCGGGCCGCCGACCACACGACGGTCCTCGACGTGATGGCCGCCCAGGACGCCTGCCACCAGCTCAACCAGGCCCTCACCACCCTGCTCCACGACGTGTCGCTGCTGCTGACGCCGACGGTGGCGGCCCGGGTGCCCGAGCCCGACGGGATGGGGACGATCGACGGGCGCCACGACCCGAACTGGGTCCGCTTCACCTACCCGTTCAACCTCACCCGGTCGCCGGCCGGGACGGTGCCGATCGGGCGGACCGACGACGGGGTCCCCGTCGGGCTCCAGGTCGTCGGCCCGCAGCACGCCGACGCCGCCGTGCTGCGCGCTCTCGCCTACCTGGAGGACGCCATCGGCACCGACGAGATCGCCCCGATCGGATGACGAGGGCCCGGCGACGGGCGCTCGTGGCGGCGCTCGCCCTCGCCGCCGTGGCGACGGTCGTCCCGGCGGCGCCGGCCTCCTCCTACCCGGACGCCCCCGGCACCGCCGCGCCCGACGGCGCCTGCGAGGGCGAGCTGCGCCGGCTCCACGACGAGGCGCGGGCCGTGGCCGGCCGCCCCGCCCTGCGCGAGGACCCGGCCTTCGACCACATCACGCGGGCGTGGGCGCTCCGCCTGGCCCAGACCCGGAGGCTGGCCCACAACCCCGACCACGTCGCCCGGATCGCCCGGGTGGTGCCCGACCGCCGGCGGATCAGCGAGAACGTGGCCATGGCCGCCTCGCCGGCGGCGCTCCACCGGTCGTGGATGGCGTCGGCGGCCCACCGGGCCAACATCCTCGACACCGCCGTCCAGCGGGTCGCCTTCGGCTGCGCCCGCGACCGCGACGGCCGGGTGTGGGCGACGGTGAACCTCGTCGGCGCCGCCAGCAGCATCGCCGACCGCCGGCCGGCCCCGTTCCGCTCGGCGGGCGACGCCTCGGCCCGGCTGCGCTGGTGGCTCCTGGCCGCCGGCCCGGGGACGGCGCAGCTCGACGCCGACGCCGCCCGCCTGCTGACGACCTGGTCGGCGGCCGACCTCGCCGTCCACCTGGCCTCGTCGAGCACGCACGCCGCGCTGGTGCCGGGGGTCGTCCGGCTCTACGGCGCCGCCTTCGACCGCCACCCCGACGCCGCCGGCCTCGTCCACTGGGTGCGGGAGCGGCAGAAGGGCATGTCGCTGACCCGGATGGCGGGGATCTTCGTCGCCTCGGCCGAGCTCCGCGCCCTCTACGGGACGCTCGGTGACCGGGCCTTCGTCGAGCAGATCTACCGCAACGTCCTCGACCGCGAGCCCGACCGGGCCGGCACCGACTTCTGGGTCGCCGAGCTCCGGCGCGGCGTCAGCCGGGCGACGGTGCTCCTCGGGTTCAGCGAGTCGAAGGAGAACCGGGAGGCGACGGCCGCGGCGGCGACCGTGTCGTGGGCCTTCGCCCAGCTGATCGCCCGCAACCCGACCGCCGAGGAGCGCCGGCTGTGGACCGGCCGGCTCGCCACCGGCACCACGGCCGAGGAGCTGGTCCGCTTCCTCGTCGCCAGCGCCGCCTTCACCCGACGGGTGGGCACCGGGGGCTACTAGCCTGCGGGCGTGACGGCACCGCCGCATGCACCCTGGGCGCTCCGGGGCGAGGCCCTCGTCGCCCTGTCCTGGAGTCGCCCGCCGCTCGCCCTGCCCGACGGCATCGACCGGGCCCCGGGGCCGACGCTCATCGCCGCCGTCCGCTACACCGACTCGCCGGTCGGGCCCTTCCTCCAGCTGATGGTGCTCGTGCCGGCCCGGCTCGGCGCCCACGTCGGGTGGAGCGCGGTGGTGGCCGTGGTCGACAAGCCCGACGCCGTCGTCGGCTTCAACCTCAGCTGGGGCATCCCGGCCACCCACGGCGAGCTCCGCTGGTTCGCCCGTGACGGCGTCCGGCAGCTGCTGTGGGAGGACCGGGACCTGTCGGTGAAGGCCCGGGGGCGGGGGATCGGCGTGCCCATGGTGATGCCCCACCGCCTGGTCCAGGCCCGCTCCGACGGCCCCGTCGTCGTGCCCGACCGCCACTGGGGGCTGTTCCGGCCCGCCCTCGTCACCGTCGATGCCGGACCCCGCGACGCCCTCGACTGCCTGCGGGGCCGGCACCTCGGCGCCACCGTCGACGGGGTGCACCGCACGATCGCCCCGGCCCGCACGCCGATCGGCCTCCTCGCCCCGCTGCGGGCCCCGGCCCGGGCCGAGAGCATCCTCCGCCGGGACTGATCGGGTTAGGGTTCACTTGTGGAACCCACTCCTGACGTCCGCCCGCTGTTCGACGAGGCCACGACCGTCCACCCGGCCGGGGAGGGGCGGTGGGACGTCGAGCTGCGCGACGAGTTCACCATCGTCAACGGGCACCCCAACGGGGGCTACCTGCTGGCCGTGCTCGGACGGGCGGCGCTGGCCGCCGTCGGGGCGCCCGCCGCCGGCGAGCCCGAGCGTCACGTCGTCGGGGCGACCGCGACCTACGTCAGCCCGCCCACCACCGGGCCGGCGGTCGTGCACACCGACGTGCTGCGCCGGGGACGGACCGCCTCGCAGGTCCGGGCGGCCATCGTCCAGGATGACCGGGTCACCGTCGACGTCGTCATGACCGTCGCCGCCCTCCCCGACGAGCCGCCGGCGTGGGGCGACGTCCCCGCCGTCGCGCTGCCCGACGAGGCCACCTGCCGGGCCGACCGGCGCACCGGCCGCTCCGCCATCCCCGGCCTCGACGAGCCCCCGCTGGCCAAGGTGCTGCGGATCTCCTTCGACCCCGCCGTCCTGTCCTTCCTCTCCGGCGAGCCGAGCGGGCGGGGTGAGCTGCGGGCCTGGCTGTCGCTGGTCGACGACCGGCCGTGGGACCCGCTCTCGCTGCTCTTCGCCGTCGACGCCCTGCCCCCGGCCACCTTCGAGGTCGCCCTCACCGGCTGGGTGCCGACCCTCAGCCTCACCGCCTACATCCGGGCCGTCCCCGCCCCCGGCCCGCTGGCCGTCCGCTTCCGGGCCAACCTCATCGCCGGCGGCCGGGTCGACGAGACCGCCGAGGTGTGGGACGCCACCGGCCGCCTCGTCGCCCAGTCGACCCAGCTGGCCGCCATCCGCCTCCCGTGACCGGCTGGGGCGATCCCGACACCCCGCGCTAACGTCACCCGCTCCGGGGCGCATAGCTCAGTCGGCTAGAGCGCTGCCTTCACACGGCAGAGGTCACAGGTTCGAGTCCTGTTGCGCCCACCACCTCGTCCCGCTCACACCTTCGACATCTGCCATGACCGCAGACAGCACCTCCTCGAAGGACCTCTCGCCCCGCCGGCCTGCCGGTGGGGCTCTCTGCTTCCGGCCCTAGGTTGGCGGGCCACGCCTGTCCGCCTTGACAGGCCCTGGCACGGCTCCCGTGTGGTGGTCCGTGACGAAGTAGCCGTCCACGTGTGCAACCTCTCGAAGGTGGCTTGGTCGATCTGCCGCCTATCGTGGGTCGCACACGCGCTGGTAGAGGCTCAAAGGGTCGCCGAGCAGGGCCAGGTGAACCTCGAGCACTTCGGCTCCGCTCCGTCAGGTCTGCGGTCTCGCCCTCGAGCTGCTTGACGGAGCGCGCAGCCTGGTGAGCTCCGAACCAAAAGCCGGAACCCTCTTCCAGGAGGTCTGCGCAGGGCTGCTCGCGGAAGCAGCCGACCCCCACGGTCTCGAGGAGCAGACGCAGTTCGCCCCCGACGAACTGGCTGCGCTGATCGGCGGCCACATCCCCGAAGGTCGGTTCGACGGAGACGATGATGAGATCGTCGATGAGATCGAGGAAGCCATTACCGACCCTCTAAACGAGGTGAAGGTAGACGACGATGGGGTCACGTTCATCCGTGACGCTCAAAGGGGTCGAACCATCATCGTGAACCCGAACAGAATCACGCGAAGTACAGCCATCAACGAGACGCGGGCTCGATGGAACGCCCGCTGAGGATCCCACCCTTCGACTGGGCATCGATCGGAGACGCAGCGCCACTGCGCGACCTGGTCGTCCACGAAGGGGGTTGGACGCTGGAGCGCCAGCTGAAGGCCTGGGCGCAATGGGTCGATGAGCTCGCGATGGGATCGGCCCCGGTCGTCCAGGAACTCGATGCGATGTACGACTGCCGGGACGACCTGGAGGATCTCCTCATCGCTGGCGATCTGGACCGCCTGCCCGAGGTGTTGGCCGACTACGTCGATCGGGTCGACGCGGCCTATCGGGATCTCACGGTGGCTGCGGGCCCCGGGGCCGACGCGTGGTGGCGGGATCGACGGCCCTGGAGGTTTCGGCAGCGAGGCCGCCTCGACCGCCAATCGGGAGGATCGCCCGCCTGAGTCCTCCACTCTGGCGGCGGCTCCCCCTCTTGGCCCTGTCGACGGTCTCCGGTGGCGGTGTTCGAGATGATGCGCGGAGCCGGCGGGCCGTGGGTTTGTCGGGGAACGGGGTCGACTCCTGGAGGGATGGCGGAAGAGGATGGGCTCATGGCTGTGCGCGTGTACCGGGTGATCGTGCGGGGGCGGTTCGTGGGGCTGGACGACGATGCTCGGGCCCGACTGACCGCCGATCTCGACCGGCACGCCGGGCTGCCGGAGGGGTTCACGACCGCGGGGACGCTCACCTACGACGCCCGGCTCGACTTCTTCACGCTCCGCTACGAGGTCCGGACCACCGACGACGAGGACGTCGAGGAGGTGGCCACGGCCCGGGCCACCGAGGATCTCCGGCGGTCGGGTCTGCCCCACGGCCCGCTGACGATCAGGGCCACCGACATGGCCACGGTCTGGGATGCCCAGTCGGGCGATCTAGTCTGACGCTCCGGGCTGGGTCCACCGCTCAGGGTGGGGACGGGGCGGCCGACGGAAGGGATCGTGGAGATGGGGCGCTCGGGACCGGGGGAGGTGCCGCCGCGCTGGCTCGGCGCCCTGGTCGAGCAGGGGCGCGAGGCGGTGGCCGCCTTCGGGCCTGACGGGACGCTCGTCTACGCCAACCGGGCGGCCGAGGAGCTGCTGGGCCACCCGCCGGGGGCGTTGCTCGGCACCGACGCCTTCGCCCTGGTCCACCCCGACGACCTGGCCCGGGTCGGCACGGTGATGACCGGGATGGCGGTGGGGGCCCGGCCGCTCCCGGGGCTGATCCGGCTCCGCCGGGCCGACGGCGAGTGGGCGCTGTACGAGCTCAGCCCGTCGCCGGTCGAGGCCGGGACGGGCGACGGCGACGGCCCGGGGCCGCTCACGGCGGTGACGATCCGGGACACGGCCCACGCCGACGCCCAGTGGATGTTCCTCACCGCCCTGTCGGCCGGGGCCGAGCTGCACCACTGCTTCACCGTGCTGGCCGACGGGTTGAGCACGACGACCGACGGCCCGATGGGCATCGCCTACGACACCGGGGGCGAGCGGCGGGTGGCCGGGCCCCTCGACCCGCCGCTGGCCGGCGTCGCCCCCGACGGCCGGCTCGACACGACCGGTGGGGCGCCGTGGACGGTGGCCGCCCGCTCGGCCCGCCCGGTGGCCGTCCCCCTCGCCGAGGTGCCCGAGCCGTGGCGCTCGCGGGCGGCGGCGATCGGCGCCGGTGCCTGCGTGGTGGTGCCGGTGCCCGACCCGGCCAGCGTCGCCCCCGCCCTGATCGTCCAGTGGCCGCCGGCGGCGGCGATGGCCGACCTGCTGGTCGAGGCGTTGGCCCGGCGTCCGCTCCAGGCGATCACCCTCGCCCTCGACCGGCGCGACGCCCAGCGTCGCCTCGAGCACCTGGCCCACCGCGACGCCCTGACCGGGCTGTGCAACCGGGGCCGGTTCTTCGCCGGGCTGGCCGACATGGCGAGACGGGACCGGCCCTACGGCGTGCTCTACGTCGACCTCGACCGGTTCAAGCCGGTGAACGACCGCCTCGGCCACGACGTCGGCGACCACACCCTCGTCGTCTGCGCCCGGCGGATGGAGCGGACGGTCGCCCCCGGTGACCTGGTCGCCCGGTTGGGCGGTGACGAGTTCGCCATCGCCTGCCCCGACGTCCCGCTGGAGGCGCTGGAGGAGAGGGCCGCCCGGGTGGTCGACGCCCTGGGCCAGCCCTTCCGCATCGGCGAGCACCTGATCGACGTGGGGGCGAGCGTCGGGGTGGCCCGCTCGGAGGGCCACGACGCCCCCGACGCGGTCGTGGCCGCCGCCGACGCCGCCCTCTACGAGGCCAAGCGGGCCGGGCGCTCGACGTGGCGACGGGCCGCCTCGGTGGGCAAGCCGGTCGACGGGACCGAGCTCGATGCCATGCGCTGGTCGGCCTCGCCCGGCGCCAAGATGGGCCGGTGAGCGAGCGCAGCGAGCGAACCCGACAGCCCGTGAGCGAGCGCAGCGGGCGAACCGGAGACCTCCCCCCGCCCCCGGGGTCGAGCTTCGCCAGCGACAACGCCGCCGGGGTGGCGCCGGCGGTGATGGACGCCCTGGTGGCGGCGAACGAGGGACCGGCCCTGGCGTACGGCGTCGACCGCTGGACCGACTCCGCCGTCGACGCCCTGCGCGACGCCTTCGGCCGGCCGGTCGAGGTGGTGATGTGCTGGGGCGGCACCGGGGCCAACGTCGTCGGGCTGGCGTCGGTGCTACGCCCGTGGGAGGCGGTGATCAGCCCGGACTCGGCCCACATCGTCACCGACGAGGCCGGCGCCCCGGCCCGCTTCACCGGCGCCACCCTCGTCCCCGTGCCCCACGACGACGGCAAGCTCCGCCCCGAGGCGGTCGAGCCCTTCCTCCACTGGGCCGGCGACGTCCACCACCCGCAGCCCCGGGTGCTGTCGATCAGCCAGGTCACCGAGCTGGGCACCGTCTACACCGACGACGAGATCGCCGCCCTGGCCGAGCTGGCCCACGCCCACGACCTGCTCCTCCACCTCGACGGGGCCCGGATCGCCAATGCCCTGGCCGCCACCGGCTCGGACCTCCGGCGTTCGATCGTCGAGGTCGGGGTCGACCTGATGACCTTCGGGCTGACCAAGGACGGGGCGATGTACGGCGACGCCGTCGTCTACCTCCGCCCCGAGCTGGCCACCCACGCCCACGCCGTCCGCAAGCAGGCCGGCCAGCTGCCGTCGAAGGCCCGCTTCGTCGCCGCCCAGATCAGCGCCCTGCTGGCCGACGACCTGTGGCTGGCCAACGCCCGCCACGCCAACGCCATGGCCACCCGGCTGGCCGAGGCCGTGGCCGGGATCGACGGGGTGGTCGTGCCCCGGGCGCCGCAGGCCAACGCCGTCTTCGCCCACCTGCCGGCCGGGGCGGTGGCGCCGCTCCAGGAGTGGTCGTTCTTCTGGCCGTGGGACCCGGCCACCTCGCTGGTCCGCTGGATGACCGGCTTCACCACCACCGAGGACGACGTCGACCGCTTCGCCGCGGGTGTCGAGGCGGTGGTGGCCGGGCAGGCCTGACCGGTGGAGCGCCAGCCCCTCGATCCGCGGGTCCGGACCCTGTGGCTGGCCGTGGCCGTCGTCGCCACCGCGCCGCTCTGGCTCGGGCTGCTCGTCGCCGCCGCCCTCGTGGCCGCCGACGGCGGGACCGGCCCGGCGCTGGCGCTCGTCGTCGGGTCGACGGCCGTGGCCGGCCTGGCCCTCGGTGTCCCGGTGCTCCGCCACCGGCGCTGGTCGTGGGCCCTGACCGACGAGGGGCTGGAGCTGGCCCACGGGGTGCTGGTCCGCACCGAATCGGCGATCCCCATCTTCCGGGTCCAGCAGGTCGACATCCGCCAGGGCCCGATCGAGCGGCTCTTCGGGCTGGCGACGCTGCGGATCACCACGGCCTCGTCGGGGAGCGACGGCACCCTGCCCGGCATCGACGCCGCCGGCGCCGACGACGTCCGCCGGCGGATCCTCGCCCGGGTCGCCGCCGACGACGGTGTCTGACCCCGAGGGGGCCTGGCGGCTCCACCCGCTGTCGCCGGTGCTCGACATCGCCCGGATCGCGCCGCAGCTGGTGTTCGCCCTGGTGCTCGGGGGCGCCGGCGGGCTGGTGACGCTGCCGCTGGCGCTCGTCGGCGGCCTCGTGGTCATCGGGTTCCGCTACCTCGCCTGGGCCCGCACGACCTACCGGGTCGAGGACGGCGCCCTGGTGGTCGAGCGGGGTCTCCTCGACCGCACCCGCACGGTCCTCCCGCTCGACCGGATCCAGCAGGTCGACCTCCAGCGCAAGCTGCGCCACCAGGTCACCGGGCTGGTGGTGGTGCGGATCGACCGGGCCGGCGGGGGCGACGAGGCCGAGGTCGTGCTCGACGCGGTGTCGTCCGCCGAGGCCGAGCGGTTGCGCGCCGTCGTCGCCGGGACCGGCACCGCCGCCACCGCCGACGAGCCGGCCCGCCCGGCGCGCCAGCTGCTGGCCGTCGGCCTCGGGGAGGTGGCCCTGGCCGGCGTGACGGGCACCCGCCTGCTGGTCGTCTTCGCCGCCGTCGGGGCCGTCTTCGGCTTCGCCGGGGAGGTCGTGGGCCAGGAGGCCGCCTTCGCCGCCGTGCGGGACTGGGTCGAGGACGGGCGCCGCCCCGGTGTCGCCCTCCTCGTCGTCCTCGGGGTGGCGGCGGTGCCGGTCTGGCTGGCGGCCGCCGCCGGGTCGTCGATCCTGGCCGACGGCGGGTTCCGACTGACCCGCGACGGCGACCACCTGCGGGTCACCCGGGGCGTGCTCGACCAGCGGGAGGCCAGCCTGGCCGTCCACCGCATCCAGGCCGTGTGGGTCGACGAGAACCCGCTGCGCCGGGCGCTGGGCCGGGTGTCGGTCCGGCTCCAGAGCGCCGGGGGGTCGGGTCCGGTCGAGGGCGACAGCACCACCGTCACCGTGCCCCTGCTCCGGCGCGACCGGCTCGGCCCCTTCCTCGCCGAGGTGCTGCCCGGGGCCCCGGCCCTCCCGGTGCTCACCCCGGCCCCGGCGGCGGCCCGGCGGCGGGCCTGGGTGCGGAGGGTCGGGCCCGCCGTCGTCGTGGCCGTCCCGGTCGCCGTCCTCCTCGCCCCCGCCGGCCTGCTCGCCCTGCTGCTGCCGGTGCTGGCGGCGGGGCTGGGGGAGGCGGAGTACCGGGCCCTGGGGTGGACCGTCGTCGACGGCCACGTGGCCGCCCGCACCGGGGGCCTGGCCCGGCAGCTGGCGCTGGTGCCGGTGGCCAAGGCCCAGAGCACCCGGCTGCGGGCCAGCCCCTTCCAACGCCGCGCCGGGCTGGCGACGCTCCACGTCGACGTGGCCGGCCGGGGCCGCACCCCGGTGGTGGTCGACGGCGACGCCACCGCCCTGGGCCGGCTGCGCCACGACGCCCTGGCCACCACCGCCGCCCGCCACGACGAGCTCGTGGTCCGCCGCCGCACCCGCCATCACGAACCGGTGTCACCAGACGCAGCGGGCGCTGCCGCTGGTACCACCGGTTCGCCGGGGGACGGGGCGTAGGGTTCCCGGGATGGCAGAGCGCACCCGGTCGTGGTGGGGCTGGGGGTGGGAGGAGGCCGCCGTCACCGGGGCCGAGGCCGAGGGGCTGGCGGCCACGATGGCGTCGTTCGGGTTCACGCCCGAGGACCACGCCCCGCCGGCGATCGCCGATCTCGACCTGCGCCCGCCCCGCATCGCCCCGCCCGCCGCCCTGGCCCCGATCTGCACGACCGACCCCCGGGAGCGGGCCGCCCGCACCCACGGGCAGGCCTACCGGGACGTGGCCCGGAACCTCCTCGGCCGGCTCGACGAGCCGCCCGACGTGGTGGCCCGCCCGGCCACCGAGGACGACGTCGTCGCCCTCCTCGACTGGTGCTCCGGGGCCGGCGTGGCCGCCATCCCGTTCGGCGGCGGCTCGTCGGTCGTCGGCGGGGTCGAGGCCCGGCTGGGCGACGCCTACCCCGGCGCCGTCTCGATCGACCTGACCGGGCTCGACCGGGTCCTCGACGTCGAGCCGACCAGCCGCACGGCCCGGATCCAGGGCGGCGCCCTCGGCCCGGTGCTCGAGGACCAGCTCCGCCCGCAGGGCTGGACGCTGCGCCACTTCCCCCAGTCGTTCGAGTTCTCGACGCTCGGCGGGTGGATCGCCACCCGGGCCGGCGGCCACTTCGCCACCGGCCCGACCCACATCGACGACCTGGTGGCGTCGGTCCGGGCCGTCACCCCCATCGGGGTCACCGAGTCCCGCCGCCTGCCCGGCTCGGGCGCCGGCCCCTCGCCCGACCGCCTGCTGCTCGGCAGCGAGGGCACCCTCGGGATCGTCACCGAGGCGTGGGTGCGGCTCCAGGCCCGGCCCCGCTGGCGGTCGGGCGCGTCGGTGCGGTTCCCGACGTGGGCCGACGGCGTGGCCGCGGTGCGGGCCATCGGCCAGTCGGGCCTCCAGCCCGCCAACTGCCGGCTGCTCGACGGCACCGAGGCGGCGCTGACGTCGGGGGTCTCGGGTGCCGGGGGCCTGCTGGTGCTCGGCTTCGAGTCGGCCGACCACCCCGTCGGGCCGTGGATCGACCGGGCCGTCGAGCTGTGCCGCGACCACCGGGGCGAGGTGCCCGACGGGGTGCGGTCCTCCGACGCCGAGGCCGGCGAGGGCGGGGCCAGCCGGGAGGGGGCGGCGGGGGAGTGGCGCTCGACCTTCCTCCGGGCGCCGTACCTCCGCGACGCCCTGGCCCGGATGGGGCTGATCGTCGAGACGTTCGAGACCGCCTGCCCGTGGGACCGCTTCGACGCGCTCCACGCCGCCGTGACCACGGCGGCGACCGCCGCGGTCGAGGAGGTCTGCGGGCTCGGCGTGGTCACCTGCCGGTTCACCCACGTCTACCCCGACGGTCCGGCGCCCTACTTCTCGGTCTACGCCCAGGGCCGCTGGGGTGACCAGGTCGCCCAGTGGGACGCGGTGAAGGAGGCGGTGTCGGAGGCCCTCCACGCCGCCGGGGGGACGATCACCCACCACCATGCCGTCGGCCGGGACCACCGCCCCTGGTACGACCGCCAGCGCCCCGAGCTCCACGCCGTCGCCCTCCGCGCCGCCAAGGCGGCCCTCGACCCCGCCCACGTCCTCAACCCAGGCGTCCTCGTCGACCCCTGACCCGCGATCGCCTCAAGGTGCCTGGCACCTTGAGGCGGTTTGGACACACGTGTTTCCAATCTCTGGCACGATGCCCGGATGCCCAGCCCCGCCGAGGTCGCCCACCTGCTCGCCGCCCGAGACGATCTGACCGCCCCCGGTGCCGGGTTCGAGATGCGCACCGAGGAGGTGCTGGGCCGGGAGGTGCGGGTCTTCGCCTCGGCCCCGCCGTCGATGCGCGCCTTCTGGGAGCTGGCCGAGCTCCACGGCGACAAGCCCTACATCGTCTTCGAGGACGAGCAGCTGACCTACGCCGAGGCCGCCGCCGCCGTCCGCTCCCTGGCCCACCACCTGGTGACCGAGCACGGGGTCGGCTCGGGCGACCGGGTCGGGATCGCCATGCGCAACTACCCGGAGTGGGTCATCGCCCACTGGGCCGCCCTCTGCGTCGGTGCCGCCGCCGTGGGTCTCAACGCCTGGTGGACCACGCCGGAGCTGCGCCACGGCATCACCGACTCGGCGCCCAAGGTGCTCCTGGTCGACGACGAGCGGCTGGAGCGGATCGAGCCCATCCTCGACGAGCTGCGCACCGACGGCCCACTGCCGGTGATCGCCGTGCGCACCGACCGGGAGCTGCCCCCCGGCACCGTCGCCTGGGACGCCGTCGTCGACCCGGCCACGGCGCCGGCCCAGCTGCCACCGGCCGACATCGCCCCCGACGACGACGCCCTGATCTTCTACACCTCGGGTACCACCGGGTTCCCGAAGGGCGCCCAGATCACCCACCGGGGCTCGGTCCACAACGTGCTGCACCTCGTGTACTGGACGGTGCTGACGGCCGCCGCGGCGGCCAAGGCCGGTGGCGCGGCCGACGACGGGGACGCACCGGCCGCACCGGCGGCACCGGCCCAGCCCGTCTTCATGGGGGCCACCCCGCTGTTCCACGTGACCGCGTGCAACTGCTTGCTGCACCCGGCGACCATCGCCGGCGGCCGGGTCGTGCTCATGCGCAAGTGGGACGCCGGCCGGGCCCTCGAGCTGATCGAGCGGGAGGGCGTCACCAACTTCTCGGGCGTCCCCACCATGGGCCGGGAGCTGATCTCGCACCCCGACTTCGCCACGCGGGACACCTCCACCCTGTCCTCGATCGCCGGCGGGGGCGCGCCCGTGCCGCCCGACCTGGTCGACAAGATCGACCACGCCCTCCCCAAGGGGGCGCCCACCACCGGCTACGGGCTGACCGAGACCAGCGGGATCATCACCGCCAACGCCGCCGCCTACTACCTGGCCAAGCCCCTGTCGTGCGGGCCGGTGGTGCCGACCCTCGACGCCAAGCTGGTCGACGAGCTGGGCGAGGTGGTCGAGGGTCCCGACGCCGTCGGCCAGCTGTGGGTGAAGGGGCCGATCGTGATCAAGGGGTACCTGAACCGCCCGGAGGCCACCGCCGAGGCCATCGTCGACGGCTGGTTCGACACCGGCGACATCGCTCGCATCGACGACGACGGCTTCGTCTTCATCGTCGACCGGGCCAAGGACATGGTCCTGCGGGGCGGGGAGAACGTCTACTGCTCGGAGGTCGAGGCGGCGATCTACGAGCACCCCTCCGTGGCCGAGGTGGCCGTGTTCGGGGTGCCGGACGAGCGGCTGGGCGAGGCGGTGGCCGCCGCCATCGTGGTGCGGGAGGGGGCCACCCTCGACGAGGCCGGCCTGCGGGCGTTCCTCGACGGCCGCATCGCCACCCACAAGATCCCGACCACGACCTGGTTCCGCACCGAGGCCCTCCCCCGCAACGCCACCGGCAAGTTCCTCAAGCGGGCGCTGCGGGACGAGCTCCTCGGTGCCTAGCGTCGTCCCGTGAGCACCGACGACGGCGTCTGGGTCCTCGGCACCTACCAGAGCGACTTCGCCCGCAACGTCACCAAGGACGGCGCCGGCCCGCACGGGCTGGTCGCCGAGGTGGTGCGGTCGACGCTGGAGGACGCCGGGCTCGGGCCCGACCAGGTCGACGTCGTCCACGTCGGGAACGCCTTCGGCGAGCTGATGGTGGGCCAGGGCCACTGGGCCGCCCTCCCGGCCACCGTCGAGGAGGGCCTGTGGGGCGTGCCCGCCACCCGGCACGAGGGGGCGTGCGCTTCGGGCAGCCTGGCCGTGCTGGCGGCCATGGCCGACCTCCAGGCCGGGCGCTACGACGTCGCCCTGGTGCTCGGGATCGAGGTCGAGCGGGCCGAGCCGGGCGACCACGCCAGCGTCGCCATGGGGGCGGCGTCGTGGGTCGGCCACGAGGGCACGCCCCGCTACGTGTGGCCCGCCGCCTTCTCCGACCTGGCCGAGGAGTACGACCGCCGCTACGGCCTCGACCCCTCCCACCTCAACGCCCTGTCGGCCCTCGCCTTCGCCAACGCCCGGGACAACCCGGTGGCGCAGACCCGGGGGTGGCGGTTCACCGACGCCAGCTTCACCGACGACCCCGAGGCCAACCCGGTGATCGACGGCTGGACCCGGCGCAACGGGTGCAGCCAGGTCACCGACGGCGCCGCCGGCGTGGTGCTGGCGTCCGACCGGGCCCTGCGCCGCGACCCGGGGCTCGGTCGGGGCGGGCGGGCCGCCCGGATCGTGGGCTGGGGGCACCGCACCGTCGGCCTCCCCCTGGCCCCGAAGCTGGCCCGCTCGGCCGGCGACACCCACGTCCTGCCCCACGTGCGCGACACCTTCGCCGACGCCCTCGGCCGGGCCGGGCTCGCCGGGGTCGACGATCTCGATGCCGTCGAGGTCCACGACTGCTTCGCCATGAGCGCCTACATGGCCATCGACCACATCGGCGTCACCGCCCCCGGCGAGGCCTGGAAGGCGGTCGAGGAGGGGGCGACGGCCCGCACCGGGCGCCTCCCGGTCAACCCCGGGGGCGGGCTGATCGGCGGGGGTCACCCGGTGGGCGCCACGGGGGTCCGCATGCTGGTCGACGCCACCCGCCAGGTCACCGGTCGGGCCGGGGCCGTCCAGGTCGAGGGCGCCCGCGCCGCGGCCACCCTCAACATCGGGGGCAGCACCGCCACCACCTGCGCGTTCGTCGTGGCCGGCCCGGAAGCCTGAGGGTCAGCCCGGCAGGGGCTGGACGTCGACCCCGAGGCGGTCGCCGGGATCGCCGAGGGCACCGGACGAGGTGACCTCGGGCGGCCGGGTGCGGCGGGCGCCACCGGCCAGGGCGGCCCCGTCGAACTGGGCGTCCATCCCGGCCCGGATGGCGTCCCGGCTCATCTCGCCCGGCGCCAGCGGGATGGCCCGGTAGACGAAGCTGCCCTCCAGCCGGAAGACGGCGGTGCCGTCGGGCTTGTTCTCGGTGAACCAGGGGGTCCCGCCCCAGCCGGTGACGTAGTTGCCCGTGGGCAGGACCCGCGTCGAGCCGCAGCAGAACGACTCCGGGGCGACGAACTCGCGCACCTCGTGGACGAGGGTGGCCGTGTCCGCCCCCTCGTCGATGCGGTAGCGGGCCATCCGGGGCTGGCGCCCGGCCGAGGAGTTGGAGCGGTTGTCGTAGATGGTGATCGTGCCGTCGGGCTGGAGCCGGGCGTCGTGCTGGCCCGAGATCGAGCTGCCCCGGTCGAAGAACCGGTCGCCGATGACGCGGAGGCTCTCGGGCCGCCGGGTGCCGCCCAGCTTCCAGTCGATCGTCCGGGTGGCGTAGTCGACCTTGTAGACGGCGTCGAGGTGGCGGAACGACAGGAGGAAGCCGTCGCCGGTCCACTCGATCGAGTTGAAGTGCCACGGGTCGACGGCGCCGAAGGTCGGGTCGGGCGTGCTCCGCCAGCGCGGCGGCGTCTCGGTGATCGGGATGTGCTCGTCCACCGCCCACCGCCACACGACCTCGCCGGCCGGGGTGAGCTCCTGGACCTCGTGGTCGATGCAGGTGGCGGGGGGCTGGCCCCAGGCGCTCAGGTCGCACTGCCGCTGCTCGGCGGTGACCATGGCGTAGTTGCCGTTGGGGAGCAGGAGCACGTCGTGGAAGTCGCTCGGGGCGCCCTCGGTGTCGAGGACGCGGACCGTCGAGCCGTCGAGGCGCTGCTCGACCATGCCACCGCTGATCCGCATCGTCGCCAGGTTGCCGTTGGGCAGCGGCGTGGTGAGGAAGGGATCGCCGGGCACCGACCACCAGACGGGCACCCCGTTGCTGTCGAAGATCACCGGCCAGTTGGGGCGGAACTGGGCGTTGATCAGGGTGGTGACGTAGAACTCGGACTGGGGCGCCTCGCCGGTGCCGTGGACCTTCCAGGTGGGGAAACCGGGGGGCAGGCAGCGGACGTAGTGGCTCGTGGTCTTGCCCTCGTAGGTGACCACGATGAGGAAGCGCTCGTTGTAGCGCTGGTTGATCCGCTCGGTGTACTTGCCGCCCCGGCCCCGCCGGCCGGCGACCGACACCGCCGCCCCGGGCGGCGCCGAGATCTTGACCTCGGTCGGCCGGCTCGGGTTGCAGCGGTTCACGTAGTCGGTGACCGTCGACTGGAAGGCCGGGTACATCCCCGGGACCGTGACCACGGCGTTGAGCAGCGGGTCGCACGAGGTGAACGTGGTGGCGACCAGCGCCACCACCAGCCCGAGCCCGAGCCGCCGGCCTCGCCGTCGGGTCCTGATCGTCGGCATGGGTCCTCCCCGGGTCGCCGTTCCGCCGGGCGGGACCCTAGCCCTACACGGCCCGGAAGTCGTGCGGTGCGTACCGCGGGCCGCGCTTGGGGTGGCGGATGCCGGCCAGCCCGACCAGGCGGACGACGCGGCCGCGGTGGCCGGCCCACGGGGCCAGCAGCTCGGCCAGGTCCGCGTCGGTGCCGCCGGTGTGGCCGGTGAGGGCGAAGACGACGTCGCGGGCCACGTGGAAGTCGCCGAAGGAGACGGCGTCGGCGTCGCCCAGGGCCCGCTGGGCGACCTCGGCCGCCGTCCACACCCCGACACCGGGCACCCGGCGGAGGTGGGCCCGGGCCTCGGCCCCGCCCATGGCCCCGCAGCGCTCCAGCGCCGGCGCCACCGTGGCCGCCCGGGCCACCGTGGCCCAGCGGGCCGACTCGACCCCGGCCCGGTGCCACGTCCACGACGGCACCCGCCCCCACACCCGGGGCGGGGGTTGGACCAGCATCCCCTCGGGGGCCGGGCCCGGGGCCGGCTCGCCGTGGCGGCGCAGGAGGTACCGCCAGGCCCGCTTGGCCTCCATCCCGGTGACCCGCTGCTCGATCACCGCCGGCACCAGCATCTCGAACACCGACCCGACCGCCGGGGTGCGGAGCGAGGCCCCGTGGCGGCGCCACTGGTCGGCGACCAGCGGGTGGAGCGTCGGGTCGAAGCCCTCGACGGCGTCCCGGGCCCCGAGCGTGGCCGGGAGCCGCTCGGCCGCCCACCGCGCTCCCGGGCCCCAGGCGTCGGCCACCACCACCCGCTCGACCGCCCGCACCGCGATCCGCTGGGTGGCGGGGCCGTCGGGGGTGCGCATCGTCCGCCAGACGGCGCCGTCGGGCGTCAGCCGGTAGGTCGGGTCGAACCGCCCGCGGGAGAGGGGCGAGAGGGTGCGGCGGACGTCGATCGCCCACCCCGGCCGCCACTCCCGTCGCACCATCCCGGCCACGGAGGCGAACCTACTCACCCCCTGCGACACTCTCCCCATGGACATCGAGCTCGTAGGTCGGGCCCTGCGGACGCTGCCCGACGAGGCCGACGACGACCACCCCTACCGCACCGGGCCCTGGCGCCCGCAGCACGAGGAGTGGCACGTCGACGTGCTCGACGTCGTCGAGGGGGCGCTGCCCGAGGACCTCGACGGGCTCTACCTCCGCAACACCGAGAACCCGGTCCACCTGCCGATCAAGGCCTACCACCCCTTCGACGGCGACGGCATGGTCCACGCCGTCGGCTTCCAGGACGGCCGGGCCTGGTACCGCAACCGCTTCGTCCGCACCACGGGTTTCGAGGCCGAGCAGGAGGCGGGGCGCAGCCTGTGGGCGGGCGTGGCCGAGAGCCCGTCGGTGGCCGAGCGTCCCGCCGTCCGCCCCGACGGCTGGGGCGCCCGGGGGCGGATGAAGGACGCGTCGAGCACCGACGTGGTCGTCCACGCCGGCCAGGCCGTCACCAGCTTCTGGCAGTGCGGCGACCTCTACCGGCTCGACCCCCTCACCCTCGACACGCTCGGCGCCACCAGCTGGGACGGCTGGTTCCCCGACGCCGGGGTCTCGGCCCACACCAAGGTCGACGAGGCCACCGGCGAGATGCTCTTCTTCAGCTACGGCCTGGAGGCGCCGTACCTGCACTACGGGGTGGTCGACGCCGACAACCGGCTCGTCCACCACACCCCGGTGCCGCTGCCCGGGCCCCGGTTGCCCCACGACATGGCGTTCACCGAGCACCACGTCGTCCTCAACGCCTTCCCGATGTACTGGGACCCCCGGCTGCTCGAGCGGGGCCACTTCGCCCTCGCCCTCCACGACGAGCCCAGCCGCTTCGCCGTGCTGCCCCGCCGGGGCGGGGTCGACGACATCCGCTGGTTCGAGGCCGACCCCACCTACGTCCTCCACTTCACCAACGCCTACGAGGACGACGACGAGATCGTGCTGGAGGGCTTCTACCAGGAGTCCCCGATGCCGGCGCCCGACGTCAGCGACGACATGTGGATGTTCCGCTACCTCGCCCTCGACTGGATGAGGACCCGGCTGCACCGCTGGCGCTTCGACCTCCGCACCGGGGCCACCCACGAGGAGCACATCCGCGACGAGTACACCGAGTTCGGGATCATCAACCCGAACGTGGCCGGCCGGCGGCACCGCTACGTCCACGCCGCCACCGGCAAGCCCGGGTGGTTCCTGTTCGACGGGGTCGTCCGCCACGACGTCGAGACCGGGGCCGACCAGCGCCTCCGCCTGCCCGACGGGGTGTACTGCTCGGAGGTCGGCGTCGCCCCCAAGGTCGGGGGCACCGCCGAGGACGACGCCTACCTCGTCACCCTGACCACCGACGCCGAGCGCGACGTGAGCGAGTGCTGGGTGCTCGACGCCGCCGACGTCACCGCCGGCCCGGTGTGCAAGCTTCGTCTCCCGCAGCGCATCTCCAGCGGCACCCACGCCACCTGGGCCCCCGGCCCCGCCCTCCCCGGCTGGTGACCGGTTCTGTCAACCCCCGTGGACCTCAGCGGTGCACGGGGATTGACAGAAGCGGGTCGCCGGTGTCGACCCACAGGAGGCCGCCGGGGACGAGGACGTCGGCCAGGCGGGCGAGGGCCTGCTCGCCGGCGGCGGGGTGGCGACCGTCGAAGGCGCCGACCCGGACGGCGAAGGCCAGGTCGTAGGGCGCCTCGCCGTCCTCCAGGGCGATCTCCTCGGCGGCCACCCGGCGGACCCCCATCAGCCCCGCGGCGATCTCGGCCGCCGACCCCGACCGGGCCTGCTCGACGGCCCGGGCCGAGCGATCGGTGGCCAGCACGAAGCCGTCGGGCCCGACCCGGGCGGCGACGGCCCGCGCCGCCACCCCCGGCCCGCACCCGATCTCCAGCACCCGCAGCCCCGGCCGCAGCGGCAGCGCCTCGACCACCGCGGCCAGCCTCGGCGAGATCGTCATCGTCCGGCCGCCCAGGTGAGGAAGGCGGCCAGGGCCGAGAAGTCGTCGGGGCCGGCCATCTCGACCTGGCCCATCCAGATGGTGACCAGGCCCCGGGAGGGGACGACGTAGCCGGCGGTGCCGGTGCCACCGGTCCAGCCGTAGCGACCGGGGACGTTCCACGGCTGGCGCTCGGTGAGGTCGACGCTGCCGCCGAAGCCCCAGCCCTCGCCCTGGAGGAACGGGCTGTCGGGCTCGGCCTCGGCGTGGACGGTGGTCATCAGGCGGACGGCCTCGGCGCTGAGCACCGGCTCGCCCCCGGGCCCCGCCCCGCCGGCCAGCAGCATCCGGCCGAAGGCCAGCCAGTCGTCGACGGTCGACACCAGCCCGCCGGCGCCGGAGGGGAAGGGCGGCGGCGCGGCCCACTGGCCGTCGGGCGGGTCGATGGCCTCCAACCCGCCGGCGGCGGCCCGCCGGTACTGCGTGGGCATCCGGCCGACGGCGTCGGGGCGGGCGTGGAAGGCGGTGTCGACCATCCCGAGCGGGCCGAGGACGGTGTCGTCCAGCACCTCGGCCAGCGTCGATCCCTCGGCCCGGGCCAGCAGCACGCCGAGGAGGTCGCTGCCGGTGTTGTAGGTCCACCCCTCGCCGGGCTGGTGGACGAGCGGCACCCGGCCCATGGCGGCGATCCACTCGTCGGTCGGGAGCGACTCCTGCGGGCGGGGTGGGCCCTGGAGGCCCTCGGCGAAGAGGTGCTGGACGACCGGCACCGAGAAGTCGGAGGGGAAGCCGTGCCCGCCCTGGAAGGCGAGCAGGTGGCGGACGGTGATGGGCCGCACGGCGGGGACGACGTCGTCGAGCGGGGCGTCGACCGACCGCAGCACCATCGGATCGGCCAGCTCGGGGAGCCACGTGGCCACCGGGTCGTCGAGCCCCAGCCGGCCCCGGTCGACCAGGGCCATGGTGGCGGCGGCGACGATCGGCTTGGTCAGCGAGGCGATCCGGAAGACCGTGTCCCGGGTCATCGCCGACCCGCCGATCGTCCGCCCCCCGGCGGTGGCGACCTCGACCCCCCCGGTGCCCACGTCGGCCACGAGCGCCACCGCCCCCGGCACCCGGCCGGCCCGGACCTGGTCGTCGACGACGTCCTGGAGGGTGGTCACGAACCGGCGAGGCGGGCGACGACGGGGGCGAAGGGCGCCATGCTGTCGCCCTGGACGACGACGTAGGAGAACCCCCACCGCTCGCGGCGGGCCTCCAGGTCGGCGCAGATCTCGTCGACCGTGCCGATCAGGGCGTGGGGGTACTCCTCCAGGTCCTCGTGGGCGATGCCGAACAGCGGGGCCATCATCTCCATCGTCCCCCGCCGGTCGTCGGTGACGATCGTGGCGTAGTGGAGGGCGTTGAGCTCGATGTCGGCGAAGCGGTCGCCGGCCGCCGCCCGGATCCACTCGAGCTTCTGGTCGGTGAGGGCGGCGGTGCCCGAGCGAGCGGCGTCGGCGTCGACCTGGCCGTTGGGGATCGTCGGGTTGACCCCGATGATCTGGGCCTCGCGGGCGGCGAAGGAGAGGACCCGCTTGAGCCCGCCGCCGATCAGGAGGGGCGGGTGCGGCTTCTGGACCGGCTTGGGCAGGCCGTCGTAGCCCGAGATCGTGTAGTGCTCGCCCTGGTGGGAGAAGGAGCCGTCGGCGAAGGCGCCCTTGAGCACGGCGACGGCCTCGACCATGCGGTCGACCCGGACCTTGGGCTCGTCCATGGGGATGCCCGACTGCACGTAGTCGGAGGTCATCCAGCCGGCGCCGAGGCCCAGCTCCATCCGCCCGCCCGAGAGGACGTCGATGGTGGCGGCGTCCTTGGCCAGCACGACGGGGTGGCGGTAGTCGTTGTCGTAGACGAGGGCGCCGACCCGGAGGGTGGTGGTGGCGTCGGCGGCGGCCTGGAGGGCGACGGTGGGGGAGAGCTGGTCGCCGAAGTGGTCGGGCATGAACAACGTCGAGTAGCCGAGGTCCTCGGCCTGGCGGGCGAGCCCCGCCCACGAGGTGGCGTCGGGGGCGGTGCTGAGCTGGACGCCGAAGCGGAAGGGGCGAGCGTGGGCCATGGCGCGGAACCTACCGCCCACTAGCCTCCTCCCTGCGTGTTGAGGAAGCTGAGGGACGCGGTCCTGGTCAACGTGGGGCGGGTGATCCGCCTCGGCGGCATCGTCGTCGTCGGGGTCGTGACCCTCACCGCGGCGCTCTTCGTCGCCGCCCCCAAGGTCTCGGAGATCACCAAGGCCCACAGCTTCGACCTTCCCCCGGTCACCCTCGAGCCGCTGTCGGAGCGGTCCTACGTCTACGACCGGTTCGGCAACCAGATGGCCACCTTCGTCTCGGAGGAGAACCGCGAGCAGGTCCGCATCGAGGACGTGCCCCGGACGGTCATCGACTCGGTGCTGGCCGCCGAGGACTCGTCGTTCTACAGCCACCAGGGGGTCAACGCCCGCTCGATCGCCCGCGCCCTCACTGCCAACATCGAGAGCGGCGACGTGGCCCAGGGCGGCTCGACGATCACCCAGCAGGTGGTGAAGAACGCCATCGTCGGCGGCGAGCAGGACTTCGCCCGCAAGATCCGCGAGGCCGTCCTCGCCGTCGAGCTGGAGGAGCAGTACACCAAGGACGAGATCCTCGAGCGCTACCTCAACACGATCTACCTCGGGTCGGGGGCCTACGGCGTCCAGGCCGCGGCGCAGGTCTACTTCGGCAAGGAGGTCTCCGAGCTGGGGTGGGCCGAGGGGGCGATGCTCGCCGGGATCATCCGCTGCCCGGTCTCCTGCGACCCGTTCCGGGGCCAGTCGCAGACGATCGCCCGCCGGGCCACCGTGCTCGACTCGCTCTACGCCACCGGCCGGATCACCGAGCTCGAGCGCGACGCCAGCAAGTTCACGCCGCTGCCCACCGAGCCCAACCTGCCCCAGCAGCCCGACGACTACTTCCTCGAGGCGGTCAAGCAGCAGCTGCTCGACGACCCCCGCCTGGGCGACACCCCGACGGCCCGCTACCGCACCCTCTACGGCGGTGGCCTGCGGGTGTACACGACCTTCGACCAGGCCATGTACTTCCAGGCCCAGGTGGCCCGGAACGAGACGCTGCCCAAGCACAACGGCGACGGCACCTTCACCCTGGCCTCGGCGCCCAACGGGGCCCGGCGCATCGGCACGGCGGCGATGGCCGGGGTCGAGCCCCGGACCGGGGCGGTGCGGTTCCTCGTCGGCGGGCCCGGCTTCGAGCGCTACCAGTTCGACCTCTCGCTGTCCGCCAAGCGCTCGGTCGGCTCGACGTTCAAGACCTTCGTTCTGGCCGAGGCCATCCTCCAGGGCCTCTCGCCCGACGACCTCATCGACGGCTCGGGCCCCTGCAAGATCCCCGGCTACCCCGAGGACGACCTGCCCGGGAACTTCGGCGGCGGCCGGGGCGGCACCGGCTCGCTGACCTCGCAGACGCTCCGCTCGTCGAACTGCGCCTTCCTGCGGCTCAACCAGATCGTCGGCCCCGAGCGGGTCGCCGAGCTGGCCCGGCGCATGGGGGTCACCTCGCCGCTCCAGCCCCAGAACGCCTCGATGGCGCTCGGCACCGACGGCATCTCGCCGCTCGACATGGCCGCCGCCTACTCGGTGCTGGCCAACGACGGCGTCCGCAACCCGGCGTACCTCATCGAGCGGGTGGAGGACGTCGACGGCGACGTCCTCTTCGCCCACGAGCCGGCGCCCGAGCGGGTGCTGCCCGAGCAGGTGGCCCGCACGGTCACCGACGTCCTCCGCCAGAACGTCGAGAGCGGGACGGGCACCAACGCCCGCATCGGGGCCCAGCCGGCGGCGGGCAAGACGGGCACCACCAACGGCCCGAGCGACGTCTGGTTCGTCGGCTACACGCCGCAGCTCTCGACCTCGGTGTGGATCGGCAGCACCTCGGACAACCTCCCGCTCCAGGAGGTCGGCACCTCGGTCACCGGTGGCGCCATCCCGGCCCGGACCTGGGGGGCCTTCATGCGCGAGGCGCTGCGGGGCGTCCCGGTCGAGGAGTTCATCAAGCCGGCCCCGCGCACCGACCGGGTCGAGCGCCTGTGCCTCGAGTTCGAGGAGCGGCGCTGCCCGCGCGGCAGCATCGTCGGGCCCGACGGGGAGACGGCGGGCGATGACGACGATGACGACTTCGACTTCGACGGCGGTCGATGACCGGCGAGCGAGCGCCTAGGTTCCCCCGACGATGACCGATCCCATGGAGCAGCTGCTCGTCGTCCAGGGCCACGACCTCCGCGCCACCCAGCTGCGCACCCGCCGCCAGGGGCTGCCCGAGCGGGCCGAGGCCGAGCAGGTCGCCGTGGCCCACAAGGCGCTGGTCGACGAGCTGGCCACGGTCGACGCCGAGCGCCACCGCCTCGAGCGCGAGCAGGCCCGGATCGACGACGAGGTGGCGACGCTGAAGGAGAAGTCGGCGCAGGCCGACAAGGCCCTCTACGGCGGGGCCGTCTCCGGGGCCCGCGAGCTCCAGGCCCTCCAGGACGAGATCGCCTCGCTGGCCCGGCGCATCGGCGACCTGGAGGACGCCGAGCTGGAGCTGATGGTCGAGCGCGACCCGCTCGACGAGCAGGCCACCACCCTGGCCGGCCAGCGCGACGCCCTCGCCGCCCAGGCCGAGGCGCTGCTCCAGCGGATCACCGTGGCCGAGGCCGAGATCGACGCCGAGCTGGAGGCCGAGGCGGCCGCCCGGGCCATGGCCGCCGAGGCGGTGCCGGCCGAGCTGCTCGAGGAGTACGAGACGCTGCGGTCGAAGCGGGCCGGGATCGGCGTCGCCCGGCTGGAGCACGGCACCTGCCAGGGCTGCCACATGAAGCTCTCGGCCATGGAGCTCGACCGCATCCGGGCCCTGCCGCCCGACGCCCGCATCCACTGCGAGGACTGCGGTCGCCTCCTCGTCCGCTGACGTGGTCCTCTGGTTCGTCGGGCCGGCGGTGGCCATCGTCTGGATGGTGTTCCGCAGCCCCATGGCCGACCACCGGATGGTGGCCGTCGGGGCGCTCCTGCCCCTCGTCGAGGCGCTGACCGGCGGCCCCCGGGTGCTCCACACCCTGCTGGGCGCGGTCGGGGCCCTCGGCCTGGTCATGGCGGTCACCCGGGGGCGACGGCTGGTCCGCCGGCGCTGGTTGGGGATCCCGATCGGGCTCTTCCTCCACCTGGTGCTCGACGGCGCCTTCACCCGGGCCGAGCTGTTCTGGTGGCCCTTCCTCGGCCTCGACCTGGGGGGCGGCGGCCTGCCCGAGCTCGACCGCCCGCTCGTCGTCATCCTCCTGCTCGAAGCGCTCGGCGCCGCCGCCTGCTGGTGGTGCTACCAGGCCTTCGGCCTCTCCGACCCCGCCCGCCGCACCCGCTTCTGGCGCACCGGCCAGATCGACCGCGCCCTCCTCCCCCCCGGCCCCGACCGCGCCTAGGGGCGGCCGGCGTGGGGGACGTCGACGGTGGTGGTGGCGAGGACGGCCTCGCGGGCGGCGCTGCGGGCGTGCTCGAAGAAGTCGGGGGCGAGGCAGACCAGGAGGGTGCGGCCGTCGTCGCCGCCGAGCATGCAGGCGAAGGCGCCCTGGCCCTCGGGGGCCGGGATCTCGTCGACGATCTCGCCGCCGGGGGCGACCCGAATGACCCGGGCCCCGATGGCGTCGGCGCACCAGATGTGGCCCTCGGCGTCGAGCCCGCAGCCGTCGGGGCCGACGGTCACGGCGCCGAGGGTCTCGGCGAAGGTGCCCATCGGCGGGGTGGGGGCGATCTGGGCGTGGACCCGCCGGTCCGACAGCGTCCCGTCCGCCCCGATGGTGAAGGCGGTGTAGCGGCAGCCCATCGTCTCGCCCACGATCAGCGTCGTACCGTCCTCCGTGATCACGGACCCGTTGGGGAAGTGGAGCCCCTCGGCCCCGATCGACACGTCGCCGTCGGGCGAGACCAGGTAGATGGGCGAGGGCTGCGGGTCCTGGCCGCCCATCAGGTCGAAGCCGAAGCTGCCCACGTAGGCGTGGCCGGTGGCCGACACGACCATGTCGTTGAGCGGGCCGGTCACGCCGATGCCACCGAGGTCGGCGTGGACCGACGTGGTCCCGTCGTCGGCCACCCGCAGGACCTGGTGGTCCTTCATGGCCACGGCCAGCAGCGTGCCGT
>DASTYI010000101.1:0-61743 GCA_035765045.1 Iamia sp. | reverse complement strand
GCGGAGGTTGGCCATCTCCTCCCGGCTGGCGTGCATGAAGTCGACGTCCTCCGGCAGCGGCTTGCGGAGGGTGCGGGCCATGGCCTCGACGCCCCGGTCGGCCACCAGCCGGCGCCGGATCTCGGCCTCGACCTCGCGCTTCAGCTGGTCGATCCGGTTCTGGAACTCGTCCTTCTCCAGCCGCTCCTCGAGGGCGGTGAGGTCCTGGCCCGCCTCCTGCGCCTGCTGGCGGGCCTGGTCCATCAGCTTGTCGAGGATGTTGTCGAGGTCGAGGTTCCGCAGCGTGCGGTACAGGTAGTACGTGCCGCCGACGGGCCGACCCGGCTCCATCCCGGCGTAGCGCTTGACGGCCTGGCGGGCCAGCGCCCGCAGCAGGGCGTCGTTCCCCTGGAGCAGCGCCTGGTACAGCATCTGGGCCAGCTCCTCGGGGGTGAGCTGCTCGCCCCCTCCCCCGCCGCCCTTGCCCTCGCCGTCGCCCTGCCCGTCGCCGAGGCCGTCGACCTCGTCGGGGTCGAGCTCGCCGGCGTCGAGGGCGCTGTCGTCGTCGATGGCGTGGGCCGCGCCCCGCAGCGAGAAGTAGACCTCGAAGACCGTCTCGAAGGCGCGCCAGTGGGCCGCCGACTTCACCAGCGTGGCGCCGAGGGCGTACTTGAAGGCGCTGCGGTCCTCCAGCGGGATGTGCTTGACCGCCTCGAGGGCGTCGAGGTTCTCGGTCAGGCTGACCGGCAGGCCGGCCTCGCGCAGCTCGACGATGAAGCCCGAGAGCAGCTGGAGCAGCGCCTGCCCTGAGGCCTGCTCCAGGGCGGGACCGGCCGGCGGCGTCACGGGCTTACTTGGGGCCGGGGGCGAAGGCCCTGGCGGCCGACTGGTCGCTGGCCAGCTCCCGGACCGCCTTGGCGATGTCGGTCTGGTACTTGAGCAGGATGTTGGCCGTCTTGGTGGCGGTCTCGGAGTCGACCTCGGTGACGCCGAGCAGCATCAGCGTCTTCGCCCAGTCGAGGGTCTCGGACACCGACGGCGCCTTCTTCAGCTCCAGCTGGCGGATCGAGCGGACGATCCGGGCGACCTGGTCGGCCAGCGCCTCGGTGATGTCCGGCACCTTGGCCAGGACGATCTCCTTCTCGCGCTCCATGTCGGGGTAGTCGACGTGGAGGTAGAGGCAGCGGCGCTTGAGGGCCTCGGACAGCTCGCGGGTGGCGTTCGAGGTGAGGAACACCAGCGGGATCTGCTTGGCCGTGATCGTGCCCAGCTCGGGGATCGACACCTGGTACTCGGAGAGGATCTCCAGCAGCAGGGCCTCGGTCTCGACCTCGACGCGGTCGACCTCGTCGATCAGCAGGACGACTGGGTCGTCGGAGCGGATCGCCTCCAGCAGCGGCCGCTGGAGCAGGAACTCGTCGGAGAAGATGTCCTCCTCGACCTCGTCCCACGTCGAGTCGTCGGTGCGCTCGGCCTGGATGCGGAGCAGCTGCTTCTTGTAGTTCCACTCGTAGAGGGCCTTGGCCTCGTCGAGCCCCTCGTAGCACTGGAGGCGGATCAGGCGGGCGCCGAGCAGCTCGGCGGTCGACTTGGCCAGCTGGGTCTTGCCCGTGCCGGCCGGCCCCTCGACCAGGATCGGCTTGCCCAGCCGGTCGGCCAGGTAGACGATGCCCGCGATCCCCTCGTCGGCGAGGTAGGTGGCGTCGCGCAGTCCGTCCCGGACCGCGTCGACGGACTCGAACCGGGGCTCAGCGGCGATGTCGACCCTCGCGGCAGCGTACCGGCGGGCTTGACCAGACGGTCAACCCGGTTGCCCTCCAACCTTGGACGGGACCCCGCCGCATGCGGCGGGTTTCGTCCGAAGTTCGGCATCGGCGCGGTCGGTGGCAGGAACCGGGCTGGCAGGAACGGGGTGGCTCGCTAGGTTCCGGACATGACCCATCGCGTCGTGACGCTGGCCGGGCCCCGGGTGTCGCTGTTCGAGCTGGCCGTGCCGTGCGAGGTGTTCGGCATCTTCCGGCCCGAGATCGAGGGCTGGCCCTACGTCCACGAGGTCGTGTCCGCCGGCGGCACCCTGACCGCCGGCAACGGGGTCTCGCTCCAGACCGCCGGGGGGTTCGACCGGGTGGCCGGGGCCGACACCCTCGTGGTGGCACCGATCCCGGTGGCCAGCGTGTCGCGGCAGGGCGAGGTCATGGTCGACCCCGAGCTGGTCGGCGCCGTGCGCGACGCCCACGACCGGGGCACCCGGATCGTGTCGCTGTGCTCGGGCGCCTTCATCCTCGCCGAGGCCGGCCTGCTCGACGGCCGCCGGGCCACGACCCACTGGATGTACGCCGAGCAGCTCGAGCAGCGGTTCCCGGCGATCACGGTCGACCCGACGGTGCTGTGGGTCGAGGACCACCCGATCTACACCTCGGCGGGCACGGCGGCGGCGATCGACCTCTGCCTCCACCTGGTGCGGGAGGACCTCGGGGCCGAGGCCGCCAACCGGGTCGCCCGGCGGATGGTCGTGCCGCCCCACCGCGACGGCGGCCAGGCCCAGTTCGTCGACACGCCGGTGCCCGACTGCCCCACCGACGACCCCCTCGGCCCGGTGCTCGAGTGGATGGCCCAGCACGTCGACCAGCCGATGACGGTCGAGCAGCTGGCCCGGCGGGCGACGCTCTCGCCCCGCACCTTCGCCCGCCGCTTCGTCGCCACCACGGGGACGACGCCGCTCCAGTGGCTGCTCACCCAGCGGGTGGCCCGGGCCCGGATGCTGCTGGAGACCACCGACCTGCCCGTCGAGCGGATCGCCCAGCTGTGCGGCTTCGGCACCGCGGCGGGGCTGCGGACCCACTTCGCCCGGGTCGTCGGCACCTCCCCCACGCAGTACCGCACCCGCTTCGCCACCGAGCTGGCCGGCTGACAGGAATCATGCGGGCAACGTCGTTCCTGCCACTCGTCGCGAGGGGCGGCAGGGCGGACGATGGACCCATGTTCAGCGCCCACTGCAACGCCGAGGGCCGCGAGGTCCTGCTCACCACCCGTCGGATCCGCTCGATCGAGCTGCGGGACGGCGCCACCGAGATCCACTTCACCTGCTGGTGCGGCCACGAGGGGGTCCTCGTCGACCGCGCCGTTGCTCGCCCCGGTGCGGCGCCCGTCCCAGCGTCGCGCCGGGGCCGACCCGCCCGCCCGGCCGCCTGACGTACCGCCTCAAGGTGCCTGGCACCTTGAGGCGGTCTAGCCGCGGGTCTGGCCGTCGCCGCGGACGACGTACTTGGCCGTCGTCAGCTCGCGGAGGCCCATCGGGCCCCGGGCGTGGAGCTTCTGGGTCGAGATGCCGATCTCGGCCCCGAAGCCGAACTCCTCGCCGTCGACGAAGCGGGTCGAGGCGTTGACGAGGACGGCGGCGGCGTCGACCTCGGCGGTGAAGCGGTCGGCGGCGGCGAGGTCGGCGGTGACGATGGCCTCGGAGTGGCCGCTGCCGTAGCGGGTGACGTGGTCGATGGCGGCGTCGATCGAGGGCACCACCCGGACGGCCAGCTTGAGGTCGAGGAACTCCGACGCCCAGTCGTCCTCCCCCGCCTCCCCGGCCGCCGGGACCAGGGCCCGGGTGCGCTCGTCGCCGACCAGCTCGACGCCGTCGAGGGCCTCGGCCAGCGTGGGCAGGAAGGCGTCGGCCACCGCCTCGTGGACGAGGACCGTCTCGGTGGCGTTGCACACCGAGGGCCGCTGGGTCTTGCCGTTGACGATGATCGCCCGGGCCATGTCGAGATCGGCGCGGGCGTCGACGTAGACGTGGCAGTTGCCATCGCCGTCGATCACGTAGGGAACGGTGGCGTTGTCGAGGATCGAGCGGATCAGGCTCGGCCCGCCCCGGGGGATCAGCACGTCGATGCTGTCGCGCTGCTGCATGAAGGCGACGGCCGCCTCCCGGCTGGTGTCGGGCACGAGGACGAGGGCGTCGGCCGGGAGGTCGACCTTCTCGTAGGCCTCGCGGAGGACGGCGGCCACCGCCGTGTTGGAGCGGATGGCGCCCGAGCTGCCCCGGAGGAAGGCCGCGTTGGCCGACTTGAGGCAGAGCCCGGCGGCGTCGCTGGTGACGTTGGGGCGGTTCTCGTAGATGATCGCCACCACGCCGAGCGGGACCCGGACCCGGGAGATGCGCAGGCCGTTGGGACGGACCCAGCCGTCGAGCACCTCGCCCACCGGGTCGGGCAGGGCGGCGACCTGGCGGAGCCCGCCGGCCATGGCCTCGATGCGCCGGGGGTCGAGCCGGAGCCGGTCGATCACGGTGGTCGTCGTGCCGGCCTCGGTGGCGGCGGCGACGTCGGCGGCGTTGGCCTCCAGCACCTCGTCGGTGCGGGCCACGAGGAGGTCGGCGGCGGCCTCGAGGGCGGCGTTGCGCTGCGCCGTCGAGGACCGGGCCACGATGCGGGACGCCGCCTTCGCCCGTCGCCCCAGCTCGGCCATGGGATCGGTGTGCTCGCTCACCGGGGCAAGGCTACCGGCCGTCGAAATGGCGATCCCCATGGCCCTCCACGGTTCACGGGGATCGCCGTTTCGAGGGGGGTCGGTGCCCGGCTGGCAAGATCAGCCGGTGCTCCGGGCTCGCAACGCCACCCGGGCGGACGTGCCCGCCCTCGCCACCGCCCTGGCGGCGGCCTTCGCCACCGACCCGGTGTGGCGCTTCATCACCGGTGGCGACCCGGCCCGCTGGCAGGCCCGGGCCGCCGACGCCTTCGGGCCCGAGGTGGCGGTCAAGCTCCGCTACGGGCACACCTACACGACCGACGACCGGGCCGGCGCCGCCCTCTGGGCCCCGCCCGGCACCTGGCGGGGCACGGTGGCCGACGCCCTCCAGGTGATGTGGCCGATGTTCCGGCTCTGCGGGCCGGCCGGCGCCCGCCGGGGCATCGGGGTGCTCCGGGCCAGCGAGCGGGCCCACCCCCGCGGCGACGACCACTGGTACCTCGCCATCCTCGGCACCCACCCCGACCACCAGGGCCGGGGCGTCGGCTCGGCCCTCCTCCGGCCCGTGCTGGAGCGCTGCGACCTCGACGGCACCGGCGCCTACCTGGAGTCGTCCAAGCCCGAGAACGTCCCCTTCTACGAGCGCCACGGGTTCCGCACGACCGGCGTGATCACCCCTGGCGGCGCCCCGCCGCTGACCCTGATGTGGCGCGACCCGCAGCCGCCGGAGGGGCGGTGATCGCCGACCCCGGGCTGGAGGCCGCCGTCGCCGCCTTCGAGTCGGCGCTGACGCCGGTCGTCCGGTCGCTGGCCGGCACCGTGGCCGGGGTCGACCGCGACGCCCTGGCCGGCGACGTGACCCGCGAGGCGCTGGCGATCGCCGCCGCCATCGTCGACTGCGACGGCATCCGCACCGACACCGAGCTGTGGTCGCTCCTCGTCGTCTTCGGCCCCCGGCTCGGCGGCGACCTCCTCAAGGCCAGCCCCGACGACCTGCGCCGGTCGGACCTGGTGGTCGGCCGGGCGGCGTGGCTCGACACCCCGTCGACGCTGCTCGACCTGCTGGCCCGCTACGACGCCCGCCACGGCACCACCCACGCCCGCACGTACCACGACCGGGCGGTGGCGATCGCCTTCGCCGTGGCCGCCATCGACCCCTACACCACCGAGGACGAGCTGCGGGCCATCGAGCGGTTCCGGGCGACGATGGCCCGGGCCGGGGCGGTCGGCCACCCGGCGACCTCCGCCCCCGGCGTCCCCGACCCGGCCGAGGCCGAGGAGCCCGACCTGCCGCCGCCCCGGCCCATCGAGGAGCTGATGGAGGAGCTCGACGCCCTGGTCGGGCTGGAGGGGGTCAAGGCCGAGGTCAAGCTGGTCGCCGACCTGATCCGGGTGCAGAACCTGCGGGCCGAGCGCGACCTGCCGGTGGTCGACCAGAGCCGGCACCTCGTCTTCGCCGGCAACCCGGGCACGGGCAAGACCACCGTCGCCCGCCTGCTGGCCCAGATCTACCGCACCCTCGGGGTGGTCGAGCGGGGCCACCTGGTCGAGACCGATCGCAGCGGGCTGGTCGCCGGCTTCGTCGGCCAGACGGCGACCAAGGTGGTCGAGGTCTTCGACCGGGCCGACGAGGGCGTCGTGCTGATCGACGAGGCCTACGCCCTCGTGCGAGGCGGCGGCAACGACTTCGGACGGGAGGCGATCGACACGATCGTCAAGCTGGTCGAGGACCGCCGCGACCGGGTCGTGGTCATCGTCGCCGGCTACCCCGACGAGATGGCCGACTTCATCGACGCCAACCCCGGGCTGCGGTCGCGGTTCCCCAAGACGATCCTGTTCGACGACTACTCGACCGACGACCTGCTGGCCATCTTCGCCTCGATGGGCGAGCGCAGCGGCTACCACACCGACGACGAGGCCGAGGCCAAGCTCCGGGCCTGGTTCGACGCCCAGCCCCGCGACAAGGGCTTCGGCAACGGCCGGGTGGCCCGCAACCTGTTCGAGGCCTCGGTCGCCCGCCACGCCGGCCGGGTGGTGGGGATCGAGTCGCCCACCGACGACGACCTCACCACCCTGGTCGCGGCCGACATCCCCGACCTCGACGACGCCGCCGACTCGACGATCCGGCGCTCCTGAGCGGGCCCACTACCGTGCGGGCGATGCCGCCCCGGCTGGCCCGCCTCCTCGCCGCCCTCGCCGCGATCGCCCTGGTCGCGGGGGCCTTCGTGGTGCGGGGCGCCCTGGCCGGCGACGACGGCGGCGACGACCGGGCCGGCACCGGCGACCGGCGCCACGGCGCCCCCGGGGACGGCGACGGAGCGCCCGTCCGCCTCGTGTGCGACGAGGACGTGGGCGAGGAGGCCTGCGCCGCGCTGGCCGACGCCGCCGGCGCCGAGGTCGAGGTCCTCCCGGCCGGCGAGGTGATCGAGCGGGCCGTCGCCGCCGACGCCGACTGGGACGCCTGGCTGACCCTCGACGGCGTCCCCGGCGTGCTCGACGTGGCCCTCGATGAGGAGGACCTCCCCCTGCTGGTCCAGGGCGACCCCGTGCCGGTGGCCTCCTCCCCCCTCGCCCTGCTCGCGCTCCCCGACCAGCCCTGCGAGGGCGACACCGTCGCGTGGACCTGCCTGGCCGACCCGGCGCAGGCCACCCGCAACGGCGTGGCCGTGCCGTCGGCCGACACCGCCCTCGGGATCCTGGCCCGGGCCGCAGGCGCCACCGGCCTGGCGGGCGGGCCGGACCTCGACCGCAGCTTCCTCGACACCTCCGAGGCCGACCTCCTCCGCGACCTCCTGGGGGACAGCCCGAGGGAGGCCGGGACGACCACGGCGGCCCAGACGGCGAGCCTCTTCAGCCCGGGTGTGAGCTCGGCCGCCGTCACCATCGAGGGCCTCGCCCGGGTGCAGGCGAGGAAGATCCGAGGCCAGGAGCGCGGGCTGCGCGTGCTGCCGGTGGAGCCGACGGTGGCCGTGGGCGTGGTGCTGGTGGGGCTGTCGGAGCGGGGGGACGGGGCCGTCGCCGCCCTCCAGGAGGTCGCCAGCGGTCAGACTGTGCAGGAGGCCCTCGACGAGGCGGGCTGGACGGGCGAGGCGGGGCCCACCACCGGGCTGCCCGACAACCCCGGTCTGATCTACGCACTGCGAGAGGAGCTGGGTCGATGAGGACACGTCTGCGACTGGCGGCCGGGGTGGCCGTCGCCCTCCTCACCGTCGGCGCCACCGCCTGCTCGGGCGGCGACGACGGCCCGAGCGCCTCGGTGCGCGACGGCGACGACGGCACCGCCGACCTCGGCGACCCCGGGGACTGCGTCGTGGTCGACCTGGCCGTCTCGTCGGAGAAGGCCACGCTGATGACCGAGCTGGCCCGCGACTTCAACGGCTCCGACGCCGCCGAGCTGGAGGGGGGCCGGTGCGCCTTCGCCCGGCCGCAGGTCAAGGCCTCGGGCCTCGCCGCCGACCTGCTCTCGACCGAGTGGGACGAGGAGGCCGAGGGTCCCCGCCCGGTGGTGTGGTCGCCGGCGGCGTCGTCGTGGGGCGCCATCGTCAACCAGCGCCGCACCGCCGACGGCCGCGACGCCATCGTCGGCGACGCCGACCCCTTCATGCAGACGCCGCTCGTCATCGCCATGCCCCAGCCGATGGCCGACGCCCTCGGCTACCCCGAGGAGCCGGTGGGCTGGGCCGACCTGATCCGCCTGGCCCAGGACCCGCAGGGCTGGGCCGCCTTCGGCCACCCCGAGTGGGGCCCGTTCCGCCTCGGCAAGACCAACCCCAACTTCTCGACCAGCGGGCTGTCGGCGCTGATCGCCCAGGCGTACGCCTCGGTCGGCACCACCGAGGGCCTGTCCCGCGAGGACCTCGCCGCCCCCGGGGTCGAGGAGAGCGCCCGGGCCGTCGAGTCGGCCGTCGTCCACTACGGCGACACGACGCTGACCTTCCTCAACAACTGGTACCGCACCGACGCCCGGGGCACGTCGCTGACCTACGTCTCGGCCGTGGCCGTCGAGGAGAAGTCGGTGATCGACTACAACCGGGGCAACCCCGACGGGAACCTCGACCCCGGCGAGCAGCCCACCCCGCCCGACACGCCGCTGGTCGCCATCTACCCCGAAGAGGGCACGATCTACTCGGACAACCCGTTCATCGTCCTCGACGCCGAGTGGGTCAGCGACGAGGAGCGGCTGGCCGCCGGGGTCTTCGAGGACTTCGTCAAGTCGCCCGAGAACCAGGCCAAGGTGCTCGAGTTCGGGTTCCGCCCCGGCAACCCCGACGTGGCCCTGGCCGACCCGATCAGCGCCGACCTCGGTGTCGACCCCGACCAGCCGGCCACCCTGCTGGAGACGCCGGCGCCCGACGTCCTCGTCGAGCTGCTCGACCGCTGGTCCGAGCAGCGCAAGAGCGCCCGGGTCACGATCGTCCTCGACGTCTCGGGCTCGATGGGCGACGCCGCCGGCCCCGGCATCGCCGAGTCCAAGCTGGAGCTGGCCAAGGCGGCGGCGATCACCGCCCTCGACCAGTTCAAGGACGACGACGAGGTCGGCCTGCGGATCTTCACCACCGGCCTCGGCGACGGCAGCGCCTCGTTCGTCGACCTGGCCCCGCCCGAGCCGATCGCCGAGAACCGCGAGCGGCTGCGCCGGGAGATCGAGGCCCAGCTGCCCCGCGAGGGCACCCCGCTCTACGAGGTCACGCAGGCCACCTTCGACGAGGCCGTCGAGGCCTACGACCCCAACCGCATCAACGCCGTCGTCGTCCTGAGTGACGGGGTCAACGAGGACCTCGACTCCTCCGACGACGACGAGCAGCTCGACGAGCTGATCGCCAGCCTGCGCGAGAGCACGTCGAGCGAGCTGGCCAAGCCGATCCGCATCTTCCCGATCGCCTACGGCGACAGCGCCGACACGGCGACGCTCCGCCGCATCGCCGAGGCCAGCAACTCGACCCTCTACGACGCCAGCGACCCCGCCACCATCGACCGGGTCTTCGCGGCCGTGGTCAGCAACTTCTGACGTGGCCTCCTTCCGCGACCGGTTCTGGACCCCGCCGGTCGCCCGCGCCGTCACCGCCCCGAGCTCGATCCTGCTGGCCGGCGGGGCCGCGGCGGTCGGCATCGTGGCCACCGCCCCCCTGAGCCTGCCGCTCGGCGTGCTCGCCGGGATCGTGGCCGGCGGCCTGGCCTACGGCGGGCGGGTGCTGGCCGCCGTCCCCCGGGACGACGCCCCCCGCATCGACGCCTCGGCCGTGGGCGAGCCGTGGCGACGCTTCGTGCTCGACGCCCAGGCCGCCCGGCGCCGCTTCGACGAGGCGGTGCGGACGATGGACCGGGGCCCCGTGCGGTCGCGACTCGACGAGATCGGCGCCCGGCTCGACGACGGCGTGGCCGAGACCTGGCGGGTCGCCCGCCGGGGCCACAACCTGACCGCGGCCCGGGCCGGCATCGACGCCGCCGGCATCGCCGGCGAGCTGGCCGAGGCCGAGCGGATCGCCGGCTCGGCGCAGGACCCCCGCGCCGCCCGGACGATCGAGGCGCTGCGGGCCCAGCTCGGGTCGGCCGAGCGGATGGACGCCGTCATCGCCGACACGGTCAGCACCCTGCGGCTGCTCGACGCCCGGCTCGACGAGGCGGTGACCCGGGCCATCGAGCTGTCGAGCGGCAGCGCCGACGCCGCCCACGCCTCGCAGGTCGACGGCGAGGTCGACGGGATCGTCGGCGAGATGGAGGCGCTGCGCAGCGCCCTGGAGGAGGCCGGCGCCGCCGGCGGGCGACCGGTGCCGATGCCCGACCCGGGGAGCCCGTCGGCGTGACCGACCGCTCCACCGACGCCGAGGGGCGGCCGCACTGGTCCGAGGTGCTGGGCGACGTCGCCGACCTCGGGGCCCGGATCGAGGCCGCCCGCCAGCGCGGCCTCACCGCCGCCGCCGAGGGCTCCGACACCGGGCTGATCGGGACCCCGGTGTTCACCGTCGGCGCCCCGCCCCCGCCGGCCCAGCGCCGCCGGGTGGCCGAGCCCCGGCCCGCCCCCGCGGTGCTCGACTCGCCGACGGTCCGCATCGACCTCCCCCCCACCCCGGCGCCGGCCAAAGCCCCCGGCACGCCCCGGATCGGCCCGCCCCCACCCCGCATGCCCCGGGGCTCCGCCGCCACCCCGGACCCGACGCCGGCCCCCGCGCCCGTCGACGCCGGGCCCGAGGACCGGGCCGAGGTCGAGGCCGAGGACGCGCCGGTCGCCCGGGCCGGCGGCCGCCGGCTGCTCAAGGACAACCTGGTGGTGGCGGCCGGCACCGCCCTCTCCCGGGTCACCGGCGTGGCCCGCCTCCTCGCCGTCTACGGGCTGGCCACCAGCCTCCGCGACGTCTACCTCCAGGCCAACAACACGCCCAACATCGTCTACGAGCTGATCCTGGGCGGGATCCTGACCGCCACCCTCGTCCCCCTCTTCACCCAGCACCTGGAGGACGACGACGAGGCCGCCACCAGCGCCGTGGTCTCGACCACCGTCGTCGCCCTGGTCGGGCTGACCCTCGTCGCCTTCGTGGTGGCGCCCGCCCTGCTGTGGCTCTACGCCCGCAACCTCGACACCGACGTCGACCAGGCCCAGTACCTCCGGGTCGGCATCACCCTGAGCGTGCTGTTCGTGCCCCAGGTCTTCTTCTACGGGTGCATGGCCCTGGGCTCGGCGCTGCTCAACGCCCGCCGTCGCTTCTTCGCCGCCGCCTGGGCGCCGGTGCTCAACAACGTGATCGTGGTGACGGTGCTCGTCGTGGCCGCCCGGATGGGCAGCGGCAGCCCGACGATCGCCCGGGCCGACGACGACACCGGCCTGATGCTGCTGCTCGGGCTGGGCACGACGAGCGGCATCGCCGCCATGGCCATCTCGCTGCTGCCCGCCCTCCGCCGGGCCGGGGTCCGCATCCGCTTCCGGCCGTCGCTGCGCCACCCCGCCGTCCGGGCCGCCGGCGGCCTCTCGGGCTGGACGCTCGGCTACGTGATCGCCAACCAGGTGGCGGCCCAGACGGTCGTCGTGCTGGCCAACGAGGACACCGGGACCTTCACCACGTACCAGGTGGGGTTCATCTTCTTCCAGCTCCCCCACGGCCTCCTCGCCGTCTCGCTGATGACGACCTTCCAACCCGACCTGGCCCGGGCCTTCGTCCAGAAGGCCTGGCCGCAGTTCCACGCCCGGCTCCTCCAGGGCCTGCGGCTGCTGGTGGCGGTGATGGTGCCGGCCGCCGTCGGCTACCTCACCCTCAGCCTCCTGGTCGTGGCGCTCGGGCCCGACACCTCCGCCTTCGGGGCGGGCGGGCGCTTCGCCGAGGCCGTCCCGGTGGCCCGGGCCCTCGCCGGCTTCGCCCCCGGCCTCCTCGGGTTCTCGGTCTACCTCTTCGTCCTGCGGGCCTTCTACGCCACCCAGGACACCAAGCGGCCGTTCTGGATCAACGCCGTCGAGAACGTGGTCAACGTCGTCGCCGCCGTGCTGCTGATCATCCCGTTCCCGCTGCTGACCGGGCTGACGGTCGGCTACTCGATCGCCTACGTCGGCGCCGCCGGGCTGGCCATCGCCGTGCTGCTCCGCCGCCTCCCCGCCGGCTTCGATCTGAGGGGCTTCGTGGCCACCCTGGCCCGCTGCCTCGCCGCCGCCGGGGCCATGGCCGCGGCCGTCGCGGCGGTCGTCGCCGGGCTCGTCGCGGTCGACGACGGGCTGCTCGCCGTGGGGCTGATCGTGGGCGTCGTCGTCGGGGCGATCGTCTACCTCGGGGCCGCCCTGGCCCTCGGCGTGGTGCGCGACGCCGGCCTCGACGGTCGACTGCGCCGCCGTACACTCGGCTCATGATCAAGCTGATGCGCCGGTTCTGGAAGTACATGACGGCCGGTGCCAACCAGAAGTTCAACGAGAAGGCCGACCCCAAGATCCAGCTCCAGCAGGCCATCGACGAGGCTCAGCGCAACCACCGCGTCCTCACCGAGCAGGCGGCCAACGTCATCGCCCAGCAGAAGCTCACCGAGAGCCGGCTGGAGCGGGCGATGGAGCAGCTGGAGAAGCTCAACGCCAACGCCCGCCAGGCGATCATCATGGCCGAGGAGGCCAGCCGGGCCGGCGACGCCACCAGGGCCGCCGAGTTCACCCAGGCGGCCGAGACCATCGCCAACCAGCTGATCACCGTCGAGGGCGAGGTCGAGGAGCTCAAGGCCATGGCCCTGTCGGGCGCCCAGGCCTCCGATCAGGCCAAGGCGGCCGTGTCGCAGAACGGCATGCTCCTCCAGCGCAAGCTGGCCGAGCAGCAGAAGCTCCTCAGCCAGCTCGAGCAGGCGAAGATGCAGGAGCAGATGAACTCGGCCATGGCCCAGCTGTCGGCCACCGTGGGCGAGGACGTCCCGACCTTCAACGAGATCCGGGACAAGATCGAGGCCCGCCACGCCCAGGCCAAGGGCATGTCCGAGCTCCAGGGCCAGTCGGTCGAGGGTCGGATGCTGGAGGTCGAGCAGGCCGCCCAGAACACCCAGGCCCAGGCCCGCCTGGCCCAGCTCAAGTCGGAGCTCGGGCTCGGTGGCACCGCCGCCCCGGCGTCGGGCCCGGACCTGGCCAAGCCGGCCGAGGCCCCGGCCCAGCAGCCCCAGCCGGGCAACTGAGCGGCTTCCCGGCGGTCCCGCCGCCGCCGGAGACGCCGGCGGACGGGCCGGTCGAGGTCCTGTTCGGCCATCGGGTGGCCGACCCCTTCCGCGCCCTGGAGGACGGCGACGACCCGGCCGTCCGGGCGTGGGACGACGCCCAGTCGGCCCGCACGGCGGCGGTGCTCGACGCCCTCCCCGGGCGTGACGCGCTCCGCGACCGCCTGCGGGCCCTGCTCGACGTGCCCGTGGTGCTGGCCGCGTCGCTGGCCGGCGACGTCGTCGTCACCCTGGAGCGGGCCGGTGGCCGGGACCAGGCCACCCTGGTGGTGACCCCGGCCGGCGGCGACGGCTCGGCGCGCCGCGAGCTGGTCGACCCCCGCGCCGTCGAGGACGACGACACCGCCGCCGTCGACTGGTTCCAGCCGTCGCCCGACGGCGCCCTCGTCGCCGTCGGCACCTCGACCGGGGGCGACGAGCTGTCGACCTTGCGGGTCGTGCGGGTCGCCGACGGCACCTGGCTCCCCGACGCCATCACCCGCACCCGGGCCGCCTCGGTGGCGTGGCGGGCCGACGGCTCGGGCTTCCTGTACACCCGCTACCCGGACCCGGCCGCCGTGCCCGAGGGCGAGGCCGGCTACCACCGCACCGTCTACGAGCACGACCTCGGGGCGCCGGTGGAGGACGACGTCGTGGTGTGGGACGCCCTCCCCGACCCGACGGCGTGGGCCGACGTCCGCCTCTCCCCCGACGACCGCTGGCTGCTCGTCCACGCCTCGCTCGGCTGGGACCGCACCGACGTCCACCTGTGCGACCGCACGACGGGCGCGTGGACCACGATCATCGAGGGCGTCGACGCCCTGACCGACCTCCGGGTGGTCGACGACCTCCTCGTCGGCACCACCACGCTCGACGCCCCGACCGGCCGGGTGGTCGCCGCCCCGATCGACCGGCCCGACCCGGCCGCCTGGGTCGACCTCCTCCCCGCCTCCGACGCCGTGGTCGAGGGCCTCGTCGTCACCGCCGCCTCGCTCCTGGTCACCCGCACCCGCGCCGCCGTCTCCGAGCTGGTCCACCTCCCCCGCCCCGACGTACGAACGGTGCCAGGCACCGTTCGTACGCCCACGCCGATCGCCCTGCCGACGGAGGGGTCGCTGGCCGGGCTGTCGGGGAGCCGGGAGCGGGACGAGGCCGTCGCCGTCTTCACGTCGTTCGCCGTGCCGCCGTCGCTCCTGCGCTGGTCGGGCACCGGCGGGCTGGAGCCGTGGGGCACCCGGCCGACGGGCGTCGACCCCGCCGCCTTCGCCGTCGACCGGCTCCGCTACCCGTCGACCGACGGCGCCGAGGTCACCCTGTTCTGCCTGCGCCGGGCCGACGTCGACCCCACGCCGGCGACCCCGACGATCCTCACCGGCTACGGCGGCTTCGGCATCACCATGAGCCCGGCCTACTCCCCCGACGCCGTGGCCCACGCCGAGGGCGGCGGGGTGTGGGCAGTGGCCTGCATCCGGGGCGGCGCCGAGGAGGGCGAGGCGTGGCACCGCGCTGGCCAGCGGGCCCGCAAGCCGCAGGTCTTCGCCGACTTCGAGGCCGCCGCTGACTGGTTGGTGGAGACCGGGCGGACCTCGCGGGAGCACCTCGCCATCCGGGGCGGGAGCAACGGCGGACTGCTCGTCACCGCCGTCCTGACCCGCCGGCCCGACCTGTGCGCGGCGGTGCACTCGGCCGTCCCGCTGTGCGACATGGTGCGGTTCCCCCGCTTCCGCATCGCCCGCCTCTGGGTGCCCGAGTACGGCGACCCCGACCGGCCCGAGGACCTGGCCTGGTTGCTCTCGTACTCGCCGTACCACCACGTGGTCGACGGCACCGGCTACCCCGCCGTGCTGATCACCACCGGCGCCGAGGACTCCCGCGTCGACCCGCTCCACGCCCGCAAGATGGCGGCCCGGCTCCAGCAGGCCGCCCCCGCCGACGGCGCCCCCGTCCTCCTGCGGGTCGAGCGCGGCGCCGGCCACGGCCAGGGCAAGCCCTCGTCGCGCCGGGCCGAGGAGTCCGCCGACGTCCTCGCCTTCCTCGCCGCCACCACCACCTGACCCCCCCCGAACTCGGTGGGATCCGTGACACGTGGGTGTCACGGATCCCACCGAGTTCGCAGGGGGGTGGGCGTCAGCGGAGGGGCCAGGCCTCGGGGCGGAAGGCGAGGCCGGCGGCGACCAGGGCGAGGCAGACCACGACCAGGAGGGCGGCGGGGAAGGTCGGTCGGCCGGCGGGGAGCAGGCGGCGGGTGAGGCCGTCGAGGGCGACATGGCTGCGGAAGCCGGGGCCGCCCCGGCCGATCGACAGGGCGAGGATCCCCCCGGCGACCACGCCGGTGGCCCGGAGGACCCACGGCCCGACGGCGGCGAGGCCGTCGAAGGCGTCGGTGCCGAACCAGAGGCAGAGCCCGACGGCCAGCACCAGCAGGGCGCCGAGCGAGCGGACGAGGCCGAGGGCGACGTTGCGGACCCACCACAGCGGCCACCACGCCGGGGAGCGGTGGCGCTGGAGGGCGGCGTCGCCCACCGTGGCCAGCGCCGGGGCCACCCCGAGGCCGAGCACGGCGACCACCGGGACCGGCGAGGCGCTGGCCAGGGCCACGGCGGCGAGGGCCAGCGGGAGGGTGATCCAGCGGCGCCCGGCGGGCACCGCCCCGGCGGAGAGCTCCAGCCGCTCCTCGGGGCTGAGCGGCGCCGGGCGCGCGGCCCGGGGTCGGGGCGGGCGGGCGGTCCGCACCCGGGGCTCGTCGACCGGGGCGGGGACGACCCAGGAGCCGACGCCGGCGCCGGCCCCGGCGAGGACCGCGCCCCCCGGCCCCCCAGGGCCCCGCTCGGTCCGGGCCAGGGCCGGGGCCACCCGGGCCGACGGCGGGTCGGGGCGCACGACCTCCGTGGCCAGGTCCGGCGGGTCGGCCAGGTGGGGGCGGACGACCTCGGTGGGCAGGGCCGGGTCGGCCGGGTCGGCCGGGTCGGCCGGGTCGGCCAGGTCGGGGCGGACGATTTCGGTGGCCAGGTCGGGCGGGTCGGCCAGGTCGGCCGGGTCGGGGCGCACGACCTCCGTGGGCGGGGCGGCGGGGGCCGGGGCCGGCGGGTCGGCCGGGTCCAGCGGGCCGGCCACCGCCGCCGTGTCCTTCTCGGCGGCGGGTGGCGGCGGGTCGGGCGAGTCGGCCGGGTCGGCCACCGCTGCCGTGTCCTGCTCGTCCTCGGCGGCGGGTCGGGGCGGGTCGGGCGGGGTGGGGGCCGGCGGCTCGGGGGCCACGGTCGGGTCGTCGCGGAGGTCGACGACGTCGGGGGCGCCGAGCCCCTCGACGGTGATGCCGAGGCGGTCGAGGAGCACGGCGACGGTGGCCGGCCGGGCTGCCGGGTCGAGGGCGAGGGCGTCGGCCACGGCGTCGCTGGTCCGGTGGGACACGGTGGGGTTGACCCGCCACAGCGGGGCGAGGGTGTCGTGGTGCAGCCGCTCGGCGGCCACCGGCGGGGTGCGGCCCGACAGCAGGCGGTGGAGCGTCGCCCCCAGCGAGTACACGTCGGCCCGGGCCGAGAACCGGCCGTTGCCCTCGTGCTGCTCGGGCGAGGCGTAGCCCGGGGTGACGATGCGGGTCATCATCGTCGTCCGGTCCTCGGCGAAGGGCCGGGCCAGGCCGAAGTCGATCAGGACGATCCGGCCGTCGGGGGTGCGGACCAGGTTGGCCGGGCTGACGTCGCGGTGGAGGACCCCGGCCAGGTGGATGGCGGCGAGGGCGTCGGCGGCCTGGGCGGCGACGTCGAGCGCCTCGGCCTCGGTGAACGGTCCCCGCCGGGCCGCCAGCTCGGCGGCCAGCGTCCGCCCCTCGAGCCGCTCGAGCACCAGGTAGGCGGTGTCGTTCTCCTCCAGCACGGCGAAGATGCGGACGATGTTGGGGTGCCCGAACCGGGCCAGCGTGGTGGCCTCGCGCCGGAACCGCTCGCGGGCCCGGGCGAAGGCGGTGGCCTCGTAGCGGGGGATGGCGATGGCGGTGCCGGTGCGGCGGGCGCCCTCGGGGAACAGCTCCTTGACCGCCACCGGGCGCTCGAGGCGCAGGTCGGTGGCCCGGTAGGTGATGCCGAAGCCGCCGCGACCGAGCACGCCGTCGAGCCGGTACCGGCCCTCGGCGAGCGTCGTCCCGACCGGCAGAGCGGTGCCCTCGTCGCCCCGGCGGCCACGCTGCGTGTCGTCAGACAGGGCGGGGGCCACCGTCAGAGGTTAGACCCGCGGCTCCCGCGGCGACAGGGGGTGGACGGGGTCAGGCCTCCCCGTCCTCGTCCTCGTCGCCGACCTGCGAGGCCTCGAGGATCTCGTCGAGCTCCATCGGGGTCATGGCCAGGTCGAGCGCCGCCCAGATCGTCCGGGCGAAGGGGTAGAAGGCGATGGGCACGACCACGGCGATGGCGGTGCCGACGACGAGGAAGGGCACCACCGAGGCGTCGGGGTGGCTGCCCAGCCAGACGGCCACGCCCATGCACAGGACGAACAGCACGGCGAGGACGACGCCGAAGTTCACCAGGTACACACCGGTGAAGTAGCCCTCCTCGCGCACGAACCGCATGCCGCAGCGGGGGCAGCGGTCCTTCATCGACCACCAGGTGCGGAAGAGCTTCCCGCCCCCGCAGCGGGGGCACCGCCGGATCAGCCCGCGCCGGAGCATCAGCGACCAGTCGGCCTCGGAGCGCTCGACGTCGGAGGGGGTGGTGGGCAGGGGCATGGCGGATCCGACGTCCATTCCACCGCGTCGGCGACCCCGGCGACGAGTCGTGGCCGCGCCCCTACGTTCCGTCGCTGTGAGCGCGAGTACTCCCACTTTCTGTGAGATTTCTCTGGACACGGACAGTGGTCGTATGCCAAAGTTCGTCACAGAACGTGGTCGGGACCCAAGACCGGCCACGGAGGAGACACCGATGAAGACCCTTCCCAAGATCATCGCCAGCGCCCTCGCCGGAGCCCTGGCCCTCGGCGCCACCGTGGGCACCCCGCCCGCCGGTGCCGCCCAGACGAGCGTGACCCACCCGGTGGTGGTCAACGCCAACCCGGTCGACACCACGCCCCACGTGCTCGACGGCCAGACCGAGGCGGTCCTCGACCTCGGCACCCGGGTCCTCGTGGGCGGCAAGTTCACCCAGGTCAAGCGGTGGAGCAAGCCCGAGGTCTTCACCCGGCCCAACCTCTTCGCCTACACCAAGGCCAAGGGCGAGATCGACACCACCTTCACCCCCGCCCTCAACGGCAAGGTCACCGCCCTGCTCCAGGCCCCCGACGGCAACGTCTTCGTCGCCGGCCAGTTCAAGAACGTCGGCGGCGTGATCGGCAGCTCGTACCTGATCAAGATCAACCCGGTCACCGGGGCGGTCGTCAGCGCCTTCGCCCCCTCGATCAACGGCATGGTGTACGACATCCACCTGGCCAACGGGAAGCTGTACGTCGGCGGCACCTTCACCAAGGTCCGCAACCTGGTCCGGACCAACTTCGCCGTGCTCGACCCGACGACCGGCAAGGCCAACACCACCGACGTCGCCTTCGTCGGCGCCGCCGCCGGCACCACCCGGGTCATGCGCTTCGACGCCACCCCCGACGGTCGCAAGCTCGTCGTGATCGGCAACTTCACCAAGGTCGGCGGCCTGACCCGCCAGAACGCCGCCGTCCTCGACCTGACCGCCGCCGGGGGCGCCAGCGTCAACGGCTGGACCACCGACCTCTACCGCTACGGCCTGTGCAGCTCGACCTACGACACCTACGTCTTCGACGTCGACGTCTCGCCCGACGGCAGCTGGTTCGTGATCGTCACCACCGGTGGCCCCCGGGGCACGGCGACGCTGTGCGACACCGCCGCCCGCTGGGAGATGAACGTCAACGGCCCGGCCACCACGACCTGGCGCAACTACACCGGTGGCGACAGCCTCACCTCGGTCGCCATCACCGGCCCCGCCGTCTACGTCGCCGGCCACCAGCGCTGGGCCAACAACCCGCAGGGCGCCGACACCGCCGGCCCCGGCGCCCTCGCCCGCCAGGGCATCGCCGCCCTCGACCCCACCACGGGCAAGGCCCTCACCTGGAACCCGGGTCGGGACCGGGGCCTGCGGGCCTTCCGGCTCGTCCCCACGGCCGAGGGCCTCTACGTCCTGAGCGACTCGCAGAAGTTCGCCGGCGAGTTCCACCCCCGGCTCACCTACCTCACCGTCGCCGGCGGCACCGCTCCCGTCGTCGCCTGATCCCCCGGTCCCGTCCCCCACTTGGGAGGGGGGCGAGACCACCGGGTGCCGAGGCCGTCCCCCGCTTGGGAGGGGGATGGACGCTCGGCCGCCGAGGCCCCGTCGCCCCGCTTGGGAGGGCGACGGGGCCTCGGCCGCGCCATGCTCCGGCCGTGAACGCCCGCACCCGTGACCTGCTCGCCGTGGGGGCCGGGGCCATCCGCCTGGCCTCCGGCGTCTCCTTCCTCGTCAGCCCGGAGGCGGCCAACCGGCTCTGGGCCGACGAGCGCACCGAGGACCCGACCGCCGCCCTCCTCCTCCGCTCGATGGGCTACCGCGACGCCCTGGTCGGCGGGATGCTGCTGCGGGCCGGGCTGCGGGGCGACGCCACCGTCCCGGGCTGGTTCCTGGCCAGCGCCGGCGCCGACCTGGCCGACCTGGCCGGGGGGCTGGCCAACCACGACCGCCTCTCGGCGCGGTCGCGGACGGTCGGGATCTACGGCGCTGCCGCCGGGGTGGCGATCGGGGCCCTCGGGGCCTGGCGGGCCCGTCACCGCCCCTGATCCCGGCCACGAGGAGTAGCGTCGACCGAACGGGTGCGTGGGCCCCGGCCGGGTGAGAGGTAGCCAGCATGAGCAGGTCGCGTCGTCGTGTCGTGGGGGCGCTCGTCGCCCTCGCCCTCGTCACCCAGGGTGGCGCCCCGGCGGAGGCCCAGCCGGCCCCCACCGACCCCGTCGCCCCCCACGACCTCTCCCCCGCGGGTGACCCGCTGGCGCCCGACGGCGCGCCCGTCGACGGCACCAAGGCCACCAGCAGCACGCTGGCCGAGACCGACCCCGACCTCCTGGCCCGCACCGACGGCGCCGTCGTCCCGGTGATGATCAAGCTCGACTACGACGCCATCGCCGTCTACCGCGGCGGGCGCGAGGGCCTGGCCCCGACCAGCCCCGAGGTCACCGGCGAGCCGCTCACCGAGGCCGACACCACGACCGGGCCCTACGCCCGCCAGGTGGCCCGGGACGAGGCCGCCATCGTGGCCGACATCACCGCCGCCGTCCCCGAGGCCGAGATCGGCCGGAGCCTGCGGACCGTCTACGGCGGCGTCGCCGCCCGGCTGCCGGCCGAGGCCGTCGAGGACGTCCTCGCCGTCGACGGCGTGGTCGCCGTGCAGGCCGACAGCCTCGAGCAGCTGCTGACCGACGCGACCCCGTCGTTCATCGGGGCCGACGAGGTGTGGGCGCAGGTCGGCGGCCAGGCCGACGCCGGGGCGGGCACGATCTTCGGCAGCCTCGACTCGGGCGTCTGGCCCGAGCACCCCTCGCTGGCCGACGACGGGACGCGGACGCCCGCCCCCGCCAAGGCCGACGGCACCCCCCGCACCTGCGCCTACGGCGACAACCCGCTCACCCCGGCCACCGACGTCTTCGCCTGCAACGACAAGCTGATCGGCGGCGAGGCGTTCATGGACACCTACGACGCCCTGGTGGGCGACGACCTCTACACCGGCCTGGCCCGCGACAGCAACGGCCACGGCACCCACACCGCCACCACGGCGGCGGGGAACCCGGTCGCCTCGGCCCCGATCTTCGGCATCGAGCGAGGGCCGGTCAGCGGCATCGCCCCTGGGGCGTGGGTGTCGGCCTACAAGGTCTGCGGACCGGGCGGGTGCTACGGCTCGGACTCGGTGGCCGCCGTCGCCCAGGCGATCCTCGACGGCGTCGACGTCATCAACTACTCGATCAGCGGCGGGAACGACCCGGCCACCGACGCCGTCGAGCTGGCCTTCCTCGACGCCTACGCCGCCGGCGTCTTCGTGTCCGCCTCGGCCGGCAACGACGGCCCCGGGGCCGGCACGGTCAACCACCGGGGCCCGTGGACCACCACCGTGGCCGCCACCAGCCCGAACCGCGACCTCGCCAGCACGCTGACCGTGTCGGGCGGGGCCGGGCTCACCCTCGACGGCCGCTCGCTGACCGCCGGCATCACCACGCCGCTGCCCATCGTCCTGGCCTCGGCCCCGCCCTACAACAGCCCCACCTGCACCGTCCCGGCGCCGCCCGGCCTCTTCACCGGCAAGATCGTCGCCTGCGAGCGCGGGCCGGGCCGGGTCACCAAGGGCTTCAACGTCCGGCAGGGCGGGGCCGCCGGCATGGTCCTCTACAACGCCACGCCCTCCAACGTCAGCGCCGAGAACCACTGGCTCCCGACCATCCACGTGGGTGACGGGGCCGGCCTCGTCGCCCACCTCGCCGCCAACCCGGGCGCCACCGCCAGCTTCACGGCGGGCGCGGCCACCCCGGCCACCGGTGACGAGATGGCGCCGTTCTCGTCCCGTGGCCCCGGCGGCCTGGTGATCAAGCCCGACGTGGGCGCCCCCGGCCAGCAGGTCATCGCCGGCACCACCCCGACGCCCGAGAGCCCGAGCGAGGGTCCCGCCGGCGAGTACTTCCGGGGCCTCGACGGCACCTCGATGGCCGCCCCCCACGTGGCCGGGGCCGCCCTCCTGCTGCGTGACGCCCACCCCGACTGGAGCCCGGGCCAGATCCGCTCGGCCCTCGCCGGCACCGCCGTCCCGGTCACCGACGGCGGGAGCCCGGCCGACGTCTTCGACACCGGGTCGGGGCGCATCCAGGTCGATGCCGCCGCCGCCCCCGGGCTGATCCTCGACGAGACGGCCGACCGCTACGCCGACCTGGGCACCGACCCGGTCGCCGCCGTCCACCTCAACCTCCCCCAGGTCAACGCCCCCTCGGTGCCGGGCCGGCTGCGCACCACCCGGACGGTCACCAACCCGGGGGCGCCGGCGACCTACGCCGTGAGCACCACCGTCGGGGCCGGCAGCGCGATCACGGTCGCACCGGCCGGGTTCACCCTCGGCACCGGCGAGTCGCAGGTGCTCGAGATCACCATCGACACCACCGCCGCCATCGGCAGCCAGCAGCAGGGCCTCATCACCGTGACCGCCCCGGGCCGCAACGGGACCCGCCTGCCGGTGGCCTTCGTGCCCCAGCCCAGCGAGGTCTCCCTCACCGCCCTCGGCTGCACGCCCGACCCGGTCACCGTGCCCCAGACGTCGACGTGCTCCTACGAGCTGGCCAACCAGGGCTACGCCGACGCCCTCGTCGACCTCCGGGCCGAGGGCGACGGCCACGCCACGGTCACCGGGGCGGACCTCGGCGCCACCACCGCGGGCGGCGTGGCCGCGGTCGACGACGTCGCCCTCGACGGCACCACCCGGGCCGCGCCCCACACCGCGCCGGGCCCGTCGGTCGCCGGGTACCTGCCCCTCGACGCCTTCGGGATCACACCGACGGCCATCGGCGACGAGCAGTACCTGCCCTACACCGTCCCCGCCTTCGTCTACGGCGGCCAGACCTACACCCGCATCGCCATCACCTCGAACGGCTACCTCGTCGTCGGCGACGCCACCGCCCAGGACGTGCAGTGCTGCCCCCTGACCGCCATCGGCGACCCGGCCCGCCCCAACAACATCCTCGCCCCGTTCTGGACCGACCTGGACGGCACCGGCCGTCCCGGCATCTACATCGGCGTCCTGACCGACGGGATCGACGACTGGATCGTCGTCGAGTGGCGGGTGAACCTCTACGGCACCAGCAGCCCGCGGGTGTTCCAGGCCTGGATCGGGGTCAACGGGAGCGAGGACATCAGCTTCGCCTACGACCCGAGCGCCCTGCCGGCCGCCCCGCCCGCCGGCTACAGCCTGCTCGTCGGGGCCGAGAACGTCGACGGCGCCGGCACCAGCACGCTGGCCCCCGGCACCGCCCCGACGGGCGACATGCGCGTCGTCAGTGGGGACGAGGTGCCCAGCGGGACCGTGCAGTGGGACGTCACCGTCCGGGGCACGGCCGCGGGCACCGCCGCCGTCGAGGCCGAGGCCACGTCGAACGCCCACCCCGGCACGGTGGTCGCCACCAACGAGCTGGTGGTCGAGGCCGAACCGGCTCCGGTGGTCACCGACGACCCCGACGACCTCGAGGTCGACGCCCTGGAGACGGCGACCTTCACCGCCGCCGCCACCGGGGGCACGCTGGCCCGCTGGGAGCGGCGGGCCGACGGCGACGCCAGCTGGGCGACCGTGCCCGGGGCGACGTCGACCACCCTCTCGTTCACGGCCCACGGTGGCGACGACCAGGCGCAGTACCGGGCGGTGTTCGCCAACACCAGCGGCGACGAGGCCACGACGGAGCCCGCCACCCTCACCGTCGACCTGCTGGCCACCACCACCGCCGTGTCGGTCTCGCCGGCCACCCCGGTGCGGGGCCAGGACGTCACCTTCACCGCCGACGTCGGACCCGCCACCGCCACGGGCACCGTGCAGTTCACGTTGGACGGGAACGCCGTCGGCGGCCCCGTCGCCGTCGCCGGCGGCTCGGCGGTGAGCAGCGCCGTCCCCGACATCGCCGCCGGCAGCCACACCGTCGTCGCCACCTACTCGGGCGACGCCGACCACCTCGGCTCCGACGACGACGCGGACTTCACCGTCACCCGCACCACCTCGACCACCACGATCGTCGAGATCACCGCCGGCGTGATCGGTGAGGACACCCCGGTCGACGCCACCATCACCGTCGTCCCCGCCCCCGCCGGCGGGACGGTGGCGCTCACCGTCGACGGCACGCCCTACGGGGCCCCGCTGACCCTCGACGCGTCGGGCTCGGTCGAGGCCACGCTGACCGGCCTCGCCCCCGGGTCACGCACGATCGTCGCCCGCTTCAGCGGTGACGACGACCTCGACCCCTCCGAGGACGAGGCCACGATCACCGTCTACGCCGCCGGCGAGGCCTTCGTCCGCCGGGCCTACCAGGTGATGCTCGGCCGCAACGGCGACGCCAGCGGCATCGCCTACTGGACCGGGCGCATCGACGCCGGGATGAGCCGGACGGCGCTGATCGACCTCCTCGCCGGCTCGGCCGAGGGGCGCAACCGGCTCGTCGGCCGGCTCTTCCTCACCGCCCTCGACCGCCCGGCCAGCGCCGCCGACCGGGCCTACTGGTCGGGCCGCGTGGCCGCCGGGATGACCGCCGAGGACCTCCTCGTCACGCTGCTGACGTCGCCGGAGGCGCTGGCCGGCCAGGACTCGCTGAGCTTCACCCGCAAGCTGTTCGACGTCCACCTGGTGCGGACGCCGGGCGCCGCCGAGCTCGTGTACTGGTCCGATCGGGTCGCCGCCACCCTCAACGTCGGCCAGCTGCGGCAGCTGTCCCGGCAGCTCGGCCGGCTCCCCGAGCCCACCCAGGTGGCGCTGACCGAGGCCGCCCGCCTCACCTGTGGGACGACCGCCTTCCCGCCCGGCATCGCCGACCAGCTGCGGGCGCGCTGGGTCGCCCACGGCCGCCACCCGGTCCGCCTGGCCGGCGACACCCTCGCCCTCCTCTGCCCCAGCAGCAGCGCCCCGCCCGTCTGACCGCGGAGAGATCCGCGGGAAGATGTCGAGGACGCGGGATCGGCTCCGTCCCCGGGGTGCCACCCGGCCCGCAGGGGCCCGACACCCAGGAGACCACCACCATGGCCAAGTACCTTTTCCTCAAGCACTACCGGAGCCTGAGCGCCCCCGACCCGATCACCGACGTCCCCATGGAGCGGTGGACGCCCGAGGAGGTCGACGCCCACTTCCGCTACATGAGCGACTTCGCCGCCCGGCTCGAGGCCAGCGGTGAGCTGGTCGACTCGCAGGCGCTGGCGGCCGACGGGCTCTGGGTCCGCGCCGGCGAGACCGGCCAGGCCCCGGTGACCGACGGCCCGTTCGCCGAGACCAAGGACCTGATCGCCGGCTGGATGATCGTCGACGTCGACAGCCAGGAGCGGGCCGTCGCCCTCGCCGCCGAGCTCTCGGCCGCCCCCGGCGCCGGCGGCGAGCCGTGCGGCGAGTGGCTGGAGGTCCGCCCCTTCCTCACCGCCCCGCCCACCGTCACCGAGTGAGCGTGGACGACCTCTCGCTCCGCGAGGCGGTCCCCCACGTCCTGGGCGTCCTCGTCCGGCGCGGCGCCGACTTCGCGTCGGCCGAGGACGCCGTCCAGGAGGCGCTCGTCCGGGCGCTCACCCGGTGGGGCGACGACCCGCCCGCCGACCCGACGGGCTGGCTGGTCACCGTGGCGTGGCGGGCCTTCCTCGACATCGCCCGGTCCGACACGGCCCGGCGCGACCGGGAGGTCCGCTACGACACCGAGCCCCCGGCCGGCACCGTGGCCTCGACCGACGAGACGCTCCGGCTCTACTTCCTCTGCGCCCACCCCGACCTGACCCCGTCGTCGGCCGTCGCCCTGACGTTGCGCGCCGTCGGCGGCCTCACCACCCGCCAGATCGCCCAGGCCTACCTCGTCCCCGAGGCGACGATGGCCCAGCGGATCAGCCGGGCCAAGCGGGTGGTCGGGCGGGCCGGGGTCGACCGCCCCGGCGACGTCGGCACGGTCATGCGGGTCCTCTACCTCGTGTTCAACGAGGGCCACTCGGGCGACGTCGACCTGGCCGCCGAGGCCATCCGGCTGACCCGCCAGCTGGCCGCCCTCACCGACGACCCCGAGGTCCACGGCCTGCTCGCCCTCATGCTCCTCCACCACGCCCGTCGCCCCAGCCGCACCGGCCCCGACGGGAGCCTCGTCCCGCTGGCGGCGCAGGACCGATCCCTTTGGGACACCGCGCTGATCGCCGAGGGGGTCACCGTCCTCCAGGCCGCCCTGGCCCGCGACCGGCTGGGCGAGTACCAGGCGCAGGCCGCCATCGCCGCCCTCCACGCCGACGCCCCCCGGGTCGAGGAGACCGACTGGGTCCAGATCGTCGAGTGGTACGACGAGCTGCTCCGGCTCGCCGACACCCCGGTCGTCCGGCTCAACCGGGCGGTGGCGATCGGCGAGGCCGACGGCGCCCGGGCCGGGCTGGCGGCGCTGGCCGAGGTCGCCGAGGACGTCCCCCGCCGGACCGCCGTCGCCGCCCACCTCCACGAGCGCGACGGCGACCTCGACGGCGCCGCCCGCCTCTACGCCGAGGCCGCCCGCCAGGCCCCCACCCTCCCCGAGCGCGACCACCTCGTCCGCCAGGCCGCCCGCCTCAACCACCGCAAGCCCTGACCCGGCCCGCTCACATCCCCCCGGGCGGTGCCGATGGTCGCCGGTGTCCGCAGTGATGGAGGGGCCGGCGGGGCACGCCGGGCTCGATGAGGATCCCGGGTCGACGTCGGAGCGCCGGTCGAGGCGCGCCACGGCGGTCCTCGCCCTACCGCTCGTCGTCATGGCCGTCGGCGCCCTGACCCGGCTGTGGATCGCCGACGACGGCCTGATCAACGTCCGGATCGTCGACAACGTCCTGGCCGGCCAGGGCCCGACCTTCACCTCGGGCATCCGGGCCGAGACCGGCACCAGCGCCGTGTGGCTGGCCGTGATGAGCATCGGCTCGGCCGTCCCGGGCCTCGGTGCCGATACCGTCGCCGTGGCCGGCGGGCTCCTTCTCACCCTGGCCGGCATCGCCCTGGGGTGCGCCTCGATCCACCGGGCCCGGCCCGAGGCCGGCGTGGTCGTCCCGCTCGGGCTGCTCGGCTACGCCTCCTACTCCTACGCCTGGGACTTCGCCTCCGGCGGGCTGGAGAACGGCGCCGTCACGTGCTGGCTGGGCGGGCTGGCCTGGGAGCTCGGGCGTGAGGCCCGGTCGCATCGGGCGGTCGTCGGGCTCGGCCTGCTGATCGGCCTCGGGCCGCTCCTGCGCCCGGACCTGGCTGTCGTCTCGGTCGTCCTCCTGCTGGCCGTCACGCCCCGGCGCCGGCGCTGGCCCTGGGTCGACCCGAGGCTCGTGGCTGCGGCGGCGCTGCTGCCGGTGGCCTCGGTCGTCCTCCGGGCCGCCTACTTCGCCTCGCTCGTCCCCGCCGCCGGGCTGGCCAAGGAGGGCACGTCGCTCCGCTTCGCCCAGGGCCTCAGCTACGGGGTGACGTCGCTCGCCCCGGGCGGGCTGGCGATCGTCGCCGGCATCGCCGTCGCTCTGGAGGTCGCCCGCTCGCACCCCGACCGGCTGGCGCGGGTCGTCCCCGCCCGCAGCGCGGCCCTCGCCCTGGCCGGGGCGCTGCACCTGGCCTACGTCGTGGCCGTCGGCGGCGACTTCATGCGGGGTCGCCTGCTGCTCCCCGGTCTCTTCGCCCTGGCCCTGTCGGTCGGCGGGTTCGTCGTCCCCACCGGACGGGTCGCCCGCCGCGTCGTGGTCGTCGTCGCCGCCCTCGTGGCCCTGCTGGCGGTGGCCGGCCCCACGTTCCGCGACCCGTGGGTCGTGGACGAGCGGGACTACTACGCCGAGATGGCCGGCGACGCCCACCCGATCAGCGCCGCCGATCACGACGGCTCGCCCTGGGCCCGCGGCACCGAGGACCTCGTCACCGCCAACCCGGGCTCGCTGATCTACATGCCCGGCCGGGGCGGCACCATCAGGTTCGTGATGCCGCTCTCGGCCGAGGCCGCCGCCGAGCACAGCAGCGTGCTGGTGACCTCCACCCTCGGCATCAAGGGCACCCTCGTCGACGACGACGTCGCCGTGCTCGACCCGATCGGGCTGGCCGACCCGGTGGCCGCCCACGCCCGGCTGGTCGAGCGGGGTCGCCCGGGCCACGAGAAGGACCTCCCCCCGGAGTGGTACGTCGCCCGCTTCGGCGACCCCGACGCCCCCGTCCCCGACGGTGTCGACCCCGCGGGCGTGGCCGCCGCCCGCCGCGCCCTCGGCTGCGGCGACCTGGCCACCCTCGTCGAGGCGACCACCGCCGACCTCGGCCCCGACCGGCTGGTCCGCAACCTCCTCGACGCCCCCCGTCTCACGCGCTTCCGCTTCCACCCCGACCCCACGACCGCCGCCGCCGAGCTCTGCCCCGGCTGACCGCTCGGGCGGGGCCCGCGGACCGACCGGTCGATCGCCGCACGTGGTGACGAAGCTGTCCCGGTCGACGCCGTTGGCATCGGGCCCGCACCGGTCGGAGGGAGCTCGACAGCGGCCTGCACCGCTTGGCGATGGCGCTCTGTGCGCTGCGGGCGAACCCGACCCGAGGCCAACCTCCCCCATGGTTCAACACCCCCGCCTGGCTCAGAGGCCCACCTCCCAAGCACCCGGACCACCCGATCCCCCGCACGACTCCCTCGAGGTTCGACGCTTCTCGTCCCGGCGCGCCCCGACACCGATCGAGGTTCCGCATCCCCCCGCCACGGGGTACTGTCGTGAGGTTTCGTCCGAGCCCGCGTTCAGACCGCAGAGCGCACTCGCCCGCCGGAAGGAACCCAACCCCCGAGGAGCCCCTCGTGGCCCTGCCCTCCGAGGAGATCGACCGACTACGGCAGGAGAACGCCCACCTGCGCACGGCGTTGGTCAGCCGGGACGTCCTCGGACAGGCCAAGGGGATCTTGATGGAACGCCACGGCATCGACGCCGAGGAGGCCTTCCAGCGATTGGTGGCCATGAGCCAGAGCACCAACATCAAGGTGCGGGACGTCGCCCAGCACGTCGTCGACCTGCGCGCTGGCATCCCGACCGAGACGGTGGTCGAGTAGCGACGAGGCGGGGGGCGGCGACCCTGGCCGGCCCGTCGTCAGCCCAGGCCGGGTACGCTGCATCGTGGGCGATCGCGAGCTGGTGCAGTACTTCGCCGAGCTGGCTCGACGGTTCATGGCCGACGGATCCGTGGACGGGACCATGCGGCTGATCGTCCACTCGGCAGTCGAGCTGGTGGACGGTTGCCACCACGCGTCCATCAGCCGCCGGCGAGGGCGCAGCCTGGTCAGCGCGTCCAGCAGCGACGAGATCGGCCTGATCCTCGACGGGATCCAGACCGGTGCCCAGGAAGGGCCCTGCCTCGATGCCATCGAGAGCGGCGAGATCATGGCGAGCGACGACCTCGAGGCCGATGCGCGTTGGCCCGTGTACGGGCCTCGCGCCGTCGAGTCGGTCGGGGTGCGCAGCTCGATGGCGTTGCCGCTCCACGACGGTGAGCGGACGATCGGCGCCCTGAACCTCTTCAGCGAGCAGACGGGCACCTTCCGGCCCGACGCCGACGACGTGACCGGCGAGGCGATCGCCTCGGTCCTCGCTGCCCACGCGACGCCAGCGTTGGTCGCCGCGGTGGAACGAGCGGACCTGCGCGCCGCGCTCGAGAGCCGCGACGTCATCGGCCAGGCGAAGGGCATCCTCATGGCTCGCACCGGCATCGACGAGGACGCCGCCTTCGACCTCCTGCGGCGGGCGTCGCAGCGCCTGAACATCAAGCTGGCCGTCGTCGCCCGCCGGCTGGTGGACGGCAAGCTGGCGGACGATCCCGACGCCGACGTCTGACGACCCGCCCCGTCGCAGGGCGAGGGGATTCCTCGCGTCGGGTGGGTAGTGCTGGCGTGGTCGATCCGAGGAGGCGCGCACGATGCCGTCGAAGTCCGCCAACGTGAAGAACGAGAAGCAGTACGAGGCGCTCAAGGACAAGGGGATGTCCAAGGAGCGGGCGGCGAAGATCGCCAACAGCCCCGGAGCCTCCAAGAAGGGCGGCAAGCGGTCCGGCAAGGGCGGTGACCCCAGCCAGGGCGGCACGACCGCCCAGAAGAAGAAGGCCGGGCGCAAGGGCGGCAAGGCGACAGCCAAGAAGAGCTAGAGCTACCGGCGCCGCCTGCGCCCCCCCACCCGCCCGCGGTCGGAGGGCGGTACGCCTCCCCCAAGGCGCAGCCGCGACGGGCTGTGCTCGACCGGCCGCGACCACACGTCGTCACTCCGGTGGGGAGCGCCGTGCAACGGCTGCCCAGCAGGGGCTGAGCTCCCCGCTGCCCGTGACCCCCGCCAGGCCGTGTCGTGGCCACCCGCCTGCCCCGGTCCGCCGTCGGGACCGGCTGCGGCGACGAAGGAGCTCTGCGTCGAGGGCTCGTGGGGCGTCGGCCGTGGACGCGGAGGATCGGCCACGGACGCAGTGGGGCCGGGGAGATTCGAGCTCCCGACCCCTGCTCCCAGGTGACGCTCGGGCCGGTCCTGGACCTTGAAGCCGGAGGTGCACAAGCCTCGTCAGAGCAGGTTCTCGTGTCCGTGATGTCCCGTCGCTGACCGCGGCGGCGGACGACCCGGGCCGACGGGCCGAATCCGTCAGAGGGTCACCGCGTCTCGGTCGGTGACGCCCCCTCGGTGCGGGTGCCGAGCTGGGGGCTCAACCCGGCGTGGCTCGATGTGCGCTGGCGAGCCAACACCCGGGAACCCCCGCCGCTGCAGTCTGCACCCCAGAACGGGCACCCGCACCTCGAACGCTTGGGCCCGACACGATGAGGGTGCACCACCGACAGCCATCGGCGGCTCGGCTGACGACGGGCTCACCTCACCGTTCTCGTGACGGACCTCGATGTGTACCTTCCGAGCCGTGGGGATCTTGAACCGTGCGCGCAAGCAGGCCGACATGGAGGTGACCGCCGAGCTCGTCCGCGATCTGCTCCGGGATCAGCATCCCGACCTGGCTGACCGCCCCGTCACGGCAGGCCCACGCGGATGGGCCAACCAGATGTGGCGGCTGGGCGACGACCTCGTCGTCCGGATGCCGTGGCGGGGGAACACGGCGGACGTCCTGCTGATCAAGGAGCACAGGTGGCTTCCGCAGCTTGCGCCGCTCCTCCCGCTCCCGGTCCCGGTCCCGCAGCGGCTCGGTCAACCCTCGGCGCGCTTCCCCCATCCATGGGTCGTCACGAGCTGGCTCGACGGCCGGCCCGCCGACACGGCTCCCGCAACCCGGGGCGACGGCGCCGCCGATGCCCTCGCCGCGTTTCTGACAGATCTGCATCGGCCCGCGCCCGCAGACGCACCGAAGGGACACCAAGGGAGAGGCGGCCCGCTCGCGCGGGTCTCGAGCGTCACCCGCCTGTTCAAGGGGACGACAAAGCTGTGCGCCGCCACGGTCGGCACCGACCAACAGCCGCCGAACCCCGACGCGGTCCGGGCTGTTTGGGACGACGCTCAGGACGCTCGCGCATGGGACGGGCCGCCGACGTGGCTCCATGGCGACCTCCATCCCGCCAACGTCCTCACCACACCCGACGGCGAGATCGGCGGGGTGATCGACTTCGGTGATCTGTGCGCCGGCGACCCCGCCCTCGATCTGGCCGCCGCCTGGATCCTGCTCCCCGACCAGTGTGCGATCGAGCGCTTCCGTGGCGCCTACCGGGGGACGGCCGACGATGCCACATGGCGCCGTGCTCGAGGCTGGGCGGTGTGGCGGGCCTTCGGCTGCCTCGGTATCGCAACCGCTGGGCCTCCCGGCGGCAAGCCCAGCTGGGGGCCGCCGGCGGTTGCGTCCCTGAACCTCCTGACCGCGTCCGCTTGACCGACGCCCCAGGGCCGTCCAGCGACCGGCGCGCGAGCGCACGGCAAGGCCGTGACTTGCGGCCTTTGTGGTCGGGCCGGGGAGATTTGAACTCCCGACCCCCTGCTCCCAAATGACGTTCACCCCGTTCCGTGACCTGCGCCTCATCGGCGTAAGCCCTGGTGAGGGACGGTTTCTCGTGTCCGTGATGTCCCGTCCCTGACCACCGTTTCCGATCCGTACGGGCACGCAGCGGGCACGAACGGCTCGAGAGGAGCCTTCGATTTCCGACCGATTACCGAAGCCTGGGGTGTAGTGTCCTACACATGTCGATCATCGACGTCGTGGACGATCTGATCACGCTGCAAGACCTGGCCGCTCATGAGGACGACCCCGAGCGCCGCCGCTCGCTCGACGACGTCCACCGGCGGGTCGCCGCTCGCGAGCGCGGCGTGAAGGTCTCCGAGGCGGCGGCGGTCCTCTCGCTCTCCCAGCCGACCGTCCGAGCGTGGATCGACGCCGGCGTCCTCGTACCAGTTCGAGGAGCCTCGCCCGTCCGCATCGAGGTCCTCTCCCTCGCCGACGTCAAGCACGCCCTCGACCTCGTCCGCCAGCACGCCGAGGACCGGAACCTCCTCGCCCAGGTGATGCGCGCCCTCCGCGACCGAGCCGACCTCACCGCTGCCCTCGACGAGGGCATCGCCGACCTCACCGCCGGTCGGACCGTTCCGCTCACCGACGACCTCATCGCCGAGCTGGCCTCCGACCCCGAGGACGAGCGGTCATCCAAGTCAGCCTGACCGCCACGGCCGAGCGCCAGGTCCGGGACCTCCGCGGCCGCCGCCGCAAGGCCGCAGGGGTCGCGCTCGCCGAGCTACGCGCCCAAGGCTGCGCCGCCGCCGGCTACCGCCTCGCCGGCACCACGCTCGACCACGTGTGCAGCCGCCACCTCTCTACGGCGCCGACCGCATGCTCACCGCCTGGCCCGCCGACGACCAGGTCATCGTCCTCGCCATCGCCCGCCACGACTCCACCGCCGAGGACGTCTACGCCACCCTCCTCACCGCCCTCGACCTCGCCGTCCCCGAAGAGGAGCGCCAGAAGCCCCCCTGCTGCGACGACGAGGGCAACCCACCCACCGACGAAGCCATCGCCCTTGAGATCGCCGACGCCCTCACTCGACGAGCCCGCTCCCGACGAGCCCACTGACCGCAACTTCAGAGCGTTAGCCGAGCGTTCCCGTATCACTTTCGATCACCGAGGAAGACAGTCCATGAGTGACGACGATGAGTTCGAGTTCGCGACGGTTGGCGGTACATGCGGCCACTGCCGGAAGGGCATCACGATGAGCCAGGACGCTCTCTGGAAGCCGGACTCCGAGTACGACGACCCTCCCAGCCGGCCCTGTGCCGTCTACATCTGCACCGATTGTCACCTCCCGTCCGTCGTGGTGTTCAAGGACCCACCAGCCGACGGAGCAGCGAAGCAGCTTCAGGTCGCAACGGTCAGCCCGACGAGGCCACCGCACTCGCTCAACGTGAAGCTCTTCGCAGACACCACCATCGAGCACTATCGGGATGAAGCATGGGGCTGCTATCTGGCGAGCCACTATCGGTCGGCCATCGTGACGGCCCGAAGCGCACTCCAAGCGTGCTGTCGGCGATACCTCGCTGAGAAGGACTGGACCCATTTCGCCCGCGAGGCCGAAGAGATGTCCCGACTTGCAGGAACGGGCTGGGACAAGATCGGCGGTGAGGTTCGCCAGTTCGGCAACCAGTGGGCACATCCCGATCCCTCAGCGGGACCCGTGCCGACATGGCGGACGGCTCGCGAGGCGTTGGATCGAATGGACGCTGTGCTCCAGTTCATCGCCGCCTTGGAACGCTTCGGACACCTCACGCCGGTGAATCCCAAGTAGCCGTCGCTCGCTGCCCACCAGACTCACGACGTGAAGATGGCACGGCAGCGCAGCGGTGGCTACGGCGAACCGAGGACGATGGCCCGGTTGCCGGTGACTGCAACGGTGTCCGCCAAGAGACCGAACAGCTGGTGAATCGAGCTGGCTGTGGTCCCGGGATGGCTAGGGGCGCGTCGGAGCGCATCCCTGCTCAGCCCAGGCTGAACGATCGCAATCTCTCCATGGACCAGTGGGGGTGTGTGGAGCCACGTCCGGCCGGGCCGCCGCCCGGACGGGTCACGTTCGCCGAGCAGCATCAGCAGCCGGGCGGCGTGGTCGCTTCCCGCTACGAGGGTCGCTCGCGGGGGTCGTCTGCCCATCAGCCGTTCGCGAAGTTCAGTCCACAACTGCGGGTCATTGAACCAGGCTCGACTTCGGAGGGCTTGCGCTATCACCACCTGGAAGTCGTCTATCCGCAGACCCGGCGCGCCGCCCGCCGCCTTTGCATGCCAGAGCGACAGGCGCACGGGTTCGCCTCGGGTCCACTCGATGACGAGGTAGTCGGCAATCTCTCCCGAACCGTCATTGCAGATGATCCAGCGGTGACGCGCCGCCTTCGGCTGAGCCCTCAGGTACCCCTCCAGCCCCTCATGAATTGAGATGCCACGGCCGTGGGCAAGGGCTCGCACGCGGGTCTCGGCGGAAAGGTCGACACCAGCGCCGTCCCAGTCGTGTGCGAGGAGGATGCGTGGGTCGTAGGCCTGGCTGCTGCCGCCCTGGACGTCGAACAGCTCGTGACCTTGTGTGGCCTGTCCGTTCAGGAAGTAGATGAGCGGTGGGTACTCCTCGAGGAACTCGCTGAACGAGCCGAGGACGGTGTAGCCGCGGTGAACGATGAGATCGTGACCCGCCGGGGTCACTGCGCCCGCCGGACTGAGGGTTCCTGTCCAGCACACGGTGGAACTGTTCTGGGCCCGGTCGTGGATGACTGCGACCATCGGCATCGTGTCAGCAGTGTGGGCCGGCAAATTGAGCGCACCGGTCGGGTCGAGCCCGGCGTGGAGGTCGAGGTCCTCCAGCGCTCCGACGAACGATTCTCCGTCGAAGAGCTGGAAGCCGCCGCGGACCGTCGCTGGGTTCGGCTCGACGGCGAGTGGCACTGATTCGGGCCACGCCTCCAGCCTGCGGCCACGCGAGATCTGGGGGAGGAGGGCGGCGCCGGTGGATCCCGTGCGGGGGAACCACAGGAGGGTCGCCGACTCGGTGATCCATCCGGCGTAGTTGACGAATGGCTTATAGCGACGCTCCCAGATCTTGCCCTTTTCGAATGCGGCACCAACGGTGGTCGATGACCCCTCGACCATGACTTGCATCATCAGGTGGCCGAGTGCGGTTTGTGTTGTTTCGCTCGTCAGGAGGTCGATGTCGGTGCTGGAGCCGGCGCGTGTCTTGTAACTCGTCCCGCGAGTCCCGGCGAGGATGTTGCGCATGCCAATTGAGGACACCGATATTCGCGGCAAGCTCTGCATGTAGCCGTCGAGTCGCTCACTGGAGACGGGGCGTGTTCCCTCTGGCGGCCTCAGGACGGAGTCCAGCAGAGCACGATGGACGGCGCCGTCCTGCGTATCGATGAAGAGCAGCGACGGTAGGTCGGTGCGCGGTGCGGGGCGGAACGATACGAGCGTCAGGTTGTAGTCAACGTTCTCCAGGGTCAGGTCGGCTGACCAGGGCGGAACGGTCCGGCGTCTGGTCACGAAGGCAAGGAAGCTCCCGTCGGGCGCCGTGGCGGACGTCAGCACGGTGGCGGCAGCGAATCGGGCGCCGACGGCCAGCTGGTCAGGTACGTCTCCGACCGGCTCGTAGGGACGCCAGTTCGGATGGTCGACCTCGTAGACGATCGGGCCGGGCATCGGGTGGAGGTCGGACAGGCGGATCTCGCCTTCACGTTCCGCCAGCGATTCGATGAAGGTCGTGTTCGCCGCCGACTCTGCTACTTCGGCATCGATGAGGCCAGGAATGATCGTGGCCCAGTCGGCGTCCTCGCTGTAGAGCTCGCGCACGGCCCCAATCAGCTCCGGATGCACGTCGCTGTCATCAACGGTGACAAGCACGGATTCCTGCGGGAACTCGTCGCTGACGCGGGCGAGGCGCCCGATCAGCTGGACGGTAGCCGGCATCGACTTGTGCTTGTCGTGATAGGCCACAATGCGCAAACGCGGAAGATCGAAGCCTTCGCCAAGCATTCCCACCACTGCCACGGCGCGTGTCTCACCGCTGATCAGTCGGCGGACAATCGACGTCTGTTTGGCCTCGCTGAGACGGCTTGTGAGCACCTCTATGCTGATTCCGAGAGCTTGGTAGCGTGCGGCGAGCTCTTCGGCTCTCTTTACGTTCTTGGCTCTGACGAGCAGTGCGCTCGACGCGTGCTGCGGCTCTGCAAGCAGTGCAGAGACGCGCCCTGAGATCACATCGTCTCGGGCACCGATGTCGTATGGCTCAGGACGCGCCAGTATGACTGGCCGGATGGGCTTGTAGGCCCCGTCATCGATGGCCTGGTGGAGCGGGTAGTGGTAGGCGCGAGCGCCTGGAACTGGCTTCTTGTCCCGTCGGAAGGGCGTAGCCGTCAGAAAGACGGTCTGCGGACAGGCCAGATGGTCGACGACCGCCTTCCACGTCGTCGCCGGCATGTGGTGCGCCTCATCAACGATGACCACGTCGAACATGTCGGCAGGTGGGACCGAGACGTCGGAAGCGGAGGCGGGGCTGACGGACTGGGGGATAGCTACCACCACGTCGGCGTCCTCGATTCCTGTCCAATCGGTGGAGGTATTCGTGACCTCAGCGACGTTCACTCGAGATGGCTCGTACCAGGGGTAGATTGCGCCGATCTCTCGAAGAAGCCGCATCGAATGGAACTGATGCACTGTCTGTTCCCGGAGCGCAGTCGACGGGACGAGGACAAGCACACGACGCGGAGCCACTTCGGTAACGAAAGGTGCCGCGAGAGCCACGCCGGTCTTGCCGGTACCGGTCGGCAGGGAAATCAACGCCGGTTCTCCAGATCCCAGCGACCAGTGAGCCATCAGCGCTCCGATAGCGCCTCGTTGAGGGGCACGCCACCGCGCCTTGAGCAACTCAAACGAGTCGCGTTGGTCCTCGAAGAATCCCATGACCGGCGTTCCTTCCCCTCACGACACGGACGGCGGATGCAACCCGGACGTCAAGTTGATGGTACGCACGCGTCCCGCACGGAGAAGAGGACTCATTCGGGGAGCGTGGGTCTCGCTGGGCCAGATCACCGGTACACCTGGTCATAGGCCGAGTCCTTCGTAGGCGGTGTGTCTACCCGGGCCGTCGAGGGCAACGGCTGAGACCTCCTGCGTCCCACGGTCGAGGAGGGATGCGAGGTACTGGCGGCGCTGGGCGACGTCGTCGCGCTCGATGTCGGCTTCGACGCGGGTGATGGTGTGGCGGAGGTCGTCGGCGGCGGCCTGGCCGACGGCCTGCCATCCGGCTTCGGCGGCTTCCAGGAAGGGGGCGAGGGCGTCGGCTTCTCGCAGGGCCGTGCGGCGGTCACGGCGGCGGGTGTCGGGGTGGGCCGCTCGACGTTGAGCGGCGTCGACCGCAGTGCGGATTTCGTTGCGGGTTCGGGCGTTGGCGCCTTCGGGGGTGTGCTGCCAGCGGCCTCGGCCGGCGTAGAGGTCGTGGAGGTCGTCGCGCAGGGCGTCGAGGCGGCCGAGGGCTGCGAAGCGGCGTTGCTCCGGTGACGGCTGGGGCTCCATGTCCGGGGTACTCGGCTGGGGCGCCGCGATGGCGGTGTTGGTGATCCAGCGCTGGTGTTGGTCGTTGGTCCAGTCGATGCCGAGGTCGTGGCGGGCTTGGTCGAGGTCGTCGGCGACGGTGTGGAGAGTGGTGCCGGTGCGGGCTCGGCTGAGGGCGACGTAGGCCAGTTCCCGGCCGCCGCCGGCGGCGAGGACGTGGGCGCGGTCGTAGGTGGCGCCCTGGGCGCGGTGGACGGTGAGGGCGTAGCCGTGGTCCAAGTGCTCGGCGTCGGTCGCCTCGCCTGAGAGGACGACCGGCCGTCCTTCGGTGGTGACGGCTCGGAGTCGGGCGCCGGGGAGGTCGACGTCGGTGACGGTGAGGCGTTCGCTGGTGACGAGACGCTGGTCGGGGTTCGGGGCGAGCAACACGACCTTGTCGCCGACGGCGTAGCGGCGCCCGCCGGGGGCGGTCAGCTCGGGTCCCGGCGGGCTGCCTTGGTCCCGGAGTTGGTCCCGGTGGAGGTCCCGGGCGAGGCGGTTGAGGTCCCGGACGTCGTCCCGGCGCCAGGCCAGCAGTGCCGTGTCGTGTCCGGCATCGACATCTGCGGCCCACGCTTCGACCATCCCGGCAAGGGCCTCGGTGCGGTTCGACGACAGGGCGGTGCGGCCCCGGGCGAGGTACCAGTCGACCGCCTGGTGAACGTCCCCGTGGCGCAGTTCGGCCAGAGCGGCCCGCTCGGCCGGGTCCCGTTGGCGGACGTTGTGGTCGAGGGTGGTGAGGATCTCGGGGTGGCGGTCCAGGAGCGAGGCGACGGCGCCACCCGGGCCGATGGCCGAGAGCTGACGTGGGTCACCGACGAGGACGACCTTCGCTCGGGCCTTCTCGACCTCGGTGAGGAGGCGGAGGAGGTGGGCGTCGGCGGTCATGGCGGCCTCGTCGATGATCACGACGCTGCGGTCGTCGAGGGCGATCTGGTCGTGGTCGAGGCGCCAGAGGAGCGAGGTGGTGGTGCGGCTCTCGATGTGGGCCTCGGTGCCAAGGGTCCGGGCGGCCTGGCCGCTGGTGGAGGTGCCGACGACCCGGTAGCCGGCGTCTTCGAGGGCGGTGGTGGCAGCGTCGAGGGCGGTGGTCTTGCCCGAGCCAGCCACCCCGACGACGAGGTCGACCGAGCGGCCTGACGAGCACACGGCGGTCACGGCGTCGTACTGGCCGGCGGTCAGGGGCCGGCTGACCTCGGCCTCCTTCGCCGCCACCGCTCGTTCGACCTCGGCGGCAGGCAGGTCCGGGCCGGTTGTGACCGCCAGACGCTCGACGGTGTCGGCGATGGCTTGCTCGGTGGCCAGGACCTCGACGGTGGCGTAGGCCTGCTCGTGGAGGGCGCCGGCGCCCAGGAGGGGGACGACGGCCTGGCTGGCGAGGATGTGGTCGACGACGCGGTCGAGCTCGGCTGGGTCTCGGCCGTAGAGCCTCGGGGCGACGGTCGAGATGAGGCGGGTGCGGGTGAAGATCTTGTGGCGGGCCATCAGGTCGCCATCGCTGTCGAGCACCTCTGCTGCCAGGGTGTCGACCTGGCCGTTCGTCATCGGGAACGGCAGAGCACGATCCTGTGCACGAACGCCCTCGAGCGTGGCGACGAGCCGGTCGGCGGACCAGCCGATGGAGTCGAGCTCGGCCCGCCACTGAGGCATCAGCTCGTCGACTCCGGTGTCCCGCTTGGCCGCCCGGGACTCGCGGGCGGCGACGGACCGGGCTCGGTAGCCGTCGTGGCCGGTGGTGGCGAGGTAGGCGGCGATCTCGTCGGACCGTTTGGAGAACAGGTCGCAGACCTCGGTAGGGACGCCGGTGATGCGCCAGTGGCGCAGGTTCCCCGACGGGCCGTCGTCCGGTTCGATCGGGAAGTCCAGCTCGACCGCCCGTGCTGCCGAGTGGAGCCGGCCGACCATCGTCGCCGCCTCGATCGTGTCCCGGAGGGCGGCGGAGTCGAGGCCCTTGTGCCCGCCTCGGTCGTCGAGCATCTCGACCACGTTGGCCACCAGCACGTGGTCGTGCGGCGACGGATCACCTGCGCGAGACGTCCCATGGCGCGTCCGGGCGTAGACCAGCCCGCCGGTGGCGGTGCGGACCTGTGCTCGGCCTCGGCGGCCACCGCGCTCTTGGAACCAGGCGTCGAGCCAGTTCATCGTCGCGTCGGTCTCGACGTCGAGGATCGAGTGCATGTCGTCGGCTCGGTCGATCACACCGAGCACTGCGACGGACTTGTGGGCGCCCACCACCAGCTCGAAGCCGGGCCGCTTCGTGACCGCCAGGCGCTCTCCGGTGGTCGGGTCACGGAACCCGCCAGGGCCGAACGCGGCCTCGTAGGCCTCCGGCGTCACCTCGCCGTGAAGGCCCATCCGAGCGGCCCCCGCACCGCCCCACCGAAGCGGCGTTTCGCCCCTGCTGCCGTAGTAGTCGAGGGCCGCGCCGGGGTGATCGTCGGCCCGGCCGACGACCGTCGCCTGGTGGTAGGCCACCTCGTCGGCGCCCATCGGCCGAAACCACGCCATCAGGCCGACGTCCCCGGGATCGTGCAGCCGAAGGTTGCAAGCGTGTTGCTCATCAGGGGTGCGTTGTCGCATTGCCTGATGAGGCTGTCGAGGTGTTTCGAGTGGTCGGTCAGTGGCGGGTGATGGCGGACTACTTGGGCACTGATCGTAGGTGCGCTCGTAGGGGTGGGAGCGCTGCGGGGGGTCCTTGTCGGGGTGAGGCCGCGGGCTTACGAACCCGGCGGTAGCCGGTCGGTGTCGGCAGCCCAGGCGCGCACTTCGGACCAGAGCCAGAGCCGGAACCGGTCGACCTGCCACACCGGCCGTGGGAAGTCCGGGTAGCGGGTCATCCAGTTGGAGACGGTCTCGGAGAAGGCGATGCCGAGGCGCTCGGCGATCTGCCCCGAGGTCACGAGGTCGTCGACGTCGACCTGCCGGCCCATGGCGCGCACGTTAGGAGGTGGGCAGTGGGCGCCCGCTCCTTGACTAGGTACCGAGCCGGTGGTACTCAGGAGGGTGAAGTGGCCCCGGCGCAGCGCCAACTGCCCGGGGCCGTGGCCGAACCCTTACTCGGAGGGCCCGACGTGACGGACCTTAGAGTCCGCCGCCCAGCACATGTCCGTGCTGGAGAAGCGGCAGATCCAGCGACCTCTCGTGCGCTTGCCGCGCCCTCCCCCGCTCGCCCTGAGTCGGTCCACTGCGGGACCGAGTGGATCGGACAGGAGGTGGCTGACCGCAGCTGATGGAGGTGGCCCCGGCGCAGCCGGTAACTGCCCGGGGCCTGGACGGAACCCCTTGGAGGTCCCGACATGACAGACAGTACGAGCCGCGACCCCTCGCGGCATCAGACGCTCCGCGCCTTCCGGGCCCGGGGCAACCATCCCGCCGACCACCCCCACGCCGCCGCCCTGGCGGAGGTCGCCGGCCGTGGCCGGTGGCTGGCCCGAGAGCACCTGCGCCAGCGGGCGGCAGAGAAGGTCGCCGACGGTACGGCGGAGCCGATCAACCGCTGGACCGTCGAGCTGCTCGACGACGACGCCCTCGCCGACTGGTTCATCGAGGGCCTCCCCGACGACCTCGTCGCCCTTGAGGAGCGTCGGACGATGGAGGCCTGGGACCGCGAGCACCGGCCCTGGGCGGCCGAGGTCGTGGTGCTGTGGGACGGCTACCGCTGCGCCATCAGCGGCCGCACCGACAGCGCCGTAGCCCTCCGGCTCACGCCGAGGCTGGACGAGGACCGAGACCCGATCCTCCTCCACCCCGACGAAGTGGCGGTCACCTGCGCCCGCGGCATGCAGGTCCTCGAAGAGGCCCTCGACCTGACCGTGGCCATGGGCCCGCTCCGACGCCGTCGCATCGTCGACGAGCGCCTGGCCGATGCCGCTCTGCGCACCCCGCCGGTCGTCCAGCCCCAGCCGAAGGCCTGAGCCGAGGTCGCCGCCCGGGGTGCGAGGGCCCGCAGCCGGCTCCCGCGCCCCGGGCTGCACTCCCACCTGTAACGCCGGCGGGTCGTGCCGGGGTGGACCAAGAGGTGACAACGCGCTGTCGCCGCCGGCGGCTGGCTCCCCTCGGACACCCCCGCAGATCTGCGGAACCCGATGTGTCGCGAAAGGCGCGCCACCACGGCCTAGGTGCGCGAACCCAAGGAGATCTCTTGCCCACAGACACCCGCCCGCTGACCCGCCTGCTGAACATCAGCGAGGTCGCCGACATCCTCGGCGTCGACGTCCGCCACGTCCGACGCCTCGTCCACGAACGGCGCATCCCCTACCTGAAGTGGGGCCACCTCCTGCGCTTCGACCCCAACGAGATCTCGGAGTGGATCGACGGCTGCCGTCGCCACCCGGGCTGGCCGCGGGGCTGATCGCGGTGAGCGCCCGTCACCGCTTCGGCGGCGTCCGCAAGCTGCCGTCCGGCCGCTGGCAGGCCCGCTACCACGACGCCGCCGGCAACCGCTTCACCGCACCCGAGACGTTCGCCACCAAGACCGACGCCTCGCGATGGCTCTCGGCGGCCGAGACCGATATGGGCCGAGGCGACTGGCACGACCCGCGCCTGGCCGATGTGGGCTTCGACGACTGGGCCGAGCGGTGGATGGCGGTGAAGACACCGCAGCTGGCCCCGTCGACGGTCGTGCTGTACCGCTACCTCCTGAAGAACCACATCCTCCCAGACCTGGGCTCGATGGAGGTCGGGCGGATCACCACGGTCGACGTGCAGCGCTGGCTCGCCCGCCTCCACGGGACGCACCTGAGCGCCAACACCGTCGCCAAGGCGTACCGCATCCTCAAGATGAGCCTCGACGGTGCTGTCGACGCGGGGCTGATCCCCCGCAATCCGTGCCGCATCAAGGGCGCCGGCACCGAGCGCGCCACGGAGATGAGCATCGCCACGCCTCAACAGGTGGCCGCACTGGCCGAAGCGGCGGGACCGCGGTGGGAGGCACTGATCTTCACCGCCGCCTACTCCGGGCTCCGCTGGGGTGAGATGGCCGCCCTCCGGCGCCGAGACGTCGACCTCGAACGCCGCACGCTGCGCGTCACCCGGAAGCTGGCCGAGGTCAACGGCGACCTCTCCTTCGGGCCACCCAAGACAGCGGCCGGCCGGCGGACCGTCGGCATCCCGACCTTCGTCGCCCGCTCGATCGAGGCGCATCTCGCTCAGTTCGCAGAGCTCGGCGACGACGGCCTCGTGTTTCCGGGCCCCGAGGGCGGGCCGATGCGGCGCAGCAACTTCCGCCGGCGGGTCTGGCTGCCGGCGACCAAGGAGGTCGGCGTCGAGGGCCTCCGCTTCCACGACCTGCGCCACACGGCCGCCACCCTCGCCGCCGCCTCCGGCGCCAGCCTCCGAGCCCTCATGTCCCGCATCGGCCACGCCTCGACCGCCGCCGCGATCCGCTACCAGCACGTGATCGACGGCCAAGACGCCGACATCGTCGACTACCTGGAGCGCTTCGACAGCAAGCGGACGCCGCCCCAGCCGGGCCGAGAAGTCCCTGACGCTTGAACTTGGCCCGAGTCGCAAGACCACGGAAGGCAAGACTCGGGGTCATGGACGTCGCCGCTGCGCAAAGTCACATTCAGGCGGTCGCCGCCCGGTTCAACAAGCTCCAGCGCAGTCGGCTCAAGACGCCGGCAGCAGTCCGTGAGCGAGCCCTCCTTTCCCACGAGCTCCGACGCATGTTCCACATCACCCGGGCGATCGCCGACGAGCTCGGCCGACCAGATCTTCGACATCGCCTTTCGATGGACAAGCCGCTGCAAGAGCTCGGCGTCACCATCGTCGAACTCCAAGGCGCGTTCAAGGCGTACCAAGAGCTGCCTGCCATCCTCGGCCCGACCGGTCCCCAGTTGTCCGCTTCCGCCCTCCATCCGCTGATCTGGGACGCCGCCACGCGGTTGTGGGACGACGGCTACTACCGCCAAGCCATCCAGGTGGCCGCTCAGGCCCTCGAAGCGAAGCTGCAGGCGGTCCTCGAGCGGCCGGACGTCCAGGGAGCTGACCTCGCCACCGGCTATTCCCTCAGCGAACCAGATGATCGGTGGCCTCGTCGGCTTCGGCTGCCTGGGATCGATCCGGCCTCCAGCACCTGGAAGTCGGCCCACGAAGGCGCCGCCGCTCTCGTGCGCGCCGCATTCATGTACGTCCGTAATCTGGCTTCGCATCCGGGCGCCCCTGAGCCGACACTCGAAGAGTGCCTTGAGCAGCTCGCCGTCCTCTCAATGGCCGCCCGCCTTCTCGACCGCAGCGAGGCGGTCGAGGCGCCCCCCACCGACTTCTAGCCGAGGAGGACGGCGGCGGCGATCAGGGCGCCGCCGAGGTAGACGACTGCCAGGCCGGTCACGGCCCACGTCAGCGGCTTGAACGAGCTGACGTGGGTGAGCCCGAGGTCGGTCGCCACCGCCCGCTTGGCCTGGTCGAGCTCGCGCACGGCGCCAAGCGAGCCGACGTGCGCGAGGAAGAGCAGGAGCGATGTCACCCCGACGAGCCCGATCACCGACCTCCACACCGCATCGCTGGCCGAGTCGACGACGGTGATCGCCACGCCGGTCCCGGCGACCGTGGCGCCGAAGACCTTGGCCAGCAGCTCGAGGTAGAAGCGGTACTGGGTCGTGCACTCGATGTACAGGGCCATGTCGTCCTGCGACGAGCGGGTGGTCATCGGCGGTCGGCGATCTCGGCCAACAGGCCGAAGGTGGGGAAGTCGGCGAGGATCCGGGCCGTCTCAACGGGCTCGACCCGGACGGGTCCGTGACGGGTGATCAGCGTGCCTCCCCTGCTCAGCAGATCGAAGATGGCGAGGTCGGGGGTTGTGAAGGTCCGGCTCTCGCCCCACCCGTAGTGCCACAGGAGACCGTCGGGGGCTCGATCGGCCCGGGCCCGGGCCGCGTGGAACCGGCCCAAGTTGAGGGCGATGACCGCCAGCGGGACCACCACGAACGATGGGGGCCGACGACGACGGCGCAGGACGGCGGTCTCGATAGCCGTCCAGCAGAGCACCGTGTCGACGAGCGTGGCCGGTCGAGAGCGGGCGAACCAGTGACCGGTGAGAAGCTTCGGGGCCGCCTTGACGACCTGAGATGCGAGCCGGACCCGCACGCCGAACCGCTCACCGGCGAGCTCGGAGGCGCTCTGCTTCGCCCGCCGGCTGGCGATGAGATCGGCGGTGAACTGAATGCGATGGCTGTTGTGCCGGACGGTCTCGAGCGAGGTCATCTTCCCGTCGACTCGGACACCGAGGATGCGCGTCTCTCGATCGACGAGGCTGACGACGGGGTCGTACCGCGGGCCGGCCGGTGTGGGGTGGGCGATGTGACCGTCGCCGGCGTGGACACCGACGTGGCTGACGAGCGAGTTCGAGAAGTTCATCGTCGCCCAGGCCGTCGTGGTGCGGCCCTGGAGGAGCAGATGGTCGTCTTCCCGCAGGTTCTCGACGAGGGCGTCGACGTCGGCGGCGGTGGCCCCCAGCGCCATGAAGTTGTGCGCCGGGTCGTCGCCGTAGCGGCCCTGGCGGCGGCGGAACCGCCAGTGGTCGAGGGCGGTGAGGAGCACGGTTCAGGTCAGCTGCCAACCGGTGGCGCCCTCGGGGGGCGACGGCCGGCGGCAGCGGATCTCGACCTCACCGGGGACCGGTTCGCGCACGACGAAGCCCTCGCACTCCCATCTGTTCGCGGTGGCGAGCCGGTACAGCGCAGCAAGGGCGGCGAGCCCCCCCGACCCGGCCTGCTTCGTCAGGCGGTAGAAGACGGCACGGTCGGCGAACACGATGCGGCGCTGCTCGGGCGAATAGGTGCACCGCTGCGAGGAGCACGACAGATCGTCCGGTGTGCTCGACGAGGCGAAGAAGTCGCACGCGCCACCGATGCGGCACCCGGTCGCGAACGAGAAGAGATCACCGGTCTGGGTCCGCCCAACGACGACGGACCGATGGCCCATGGTCAGACCGGTGTCACGGTGCTCCCCGGCGCCCACCGACACCTGGGCCGTGGCCTTGTAGCTGAGCAGCGTCTCCACGACCGTCCCTCCCCGTGCTGCGCCGGCGGCATGATAGGTCGCCCTCGGGGACCGGGCTAGGGCGCGTCCTGCAATCGTCGACACGTGCCAGGCACCAGTCGACGGTCCCGCCGATCACACACTTGAACTGGGTTGGACCGCCCTCGGCGATTCACAGGACACGACCTAGATACTCTTCGAGCCGGGGCAGGCAAGCGTCCCTGGCCAAAGATGCCCGCCTCAGGTGCGGCAGCGGTCGGACGCGCTCCAGTCAGCCCGCGGGGGTCCCGGGTCGCCAATTGCGCGTCGGTGGCAGATCGCCTCCTCGACTGAGGCGCGCTGCAGCGGCCTCCACCGGACGCCGTCATGACACCGGAGGGACCGTTAGGACACATCCGTGCCCGATCCTTGCGGGCACGTAGCGGGCACGCCGGCGCCTGAGTCCGGACCGACGAGCGAGGCGTGACGGCCTGACCTGCGGGCATCTGGTCGGGCCGGGGAGATTTGAACTCCCGACCCCCTGCTCCCAAAGGGAACCGAGGAGTCCACCGATGCTCGTGGAACGTTGCCAAGCGTTGGCACGCAGGGGGTCGGATGGTTGTGGAGCATCACCCCGTCGCGTCGGCCATCGGGGGCGGCTGGCACCCGAGATGGCACCATGACGCCCATGCCGGATGACGAGTTGGTGCTGATCGAGCAGTACATCCCCGAGGGCACGAAGCTCATCAACGCCGAGATCGACCAAGCCCTCGAGCGCGAGAGATCGATCTGTCGAGAGCTGGGCCACAGCCTGTCGGACAAGGGCGACAAGACGTGGCTCTGCGTGCGCTGCAAGGGCCGCTTCGCCCGGTCGGCCTAGCGCTCCCCCAGTGCCTCGCCGAGGGGCGCCACCGCTGCGTCGACGGTGGGCGCGAGGGCGTGGACGTACACGTGGCGAGCCATGGTGATGCCGTCGTGGCCGAGGACGTCGGCGACCTGCTCGAGCCGGAGGCCAGCGGCGGCCATGAGGCTGGCGGCGGTGTGGCGGAGGTCGTAGGGGCGGAGGTGCCCGACGCCGGCCTTGGTGGCGATGGCGGCGAGGTCCCGGCGGAGGTTCGTGGCCTCGATCGGGGTGCCGGCCTCGGTGGTGAAGATCAGCCCGCCGTCGTCCCGGTCCTGGTGCGTCCAGTCGGTGGCGCCGAGGGCCATGCGGGCCTCCAGCCACCGGGCCCGGTGGGCCTTGAACGCCGACACGACAGGGGCTGGGAGGGCGATGGAGCGACGGCTGCGTGCGGTCTTCAGGTCGCCGAGGTGAGGGGCGCCGCCCTCGGGCCACTTCAGGCCGCGGCGGACGTGCACGATCCCGGCCTTGAGGTCGACGTCCGACCACGTGAGGCCCAGCGCTTCGCCTGGCCGGAGGCCGACGCCACCGAGGACGACCCACACGGCCTCCAGCCGGGTGCCCTTGGCGGCGTCCAGCAGGGCTCGCAACTCGTCGACGGTGAGCGACCGGCCCTCCTTCGGCGGTGCCGCCGGCGGCAGCTCCGCCAGCTCGGCCACGTTCCGGGCGACGAGCTCCCGGCGCTGCCCCCAGCGGAGGACCCGGCCGAGCACAGCTCGGAGCCGGCCGACCGACGTGCGGTTGAGCCCGCCGGCCGCCCGGGCTCGCAGGAACGTCTCGACGTGGGTGACCCGGAGGTCGAGGAGCCGGTGGTGGCCGAGGCCTCGGCGGAGGTGCTTGAGGGCCCAGCGGGCGTGCTCGGCGTTGTTCGGCGTCATGGTGGAGACGACGGCGGCCTCCCACTCGTCGAGGAGGGTGGCGAGAGTGGCGGTGGCGAGGGCCTGGTCGCCGGCCTCCATGGCGGTGCGCCGGGCCCGGAGCTTGTCGATCACCTCCTTGCGGCTGGCGCCGGTGACCTTCACGCGGCGGCGCTTGCCGGTGTCGGTGCGGCCGGCGTCCATCTGGCCGACCCAGCGGCCGGTGGCCTCATCTCGGTAGACGGTTCCCTCGCCGCTGCTGCGTCGTCGGGTGGTCATGCTGCTGCTCCGATCAGGTCGGTGGTGTGGCCCAACGGCGACGGGTCAGCTCCGTCGCCGTCGGGCGGGTCGGTGGTCCACCAGGCGTCGCCCCAGATGGCGGACGGGTGGTGGCCGAGGAGGATGGCGAGGTGGTCGGCCTGGGCGACCGTGAGGCCTTCGTGACGCCACCGATGCACGTTGCGGCGGTTCACCCCGCACAGGAGCGCGAGGGCTGCTGTGCCGCCGGGGAGCAGCCTCTCCGCAGGCCCGAGGGGGAACCGCTCGGTGTGGGACCTGTGGGCGTAGGGGAATCGATCGGCCGTCACGTCGTCACCGCCCGACGGACGGCGACCCGGCGGTCGTGGTTGAGCACGGCGTCCAGGGCGATCGTCGAGAGGTCGCCGGGCGTGCCGGCCAGGTCCTCGAGCGTGACGCCCTGGGCGTAGGCGACCTGGGCCCAGGCAACGGCCAGCTCGAGGGCGCGGGCCATCTGGCCGGCGGTCACGGTGGTGCCGTTGCGCCGGTAGGTGGCGCTGGTGATCTTCTGACCGGCCGAGAGACGTGCGGCCACGGTGTCGGCGCTCATCGGTGGCACGCTCACTCGGCCTCCTTCGATCGCGCCCGGGCCAGTCGATCGGCGGCGAAGGCACGGATCTGAGCAGCGTCACGTCGCGCATCGGCGTCACCGGCGTCCAGCTCGGCGAGCATCGCCGACAGCTCGTCGGGGGTGGTCTCGGTGCGGCGGTTGAGGTCGACCCTGCGCTGGACGGCGGGTGGCGGGGAGGCGATGCCCAGCAGCTCGGCCATGCGCATCTGGCGAGCGGAGCCTCTGCGGGTGAGGTCGACGCCGGTGGTGGGTTGGTCGTGGGTGATCACAGGATCACCCCGAAGTTGGTCAGGGCGACCACGGCGCCGGCCTTCTCGGACTGGCGGGTCAGGACCCGGTCGGGGTCGAGTGGGTCGAGGTCGGGGCCGAACCGTCCGAGCGCCCCGAGGGCGATCACGTCGTCGGCGGGGTCGTGGTGGGGCCGCTGGCGCGGCGCGGACGTACGATCGTCCATCGTCAGGCACCTCCAGAGTGCTTGGCCGGGCCCGGGGCTGTTGGCGCAGCGCCCGGGCCATCCCGTGCACGAGGTCTCGTGCACTGCGCACCATACGCCTGCACGGGATCACTTGCAAGCGTCTGGTGTCGCACCCATCCCCTACCGTCGCGACCGTGCCTCGCCCGTCCCCCGTCGACCACCTGGTAGGCGCAGCTGAGATTGCCGAGCGGCTGGGCATCGGCCAGACCGACACGGTCCACTCGTGGAAGCGCCGACACGACGACTTCCCGGCCCCGCTGCGCGAGCTGCGCATGGGGCTCGTCTGGTGGTGGCCGGACGTCGAGAAGTGGGCACGGTCGACCGGACGCCTGTGAGCGACATCGCCTGGGGGACGTTCCCGGACTGGGTCGCAGCCGTGGGCACCGTCGGGGCCCTGGGCGCCACGATCGCCGTGCTGTGGAGCGAGATCCGCCAGCGGCGAGAAGCCGACAAGGACGCACGCTGGGCACAGGCCCGACGGGTCAGCTACCAGGTGCACGCCACGGCCACCTACGAAGTCGAGCCGGGCCCGGACGGGACGATGGTGGCCAACCTCGAGAAGGTCGTCGCCTACACCGTCACGGCCACCATGACGAACAGCAGCGTGGAGCCGATCACCGACGTTCGCGCTGTGGTGATGGGGCCGATGGGCGTCCTCAAGATGACCGACTACGGGGTGATCCACCCTGGGCAACAGGGGATGGTGGGTACGATCAGCTTGGCGTGGAACGGGGGACCGCCCTTCGGCTTCACTGGCCACCTCCGCTTCACCGACGCACGAGGCCATCGATGGCAGCGCTCCAGCGACTCGACGTTGAAAGAGGTCCTGGACCCCGGCGCCGAGGACCCGTCGCGTTGACGTAGCGTCGCCCCCATGGGGAGATCTCTTCGCACCTGGTCCGCGGCGCTCGTCGCGCTCTCGCTCCTCGCCTGCGGAGGCGACGATGACGAGCCCGTCGCCGACACGACGACGACCTCCGATGCCGAGACCGAGGCGGCTGACTCGACGACCACTGAGGCCGAGGACACGACGATCACCGCTGGCCCGGTCACGACCAGCGCCCCAGCGACCACAGCCGCACCCGACGCCGATGGCGACCTGTGCGGCGCGCTCCAGACCGTCGCCGACCTGACCGCCGAGGTCGATGCCATCGGCAGCGCCGACGACTGGGGGGCGCTCCAGGACGCCTACGCAGACCTCGGCCCCGGGATCGTCGACGCCTACCGAGACGCCGCAGCCGCCGCCGACGAGGAGACGGTGGCGAACGACCTCACGCTGCTCGGCGACCTCATCGAGCAGACGGTCGACCTGGTCGCCGAGTCGGACTCGCTCAACGAGTTCGGGCCCAAGGTGTCGGCCCTCCCGGGAGCGGACGAGGGCGAGAGCGCCGCCGACCGACTCGACGGGTACGCCACGGCCGAGTGCGGCTTCGCCCTGAGCGACTGAGCTACGTCCGGCCGGCATCGGTGCGGCGGCGCAGGGTTGTAACACCACGACTGCTCGGCTGATCTCACTGGAGCCGGACGAACGCCCGGAACTGGGAGTGCCACACCCGGCAACCAGGGTCGTAGACCTCGTCAGCGGCGTCGCGGATCCCTATCTCGGGCAGGTGCCCGATCAGCCTGTAGCTGTGCCGCTGGCGCCGTCGGCACCCGAAGGGCCGGGGCACCTTCGGAGGCACCGGAGGCGACGATCTGCGCCGGTCTCCGCAGTCCCTCGCTGGCTTCACGGCACCTGGACCTCTTGCGTGGCGTGCATCTCAGTCCACCGACCGCAGATGGCGGCCAGGCTGCGACGCCTCGAGCGCGTCCGCCCATTCGTGGACCTGGTCACCGATGATGCGGATGGTCGGGGCGAGGGCTTGGTGGTAGGAGGCTGTCGGCGTCCCGGTGGCCTTGGCCTGCTCTTCGCCGATCCGGATGACCTCGATCACGGCGTCTCGAAGCTGGTCGCAGGCGCCGGTCAGGAGGGCGATGGCGTGGTCGGTCGGGTCGGTCATCATGCCCCTGACCCGCTCGTCACCCTCTCCTCGCGTTGTCGAAACGCGCCGTACGGGCGATGGCCTTGTAGATCGGGCTGTAGTGCGACTTCCCCTCGATCGCTGTGGCGATGCCCCGGACGACAGCATGGTCGGACCCGATGCGTTGCCCGTCGAGGTGCGAATCGACCTGGGAGTGGACCTCGACGAGGATCGTCGGGGACCACTCGCCACCCCCTCCGGCCCCGGCCCCGGCCCCGGCCCCAGTCGCAGCCGGCATGGCTGAGCGGAGCTGGGCGTCGAAGCCGGCGGTGATCGACGACAAGGCCGCACCGAGGTCGAAGTTACGGCTGAGGTCCCTGAGGATCGACGAGGTGCGACCGTTCGGGATGACCGTGCCGGACGCATCGGGGACGACGAGCTCCGGGCCCTCCTCGCCGACGATGTATGGCGTGCCCCGACGCACCGGTCCGCCGGTGGCCCGACCCTCGATGGTGGGCACATCGGGTACGTCGAAGCCCTTGCCGCCGATGCTCGGCATCCAGTCAGGAGCCTGGAACGAGATGGCACCGACGGTGCTGTTCCACGCCCCGGCGATGCTGTTGAAGGCCTCGATGAACGGGGCCGCCAGCATGCTTGCCAGCCCGCCCAGTGCGTCGACGAGCTGGCCGGGCAGGCCGGTGGCCCAGGCGTAGAGGGCGATGCCCTTCTCGCCGGCGGCGGACACCATGGCGTCGAACCACTCGGCCGCCGCCGTCTTCAGCCGGGGGAGGGCGGTGCCAGTGATCCAGCCCCCGAGCAAGCCGGGGAGGCTCTGGAGCCAGCCAAGCAACTCCATGCCCTTCTCGCCGGCGGCCTCGACGAGCTTGCCGAACCACTCGCCGCCCTTCTCGCGCAGCCACGGGACCCCGGTCCCTGTAATCCATCCAGCGGCGGCACCAAGAACGGAGAGAAGCCCCGCCAACAGCGACGGCGCTGCGTCGGTCCAGAGCCATTCGGCAAGCGCCGACCACAGGTCGAACCCCTTCTCCGCCATCCACGGGATGGCCGTCGTGGCGAACCAGATCCCGACCTCGCCCCACAAGCGGCTCATCGCCCGCACGAACGACGGATACGCGTCCTGCACCCACTGCCACAGCCGAGGCCCGGCATCGCTCAACCAGGCCCCCACCGCCGGCACCCCGGTCTCGGCGAACCAGTTCGCCGCCCGGCCGTAGAGGCTGGCCATGTGGCGAGCGAAGGGGGGCCAGGCGTCCTGCAACCAGTCCCAGAAGCGCTCCGCCAGCTCGCCCCCGCCACGAAGGATTCGCGGCCCGTTGTCGGTGATCCATTGGCGGCCCCGTTCGAACAGCGCGGAGGCGCCCGCCTGGAGCCGAGGCCAGGCGTCGTCCCACATGTCGCCGAGGCGGTCGGCCACCCCGGAGAACCCGTCGGTCTTCCAGGCTGCGAGGAGATCGTCGACCAGTGGGCCAGCCCGGTCGGCGAAGTTCTCCAGCCCGGGGAGCACCTTGCCGCCGATGAAGTCATCGAAGGCGAGGCGGCCCTTGCGCTTGAAGGACTCCAGCTTCGATCCGGCGTCGTCGGAGATGTCGCTGGCGGCTTTGTCGGTGCGGCCGGCGACCTCCTCCATGCCGGCCCCCATGGTGTCGAGGGTGTTGAGGAAGTCGGGGATCTCGGTGACGTTCAGGTCCTCGAGCGGGGTGCCGAACAGGGCGATGGCGGCGTTGCTGCGCTCGACCGGGTCCTCAATGCCCTGGAGGCCGTCGACCAGGTCGGCGAGCGCACCACGGGCCGACTCGCCGCCGGCGAGGAACCGGGCCGACATGTCCTCAGCGTTCAGCCCCGCTGCCTCGTAGGCGGCGACGCTGGTGGCCGACATGTCGGTCGCCTTGATCCCGAGCTCCTTGAGCGCGTCGCCGGTCTTGTCGATGCCGAACGCACCGTCCTTGGAGGCGTTGGCCAGGAGCCCGAACGCCTCCTGGCCGGTGATGCCCATGGACGCCAGGAAGGTGCCGTACTCGTCGACCGCCGGGATCAGCTCGCCGCGCATCTCCGCCGGCATCTGCTGCGAGGCAGCGGTCATCAGGTCGAACGCTTCGGTGGCGTCGCTGGCTAGGCCGGTTTTGACGGCGATGCCGGCGGTGTTGACGGCGGCGGCGACGTCGACGCCCATGACCTGCGAGAGGGTGATGGCCCGCTCGGTGGCCCGTTCGAGGGCGTCCTCGCCGGGCCCGATGCTGTCGCCGAGGGTCGACCAGACGGCGCCGACTGCTTCCTGGACGCCGCCCAGGCTGTCGCCGAAGTTGTTGCCGTAGACGTTCGCCGCGGCCCGGCCGGCGGCGGCGGCCTGCTCGTCGGTGAGGCCGAGCTGGGCCTGCATCAGCCCCTCGCCCTGCTGTCGCTTGAGGGCGCCTGTGAGGCCGCCGAGCATCGCTCCGCCGAGCACGCCACCAGCGACGATGGCGGCGCCGGCGGCGAGGGTGCCGAGCTTCCCGAGCCAGCCTGTGACCTTGCTGGTGCCGCCCGATTCCATCTCGGTGGCCAGGCCGTCGCTGGCCTGGGTGCCGAACTCCCGGCCAGCGTCTTCGCCGGCGGCGGCGAACCGCCCGGTCAAGGTGTCGCGGATCTTGCCGTCCGCACCGCGGACGAACCGGTCCCCGGCGGCGTCACCACCGGCACCGAAGCGACGCTCGGCGTCGTTCATGGCGCGCCGAACCCCCTCCTCCATCTGGTCCTCGACACGGAGGATCCCGACGAGGGTCCCGACGTTCACCGCCACAGGTCAGCCCTCCTGGCACCGGGGGTGGCACCCGGCGGCGATGCTCGTCACCCACGCCCCGTGAGGGACAAGGCGTCGCCTTGGGGTCACGACGACCGCGCCGCCCGTGCTCGCTGGCGGGCCAGGTGCGAGCCCCTGACCCGCTCGTCACGCCGGGCTGCGCGCTCGTCGGCCTGCGCCTGGCCAAGCCGGGCCCGCTGGTCCCGCAGGGCGTCGATGTTCTCTCGGCGCTCGGCGGGGCTCATCGCCTTCACCTCGTCGAGCGTGAACTGGTGACCGGCGGGCCGCTTCACGATGCGGCGGCGATCTTCTCGACGGTGCGCCGGTGGGCGGCTACCTCGGCCTCGGCGGCCATGTTGTCCAGCACTGCGGCCCCGGCGGGGCCGTGAGGGAGGGCCCGCTTGGCGGCTTCGCTCGTGGCGGCCGGGCCGAGCTGCTTGATGTCGACGGTGGTCACGGGCACGCCCTTGACGTGGACTGGGTCGCCGCTCTTGGCGGCCCCGAGCTTGCGGAGGTCGACGAACGCGGTGCGGACGGTCTCGTTGTGGGCGACCGTCGTCGTCAGGAGGTTGGCGATGGCGTCCACGGCGGCCTCATACGCATCGAGCAGATCGGAGCTCTCGAACAGCCCGTCGACGCGAGCCCGCACCTCGGCGAGGGCCTGCTCTCGGGTGGCCTCTCGGTCCCGGCGGGCCTTGCTGGCGGCGCGTCGGGCCCGGAGGCGGGCGAACCGGCCGCGGCGCTCGGCTTCCTCGAGGTCGTCCAGGCCGACCTCGTCATCGCCGGCGACGATGCGCTGTTCGATCGAGGTGGCGTCGGCGTCGGCCTCTCGGATCTCGGCGAGGGCGGCGGCGACTTCGGGGTGGCGGGCCTCGGCCCGGACCTCGTCGTCGGTCAGGGCGTCCTCGGCGGTGGTGGGGGCTGGGGCCATCGGCGTGCCTCTCGGTAGGCGGTGACGTCGTCGGCTGGGAACGTCCAGCCGGCCGAGGTGCGCCGGGCCCCTGGGAACCGTCCTTCGATCCGGAGCTGACGCACCCGGGCCGAGGAGACCCCGAGGAGCCCGGCTACCTCCGTGCTCGTCAGCCACTGTGCGGCCTGGGTGTGTCGCGGCTTACGGGGTCGTAAGCCCCCGCGCCGGTTCGTCGCCTCGGCCGTGACTGCTGTGCGCAGGAGGGCGACGAGCTCGGGTGCGACCTCTCGGCCACGGATCGCGCCGTCGCTGATGAGCCGGTCGAGGCCCAGGGCGACGGCGGCGATCTGCTCGGGTGGGACGTCGAGGTGGACTCGGCCGTCCTCGCCGAGGCGGGCGAACCTGCGGGCAGTCACCACGGCCGCCAGCGGGCGGCGCTGCGGGGATGCCGGTACCGTCGGCCGCCATGCCTGGTGACGTCGACTACGCCCGCGAGAAGTACTCCGCTGCCCGCCGCACCCTCGCTGACGGGGACAGCCCCCTTCGGGACCGGCTGGGGGATGCCTACGCCAGCCAGGCCATCCGGGTCATGCCGCTGCGGCCTGGAGTTGGACCGCTGATCTCCCATCGAGTTGCCGAGCGAATCGAGGCTCTGCACCGTGACCTGACGGGAGGCGACCCTGGAGCCGGGGGCGCCGTCGTCGACAACGTGCGCGCCCTGGATGACGGCGAGGTGGCAGCGTTCACCCGTGAGCTGCTGGACATCGCGGCGGAGCTGGACGCCGAGTACTACTTCCATCACCCGGCTGACGATCCGGGGTCCGGCTGATCCGATCACAGCCGCACCCCGGACGCCCTCGGACGTCGGAGGGCGGCGATCGGGCGGTCACACGGAGCCGCCGTCTCAGGCTCTGGGCTCGGGTCCTGGGGTGCCGGGGCCGGTGAGGTCGGGCCACTCGCCAGCGGGCGGAGGGGCGCCCTCTCCGCAGGCGTGAGCCCTCCTCGCACGCCCTGCGGGAGACCAGGGGTGGCGAGGGCGTCGGCCAAGCACTGCCGACGGACCGGGCAGCGACGGCACACGTCGAGGGCAGCGCCGGCCTCGGCGGGGCCCTGAGCGTCGACTGGCGCGTCGTCGTCCCACGGGAACATCACGTCGATCGGGAGGTCGGCGCAGGCGGCCTGCTCCTGCCAGCTCACCGGCTCCACCTGCCCGCCGTGCAAGGGGTCCCGGCCACGCAGACCCAGGGGTCGCAACGGTCGCTCCCGCGCTCGGTGCCGCCCGGGTGCCTGATCGGGTGCCCGGCCGTCACGAGGCGAGCCGTTCGTCGTCGAGGGCGACCAGGTAGGCGCAGACGTCCCGGTTCGGCCCGTCGCTCCAGACCTGGCGCTCGAACGCTGCCCGCTGGATCGGGTCGAGGCCGGTCGTGCGGATCCGGGCGACGACGGCGGGCGGCACCTTCGCAGCGACGTCGGGGGTCGGCTCGGGGCGGGCGCGCCCAGAACTGGGCTCGGGGTCCGGATGGGTTCCCATCGTCGCCGCCCGCTCGACCGCTCGACGCTGGCGCCGGGTGGGGCGCACCCGGTCGGCCACCGCAGGCAGCTCGGTCGACTCGGCTCGGAGGTTCGCCGCCATCCGCTCGATCGAGGCGACCATCGCCTCCCGCCGCTGGCGGGCGTCCCCCTCCAGGCTGGCGAGCGACCGGCGCAGCATGGCGGCCGTGGCGTCGGCCGTCTCGATCGCCGCCGATCGGTCCTGGCGCTCGCGGCGGGCTCGACGGCGTGCCACCCGCTCGGTGAAGTCCGACTCGGGTGCGAGTGCCGGGCCTGCCGCCTCGACGAGCCGGGCGACGGTGGCCTCCCGGTCGAGCTCGTCGGGCACCAGGACGGCGACGATCCGCTCGAGCGTGGACCGTCGCGTCCGGCGGCGACCCCGCTCAAGGGCGCCCAGGTGGCCGGCGGTGATCGTGGCGAGCCGGCTCACCGCGACCAGGGTCAGACCCGCCTCGGCTCTGATCGCCCGCAGCTCCCGGCCAAGGCCCAACAGGTGGGACACCTCCTCGTCGACGACCGGACGACGGCCCCGGTTCACGGCGCACACCAGATGGCGCCCAAGCGGCAGCGAGCGGGGCCACTGCGGGCGCGGGCGTGCTGAGTCCGGCGGCACGTGCCGCCGGACTCAGCCGCTCGGTCCGTTCGGTTGGTGGGCCACTGCGCCTGTGCGTGCGCGAGCCCGGTTCGGTCGTCCGGTCCGGCTGGCTGGTGGGGGCCACTGCGCGGGCGCGCCCGCTGCGGGCTGTGAACGTTCGATCCGGCGGTGGTCATGCTGCGGGGTCGGCCTGTTGGCGCAGGCGTTCGAGGCGTTCGGCCCTGAGTACCGGGTGCTGGGACTCGTCGGCGGGGACGGTCGTGCGGGTGGTAGTTGAGGGGCGGGTGAGGGTGGCGAAGATGGCGTCGTCGTCGTGGTCGGGGTGCTCGGTGAGGGCGGCGGTCACGAGGTCGCGGGCTTCGCCGTGGCGCCATGTGGTGCGCACCCACTGCTCGAAGGCGGCTGGGTTGCCGGCGTTGCGTTTCTCGTCGTCGACCTTGGCCTGGGCGAGTCGGGCGGTGAGCTGGTCGACCCGGGCGGGGGCGGATGCTGCTGACGCGAGACGCTCTCGCTCTGCTGACGCTGACGCTGACGCTCTCTCTAGAGCAGGGTCACGACCTGTCGCACTGTCGTCACGTGTGACACCGTCGTGACTCACGCCGGACGGGTCCTCGGTGGCGCTCCGGCGTGCGCGGGACCGAGCCTGGCGCTCGCGGTCGGCGGCCTTCTTCGCCTCGTACTCGGCCCGGGTCATGTTCGTGTCGGTGAAGCCGATGACGAGCACCTGGTCGTCATCGGTGACCTCGAAGCGGTCGGCGTCGACAAGGCGCTGCACCTGCTCGTCGTCGATGCCCTCCCGGGCGAGCAGGCGGCGGGACACGACGCCGTCGGTCATCCGGCGCTTGCACAGCAGCGAGGCCGTCAGCCACGCGCCCCGGTCGGCCAGCGTGGCGTCGATCCACCAGTCCTCGTCGAGCTGGTCGACGTCGACCCGCAGGTGCAGCATCGGCGGCGGCTTCGAGGCGGCCATCAGTGAACCTCGAGGGCTGGGCGGCCGTTGTTCGTCGACGACGATGGGCTCACCGGCTCAGCTCGCAGCGCGGTGGTGCTCGACGAGCCAGGCGTCGACCTCGTCGACCCGGAACCGGCGGGCGCGGCCGAACTTGTACGACGGCAGGCCTTGGAGACGCCACTGGCGCACCGTGCTCACTCCGACGCCGGTGCGGCGAGCGAGGTCGGTGGCCGTCTCGTAGCGGTGGCCGAGGTCGGTGGTGGAATGGGCGTGGGCGGTGGCGCTCATCGGCCACCACCGTGGTGGGGTACTGCGACACGGCTCCGTCGCAGGGGCTTGTGGTGCATGGCCGGCGAGTATGCGGAGGTGGTGTGTCGCCGCTGCCGTTGCGTGGCGTTGCTCATGGTCGCCGAGTATGCGAAGGGTTCCCGGCCCGAACTTCCGGGTGCCATCGGGCGCTCGTGGCACCACCGATGGCACCACGGGCGTCGTCCGAGGGACGGATCCCCAGTCGGGCCGGGGAGATTTGAACTCCCGACCCCCTGCTCCCAAAGCAGGTGCGCTACCAAGCTGCGCCACGGCCCGTCGGGGACGCACGGTACCGCACGGCCTGGGGCATGATCGGCGCACATGGACACACCTGCTGCTCCGCCCGCCCCCGAGGTCGTGTCGCTGCGGATCGCCGAGTCGCCCGAGGGGTGGGCCGGGGTGGGGTTCGCCGTGGACGGCGGGCGGTGCCGGATCGGTGGGGTCACGCTCGACCTGGTCGGGCCGGACGCCGGGGACGGGGTCGTCGGGTGGGGCCTCCGGCACCTGCCGGCGGGGGCGGCGACCGACCTCGACGGCTTCCCCACGACCCCGGCCGACGGGCCGACGAGCAGGCGGGACGGGACGGACGGGACGAGGGCGCCGGGCCCGCACCCGTGCGGGGTGACGGCGGTCGACCACATCGTGCTGCTGACCGACGACCTCGACCGCACCGTCGGGGGCGCCGCCGCCGTCGGGCTGACGCCCCGGCGCTGGCGGGACCACGCCCTGCCCGACGGCACCCCGGTCCGCCAGGCGTTCTTCGTCGTCGGGGAGATGGTGCTGGAGCTGGTCGCCCCGGCCGAGCGGCCCGAGCACCCCCGCCCCGGCGTCCGGTCCTTCGGGATCGCCCTGGTCTGCCCCGACCTCGCCGTGGCCCGGGCCGCCCTCGGTCCCGGGCTCGGGTCCGACCGCCCGGCCGTCCAGCCCGGCCGCCGCATCGCCACCGTCCGCCACCGCGACCTCGGCCTCCGCACCCCGATCGCCCTGATGACGCCACGGCCCTAGGCCCCTCCCCCAGGTAGGGTCGGCCGGTGCCCGCGCTCCTCGCCTGCCCTGCCTGATGCTCGACCACGTCTTCACCGACGCCATCGGAGCCCTGCGTGACGCCATGGAGTCGGCCTTCCTGGAACGCCAGGCCTTCGAGGAGCGCTTCCAGGCCGACGTCCTCCTCGGTGACCTGACCTGGGAGACGTCCTACAGCCTCCCCGGCGAGGGCGTGCCGGCCCGCACCCGGGCCGACATCACCCTCGACTGGCCGACGTGGGCCCAGACCGCCTACCGGTCCTGGTACATCGGCGAGGAGCTGGACGAGCCGCCCCGCATCGAGATCGAGATCGTGATGCGGGTCCAGCGGGTGGCCAGCGCCCCCGACGTGTCGTCGATCCTGTCGATCCTGCCCGAGGAGTCCTCACCGATCGGGGGCGAGACGCTGCGCCGGTCGAGCCCGACCTTGGAGACCATCTACGACGGCGACCTCCACCCCGAGGAGTACGCCGTCGAGGTCAGCTACGACGGCAGCTACGACCTGGAGGAGGAGGTCCTGGCCGACGGCTCGGTCCTCGACTCCCACTTCGCCGCCATGGGGGGCTGGATCGCCTCGACGCTGGTCCGCCTGGGCGACGTGAAGCTCGACTACCTGCCCCCCGAGGACGACGACTGACCCACGGGTCAGGCCGGGTTACCCTCGGCCGCCATGACCGATGTCGTGCTCGTCGAGGTGGCCGACGCCGTCGCCACCGTCACCCTCAACCGCCCCGAGGCCCGCAACGCCCTCTCTCGCGAGCTGCTGCGCGAGCTGCCCGGCGTGCTGGCCGAGGTCGATGCCGACCCCGAGGTGGCGGCCGTCGTCCTCACCGGCGCCGACCCGGTGTTCTGCGCCGGGCTCGACCTGCGCGAGGTCGGCGGCGGCGAGCTCGACCTGGGCACCAGCGGGGCGGCCGGGGGCGCCGACGCCGCCGCCCAGGCCCGGCGGGGCCCGTTCCACCCCCGCACCAAGCCCCTGATCGGGGCGATCAACGGCGCGGCGGTCACCGGCGGTCTCGAGGTCGCCCTGGCCTGCGACTTCCTCGTCGCCTCGGAGAAGGCCCGCTTCGCCGACACCCACGCCCGGGTCGGCATCCAGCCCGGTTGGGGCCTGACCGTCCTGCTGCCGCAGTGGATCGGCCTCCCCCGGGCCCGCCAGATGAGCGTCACCGGCAACTTCGTCGACGCCCCGACCGCCCTGGCCTGGGGCCTCGTCAACCAGGTGGTCCCGCACGACGAGCTGCTCGCCACCGCCCAGGGCCTGGCTCGCGACGTCGCCTCCAACGACGGGCCCGCGGTGCAGCGGATCCTCCGGACCTACCGCGAAGGCATCGCCGAGCAGTCCGGCGCCGACGCCTGGGCACTGGAGGCCCGGGTGGCGGCCGCCTGGCAGGAGGGCTTCGACCCCACCGAGGTGGCCCGCCGGCGCGAGGCGATCCAGCAGCGGGGCCGCTCCCAGCAGGGGTGACCGGACCGGGCCGGCGGCCCGTGACAGCCTGAGGGGATGCGGTCCCGAGCGTGGCGGGCCGCCGTCGCGGGCCTGGCCCTCGTGGCGGCGTGTGGCCAGGACGAGCCGACCCGGGCGGTGGGCGACGACCCGGCGCCCCGGTCCCCCGTGGTCGAGGCCATGTGGGCCGAGGACGACGGGTGGGTCGACGACGGGCCGGGGGCGCTCCACCTCCCCGGTCCCGACGCCCCGGACGACGCCGTGCTGACCGAGATCCGCCTCCCCGACCCGGCCCTCGTCGCCGGCGTCCGGCCGCAGGGCTCGGCCCAGACCCTCTACGCCGACCCCGACGCCGCCGACCCGGCCACCGGCCGGGCCCTCATCGTGGGCCGGACCGACCTCAACGACTGGGACGGCTTCCTCGACCTCCCCGACGGTGACCCGGTCGAGGTCCAGGGCGTCGAGGGCGAGGTGGTCGAGATCGCCGACCTGGTCGTGGTCCGGTGGCCCGACGAGGACGCCGGTCTCGACTGCGGCTGCGAGCGCGACTGGTTCGTGGGCGGCCGGGGCATCGACCGGGCGGACGTCGTCGCCGCCGCCGAGGTGGCCGACCCCCGGGCCGACCGCCCGTCGCTGCCGCCCGCGGCGACCGAGGGCCTGGCCCCGCTGGGCACGATGCGGATGACGCTCCACGAGCCCATCGGGCCGCCGGTCGGCCTCCGGCTGGAGGTCACCACCGAGGGCATGGCCGTCGACGTCGCCGTGGCCGGCGGCGACGCCCGGCAGGTGGCCCACGTCCGGTTCTGGGCCCCCGACGGGGCGACCGTGACCCGCCACCCGCACCCCACGATGGCCACCGTCCTCGCCGACGGCAGCGTCGCCATCGCCACCGGCGCCAGCCGACCCCCGGGCGAGGGTGAGCCGCTGGAGCCGGAGCACTTCGCCCCGGTGGCCGAGGCGGTGCTGGCCTCGCTGGTGCCCGCCACCGAGGCCGACGTCGCCACCGCCCAGCAGGAGATCGTCGCCGGTGTCCCCCTCACCCCGTGCGCCATCGGCAACGGCCCGCAGGTCGACATCACCGGAGTCACGGGCGACGTGCGCTGGACCGTCGGCGTCGCCCACCACGACGGGGTGCTCGAGACCTGCGACGCCCTCGCCACCACCGCCGGGGAGGCCACCGGCGGCGGCCTCGGCGCCGGCGGCCACCGGGAGCTCGACCTCACCGCGCCCGTCGAGGTGGTCGGCGGGTCGACCGCCAGCGACGGGGGTGGCTGGTACCGGGTCGTGATCGGCCACGTGCTGGCCCCGGCGACCGGGTCGAGGTGACCGCCGTCCCCCGCTTCCCCTGACCGTTCTGTCAACCCCCGTGGACCGCTGAGGTCCACGGGGGTTGACAGAAGCGGGGGGTCAGGCCGTCTCGGCCTCGCGGTCCTTGGCCACCTCGTCGAGGAGCTCGTACTCCTCGCCGGTGTCGACCCAGTCCTCGAACTGGGTCACGCCGAGGGTGTCGAAGCGCTTGCGGAGCCAGCCGTCGTTGGCGTCGAGCAGGCCGAGCTTCTTGCAGTTGGGGACGATCTTCGAGAACAGGAGCTGCTGGAACGGGTCCTGGTTCTTGACCTCGTCGGGCACGTCGAAGAGCTTGAGGGCCTTCTTGACGTCGACGCCCATGCGGTCCCACACCTCCTGCTGGAGGAAGCGGTTGCGCATGCGGATGGCGGCCTCGAAGGCGAACTCCTGGCGCTCGAGCAGCTCGGCGTCGGTGAGGCCCTCGTAGAACTCCTTGAGGCTGAGGACGCCGAAGGCGACGTGGCGGGCCTCGTCGCTCATCACGTAGCGGAGGAGCTGCTTGAGCAGCGGGTCCGG
>DASTYI010000100.1:0-22359 GCA_035765045.1 Iamia sp. | reverse complement strand
CCCCCGCCACAACCGCACCCCACCACCGCCACCCCTACGACCGGCGCACCCGCCCCCGAGCCGACCCCCCGCAACCGCCGTCATCCCCGGGGTACGACCGGGAACCTCGGACCCGAGCTGATCCCCCCTCCGGGCCGCAGTCGACGCAGCCAGGAGCACGGCCCGATGCACCCCTGATCCAAGGGGACCCCACGCCACCGCCGTCAACCCCGGCGGTACGGCTGGGAACCTCGGCCTCGAGCCACTCGCCCGCGCCATCCGAGTCGCCGGTCGTCACAGCGGGTCTGACGGCGCCCCTCGGACCCGGGCCGAGCGCCCGCGTCGATCCCGCTGTCATCGTGGTCGGCGTTTCGGAGCCGAGCTGAGCCGATCGCCCGCGCCCACCGAGCCGCTGTCATCACACCCCTGGGTACGACCGGCGCGCCCCGGACCCGGGCCGGTCGCCCGCGACCCCCCGGGCCGCTGTCGTCGCACCCGTCGGTACGACCGGCGCGCCCCGGAGCCGCCGCCGATCGGCCGCGGCCATCCGGGTCGCTGTGGTCGCAGCCGGGGATACGACCGGCGCACCTCGGAGCCGGTCGGTCGGCCCGCGCCCGTCTGGGGGCGGTTGGGGGGTGGGGGAGCGGGGGTAGGGGCGGCGGCATGGACGTCGCGGAGCTGTTGATCGAGTCCTACGGTCGGGTGCCCGACCTGGTGCGGAGCGCGGTCGAGGGGCTTTCGGCCGAGGACCTGGCCCGGCCGCCGGCCGAGGGGGCCAACACCATCGGCTGGCTGACCTGGCACCTGATCCGGGTGCAGGACCACCACGTGTCCGAGCTGCTCGACGAGGAGCAGGTGTGGGTCGGTGGTGACGTCGCCGGGCGCTTCGGCCTCGCCCCCGATCCCGACGACACCGGCTACGGCCACAGCGCCGGGGAGGTCCGGGCCGTCCGACCCGACGGGCCCGATGCCGTCCTCGCCTACCTCGACGCCGTCTGGGATCGCACCCGGGCCTACCTGGCCGGCCTGACCGCCGACGACCTCGACGACGTCGTCGACGAGCGCTGGGACCCGCCCGTCACCCGCGGCGTCCGGCTGGTCAGCGTGGTCGACGACTGCACCCAGCACGCCGGCCAGGCCGCCTACGCCCGCGGCCTCCTCGGTCTCTAAGCCAGCCCGTACGAACGGTGCCTGGCACCGTTCGTACGGATCGGTCCTAGGCTCCGGCGCGGTGGACGACGGGGAGCGGATCCGGGGGCTGCTGGCGGCCTACGGCGAGCGGATGGACGCCGGGGACTTCGACGGGGTCGGGGCGCTGTTCGCCGCCGGGGCCCTGGCCGACGAGCACGGCACCGAGCTGGCCCGGGGCGCCGAGGCGGTGGCCGCCTTCTACCGGGGCCTGACCCGGCTCCACGACGGCTCGCCCCGCACGACGCACCTCGTCCTCGGCACCTGGCTGTCGGACCCCGACGCCGACGGGGTCGTCACGGCCCGGTCCCGCTACCTCGTGCTCCAGGCCGTCGAGCCCGGCGACCTGCGCCCGATGATCACCGGTCGCTACGTCGACCGCGTCGCCCGAGGCGGCGACGGGACGTGGGGGTTCGTCGAGCGCCGCTTCCACGTCGACCTGACCGGCGACCTGAGCCGCCACCTGACGATCACGCTCTGACCGTCAGCGCCAGGTCGCCTCGACGGGGAGGTGCTTGAGGGTGCTGACGAAGTGCGAGGCGCTGAGGGCCGGGTCGCCGGCGAGGGTGAGCGAGTCGAGGCGGGGGAGCAGCTCGGTGAGGAAGGCCTTGAGCTCCATGCGGGCCAGCGAGGCGCCGAGGCAGTAGTGGGCGCCGAAGCCGAAGGCGAGGTGGCGGTTGGGGGTGCGGCCGACGTCGAAGGTCGTCGGGTCGTCGAAGACGGCGTCGTCGCGGTTGGCCGACCAGTACGACAGCAGGGCGCAGTCGCCGGGCCGGAAGGAGAACCCGCCGACGTCGTAGGGAACGACGGCGTTGCGGAGGAAGTGCTTGACCGGGGTGACCCAGCGGATGATCTCCTCGACCGCGGTGGGGAGGAGCGAGGGGTCGGCCTGGAGCCGGGCGAGCTGGTCGGGGTGCTCGGCCAGGGCCCGGATGCCGCCGGCCAGCGAGGCCGAGGTGGTGTCGTGGCCGGCGGTGGCGATGATCACGTAGTACGAGAGCTGCTCGAGCACCTCGATGGGCCGGCCGTCGACCTCGGCGTTGGCGATCACCGAGGCGAGGTCCTCGGTCGGGTTGGCCTGGCGGTCGGCGATCAGGGCGGCGAAGTAGCCGAAGAAGTCGGTGACGACGGCGGCCAACTCCTCGGGCGTGAAGCCCCGGGACAGCTCGGGGTCGGCCCCGCCGAACAGCTCCTGGGTGAGGGTGAGCATGCGGTCGTAGTCGTCCTCGGGGAGGCCGAGGATCGACAGGATCACCTGGAGCGGGAAGGGCATGGCGATCTCGCGGGCGACGTCGACGACGCCGTCGGCCTCGGCCCAGCGGTCGACGGCCTCCCGGGCCAGCTGCCCGATCCGCGCCTCCAGCCGGCCCAGGCTGCGGGGCTTGAACCAGTCGAGGGTGATGCCCCGCAGCTCCTTGTGCCGGGGGTCGTCGATGTGGATCAGGGTCTGGAGGTTCCCCTGGGCCGCCATCAGCTCCTCCATCTCCAGCGTCTGGAGCACGGCTCGGGGCTCGTTGCGGAAGGCGTCGGCGTGGGTGGAGATCTCGAGGACGTCGGCGTGGCGGGTCACGACGTGGATCGGCGGCAGCCCCTCCAGGTGGAGCGGGTGGATCGGGGCCTCGGCCCGGAGCCGGGCGGCGGCCGCGAACCAGCGGTCCTCGTCGGTGTAGGCGGCCGGGTCGGCGAAGCAGACGGCGGCCTGGTCGAGCTCGGTCAGTGGCTGGCCGTCGGCCCGGCGGGCCTCGGGGGCGGGGGTCGGCTCGGTCGTGACCGCGGTCATGGCCGCGAGCCTCGCGCGCCTACGACACCCCGGCGAGGGGTTGCGGCTCGTGGCGCTCGGCGTGACGGCGGTAGGCCCAGCCGGGGCCCCGGAGCACGAAGCCGATCCGGTCGGACCAGGTCTCGGAGCGGGCGACGTCGCGGAGGATGTCGGCGTGCTCGTGGGTGGCGATCCGCACCGGGTTGTAGGTCTCGATGTTCTTGGTGAGGCCGTAGACGACGGGCTCGTCGTCGTCCTCCCGCGCGAAGGTGCCGAACAGCCGGTCCCAGATGATCAGGATGCTGCCGTGGTTGCGGTCGAGGTACCGCTGGTTCGACCCGTGGTGCACCCGGTGGTGCGAGGCGGTGTTGAACACCTCCTCGATCGGGCCCAGCTTCGGCACCGTCTCGGTGTGGATCCAGAACTGGTAGATCAGGTTGACGCCCCGGGCCATCTCGATCAGCGCCGGGCGGATGCCGAGGGCGCTGAGGATCCCCATCGGGACGAAGACACCGAAGGAGTCGGCCACCGGCTGCCGGAGGGCGGTCGAGAGGTTGTAGTGCTCGCTCGAGTGGTGGACGACGTGGATGGCCCACATCAGCCGGCTCTCGTGCATCAGCCGGTGGTTCCAGTAGTAGATGAAGTCCCAGCCGGCGATGGCGGCGGCGGAGGCGAGGACACCGGTGCCGAGGTCGCGCTTGTGGCCGGTGCGCTTCCAGAGGGCCTCGATGCCGTAGCGGGCGGCCCAGGTGGTGGCGCCGGCGGTGACCCCGGCGGCGACGGTGGTGACGGCGGCCGACGACGACACCTTGCGGGCCAGCTTGGCCAGCGTGCGGCGGCGCTCCCGGGGCGGGGTGGCGTCGGGGACGACGCCGGCCTCGGTGACCTGGTCGCGGCGGGCGATCACGTCGGCCACGGTGGTGACGGCGGCGGCGCCGACGACGGTGCCGACCAGCGCCTTGCCCCAGCGCCCCCGGCCCGGGGTGATCGGCTGGAGGACCTTCGAGAGGGCCAACGGCACGACCAGGCTGCCGACGCCCATCGACAGGCTGGCGAGCGTGTCGGCCCGCTCGTAGTCACCGGCCGAGCGGGGGCGGCCCTGGGCGGCCGTCCGCTTCAGCCACAGGTGCTCGGCCCCCATGCTCCCGAAGTAGAACGGGATGGCGGCCACCGTCAGGTCGACCATCGGACCATTCTGCTCTGAACGGTCGATGACCACGAAGTGGACGCTGCGATCGGACCGTGCGTCTTGGTTGACGAGATGCTGTCTCGGAATGGAGGATCGCTCGCGTGACCACCATCGTCGACGTCAGCGCCCACCCGATCACCTGGCAGTTCGACCGTGAGCCGCTCTCGCTGTGCTTCGTGCGGGTCGAGACCGACGACGGCCTGGTCGGCTGGGGCGAGGCCTGCGACAGCTACGGCTGCACCTTCGCCGGCGTGGTGGCCCAGACCGTCGCCGACGCCTACGCCCCGCTGCTGGTCGGCCAGCAGCTCGGGGCCGTCGAGCCCCTGGTCACCCGGCTGCGGACGTGGACCCGCCGCCGTCTCGGCGATGCCTGGGTCGGCACCTACTCGCGCGCCGGCGTCGAGCTGGCCCTGTGGGACCTGGCCGGCAAGCGGGCCGGGTCGAACGTGGCCGGGCTGGTCGGCCAGGTGCGCGACCGGGTGGCGATCTACGCCTCGGGCCCGTTCCTGGAGGAGGGCGACGTCGCCTGGCACCAGGAGATCCTGGCCCCCGCCCTCGACCGGGGCGTCACCATGGCCAAGGTCCGCGTCGGCGTCGAGTGGCAGCGCGACCTGGAGACCCTGGCCGAGCTGCGGGCCGCCCTCGACCCCCGGGTCGAGCTGATGATCGACGGCAGCGAGATCTTCACCCTGCCGACCGCCCTGGCCGTGGCCGAGCGCCTGGCCGCCCTGGGGGTCCGCTGGTTCGAGGAGCCGCTCCCGGTCGAGGCCCGGGCCGGCATCGCCGAGCTCGGACGCCGGTCGCCGGTGCCGATCGCCTACGGCGAGCACATCCACCGCACCGACGACGCCCTCGAGGGCATCCGCAGCGGCTCGTTCGGCGTGCTCCAGCCCGACGCCGCCACCGTGGGCCTGATCGAGGCCCGGCGCATGGCCGAGGCCGGGATCGCCGCCGGGCTGCGGGTCGTGCCCCACGTCTGCGCCGGTCCCGTCGCCCTCTCGGCCGGGATCCAGATGGCCGCCACGGTGCCCAACGTCCGGGCCATCGAGTACCCGCTGACCCTGGCCAAGGGCTGGGCCGCGCTGGGTGCGCCGGCCGAGATCCTCCCCGAGGCGATCGTCGACGGGACCGTCGGCGTCCCCGCCGCCCCCGGCTTCGGTGTCGAGGTTCACGCAGGAGAGCTGGAGAACAGCCCGTACCGTGCACCCCAGCCCCCGTCCGGCCTCCCCGACCGCTTCGTGGGAGACCGCTGACCAGGGAGCGGGCCGGTCATCTTCTCGCAATACGAGATTCTGTCTCGTATGTCTTGACTGGGTGACCCTGGTCTCGTACGTTCCTCCGCACCCCGCCGGCCGGTGTCGCCCGCCGGGATCCGTCAACGAAACCCGGTCCCACGAACCGGGTGCTCGACGTGGAGGCCGTCCACCTTGCCGATCCCCATCCGCACCGACCACCTCGCCCTCGGGTCCGCCGTCTCGGCCCTCGAGTGGTGTTCGGGCCGGTGAGCCTCATGCCCGACATCGCCGTCGAGCCCACCCCTGCCGGCGCCGCCCCCGCCATCGAGATGCGGGGCATCACCAAGCGCTTCGGCGCCGTGGCCGCCTGCGACGAGGTCGAGCTGTGCGTGGAGCCGGGTGAGATCCACGGCCTCCTCGGCCAGAACGGGGCCGGCAAGTCGACGCTGATGAAGGTGCTGCTCGGGCTGATGACGCCCGACAGCGGCCACATCCGCCTCCACGGCGAGCCGGTCGTGATCAGCGACCCGATCGACGCCGCCAAGCACGGCATGGCCATGGTCCACCAGCACTTCAGCCTGGTCGAGGCGCTGACCGTGTGGGAGAACGTCGCCCTCGGCGACGTGGGCCGGCTCGACCCCAAGGCCACCGCCCAGCTCGTCCGCGACGTCGGCGAGCGCTACGGCCTGGCCGTCGACCCCCACGCCCGGGTGCGCGACCTCACCACCGGCGAGCGCCAGCGGGTCGAGCTGATCAAGTGCCTGCGCCGCGACCCGAGCATCCTGATCCTCGACGAGCCCACCTCGGTGCTGACCCGGGCCGAGTCCCAGGAGCTGTTCGCCGTCCTCCGCACCGTCGTGAAGGACGAGTCCCGGGCCGTGGTGCTGATCAGCCACAAGCTCGACGAGATCCTCCACGCCACCGACGAGGTGACGATCATGCGGGGCGGGCGGGTCGTCCGCCGCGCCCGCACCGCCGACACGACGGCCGAGTCGCTGGCCACCGACATGGTGGGCCGGACGATCGACCTCGGGCTCGACGCCGTCGCCGCCCTCGGCTTCGCCGCCGAGACGGTCGAGGAGCTGGCCGACGAGGAGCACGACGACCACGCCGCCGACCGCACCATCCTCCGGGTCGAGGACCTCCACGCCGTCAACGAGGTCGGCACCCCTCTGCTCCGGGGGCTCTCGCTCACCGTGCGGGCCGGGGAGATCCTGGGCCTGGCCGGGGTGGAGGGCAACGGCCAGTCGGCCCTCACCGCCGTCCTCTCCGACCTCCTCGTCCCCACCACCGGGTCGGTCCACGTCGGCGACGAGGCCGTCGCCACCGGCAAGGCCGGGGCCATGGTCGCCGCCGGCATCGGCGTGATCCCCGAGGACCGCCACCGCACCGGCTGCATCCTCGACCTCAGCGTGGCCGAGAACCTCGCCTTCCTCGACCTGGAGCAGGTCAGCGGCCGGCTCTTCCTCGACCGCAACGAGATGCGGCGCCGGGCCGAGGCCCTCGTCGAGGAGTACGAGGTGTCGCTGCCGTCGCTCGACGCCCCGATGCGGATGCTCTCGGGCGGCAACCAGCAGAAGGTCGTGCTGGCCCGCGAGCTGACCCGCAACCCGCGGGTGCTGGTGGCCGAGCAGCCGACCCACGGGCTCGACGTCGGCGCCGTGCAGTTCATGAACTCCCGTCTCCGGGCCGCGGCCGAGGCCGGGATCGGCGTGCTGCTGATCTCGACCGAGCTGGAGGAGCTGATCGCCCTCTCGGACCGCATCGCCGTCATCCACGGCGGGCGGATCATGGGCGAGATGCCGGCCCACCAGGTCGACGTCGAGAAGCTCGGCCTGATGATGGGCGGCCGCGCCGCATGAGCGCGATCACCGCACGCATCTTCAACGCCGGGACGGCGCGGGTCGTGGCCCTCTACGCCGCCTCCTTCGCCGTGGCCATCTTCCTGTCGGGCCTGCTGGTCCAGGTCACCGGGGGCTCGCCGCTCGATGTGATCAGGGCGCTCTACGAGGGGAGCCTCGGCTCGCCCCAGGACATCGGGCTGACCATCGACGAGTCGGTCCCGGTGCTGATCGTCGCCCTCGGGGTGATCATCACGTCGCGGGCCGGCATCGTGAACATCGGGCCCGAGGGCCAGCTGCTGATCGGTGGGCTGTGCGGCGCCGCCGTCTCGCTGCGGCTGGCCGTCCCCGGCGTGGCCATGGTGCCGGCCACCCTGCTGGCCGCGGCGGCCGGCGGGGCGGCGTGGGCCGGCATCGCCGCCCTGCTGCGCTACTGGCGCAACGTCGACGTGGTGATCAGCACCCTGCTGCTCAACTTCCTGGCCATCCAGCTGGTGTCGTTCGCGGTCAACCGGCCGTACCTCCTCCAGGAGAAGCTCACCGGCGGCGGCACCGCCTCGCCCACGTCGGACCCCATCCCGAGCGATGCCCGGCTCCCGCTCCTCGGCCAGACCGGCACGATGACCTTCACGTCGGGGACGATCATCGCCGTCGTCGCCCTGGTGGTGGTCGGGCTGATGGTCACCCGCAGCCGATGGGGCTTCAAGCTCCGCATGCTCGGGCTCAACGCCGAGGCCGCCCGCCGGGCCGGCGTCCGCGCCGCCGCCCTCGGCACCGGCGCCCTGCTGCTGTCGGGCGCCTTCGCCGGGCTCGCCGGTGGCGTCGTGCTCTCGGACCGGGCCTTCCGGATCCAGACCGGCTTCTCCAACAACATGGGCTTCAACGGCCTGCTCGTCGCCCTGATCGCCCGGCGCAACCCGTGGGCCACGGTGCCGGTGGCGATCCTGTTCGGCATCCTCCGGGCCGGCGGTGGCTTCGTCGCCACCACCGGTGTCCCCCGCTACGTGGTCGACGTGATGCAGGCGCTGATCGTCCTGGCCGCCCTGTTCCCGCCGTTGGTCGACAAGGTCAACGAGCGCCGCCGGGCCATGCGCATCGCCCGTGACGAGGCGGCCGCCACGGCGGCGTCGTCCGCCACCCCGACCCTGGAGGTGGCCCGCTGATGGACGCCCTCACCACGATCATGGGCAGCGCCATGCGCCAGACGGCGCCGCTGGCCTTCGCCTCCTGCGGCGAGTACACCGCCGAGCGCTCCGGCACCCTCAACATCTCGATCGAGGGGATGATGCTGGGCGGCGCCTTCTTCGGGGTCGTCGGCACCGCCGTCACCGACACCGTCGTCGGCGGTCTCGTCCTGGGATCGTTCGTCGGCCTGCTGGTGGCGGTGGTCCACGCCAACTTCAGCCACCGGCTCTCGGCCAACACCTTCGTCGTCGGGCTCTCGCTCAACGCCCTGATGCTCGGGCTGACCAGCTTCCTGCTGGAGTCGACCGACTTCTCGTCGCGCCGGGCCGGCGTGCTGGAGATCCCGCTGCTCAAGGAGATCCCGGTGCTGGGCGAGGCCCTGTTCAGCAACCGCTGGCCCTTCTACCTGCTGGTCGTCGTGATCCCGCTGACCCGCTTCCTGGTCGACCGCACCCGCTGGGGCCTGGAGGTCCGCTCGGTCGGCGAGGACCCGCAGGCCGCCGACGTCACCGGCATCGACGTCAACAAGCGCCGGCGCCAGAGCCTCTACTACTGCGGCCTGATGTCGGGCCTGGGCGGTGCCTACCTGTCGGTGGCCGAGGTCGGCCTGTTCAACCAGAACATGGTGGCGGGCGGCGGCTTCCTCGTGAACGCGGCGGTGATCTTCGGCGCCTGGCGCCTCGGCGGCACGCTCGCCGGCTGCCTCCTGTTCGGCACCGCCGCCTCGGTCCAGCTGGCCCTGCCGGCGCTGGGCCACACGATCACCCCGCAGCTGCTGATCGCCCTTCCGTACGTCCTGGCCCTGGCGACGATGGTCGCCTTCGCCCGCCGGGGCCGGCAGCCCGCCGCCCTGGCCCAACCCTTCGAGCGGGGCATCGCCTGATGCCGGGTCGGCCGTCGGCCGGCCCCCCCGCCGAGACCCCCCGGTCGACCTCGGTCGGCTGTCCCCCACCCACACCCACACCTTCCCGAGAGGGGAAACCATCCATGCTTCGGACCCATCGCCTCGCCGCTGCCGCCCTGGCCGCGCTGCTGGCCCTGACGACGGCCGCCTGCGCCGACAACGCCGAGGAGTCGTCGACCGGTGACGGCGGCTCGGGAGGCGGCCGCGAGACCTCGGAGGGGACCCAGCCCGACACCAACGGCGACGGCAAGGTCGTGATCGGCGTGATCAGCCCCGGCGACACCGACGACGGCCAGTACTACGAGGACTTCCTGGTCCCCGCTCGCCCCTACATCGAGGAGCAGGGCTGGGAGCTGACGATCATCGACCAGGTCAACCCGGCCGACGCCCTGACCCAGGCCCGCAACCTGTGCCGCCAGGGCGCCGACATGGTGGCCCTCGCCGCCGTCGAGCTGAAGGACGCCCTGCCGGCGGCCGACGAGGACGTCTGCGCCGACAGCGTCTTCACCATCTTCGGCGACGCCGAGGACCAGCTCTCGCCCAGCGCCGCCCAGGCCACCGGCCAGACGGTCGAGACCCAGTACCTCACCGGCGTCGCCGCCGGTCTGGTCCTCCAGTCGCAGGGCGGCACCACGGCCGGCTTCGTCGGCGGCCCCGAGCTCGACTTCGCCGTCGTGTCGGCCAGCGCGTTCGAGCGGGGCATGCAGTCGGTGCTCCCCGACGCCGAGTTGCTCGTGACCTACACCGGTGACTTCGACGACAGCGGCAAGGCCCGTGAGGCCACCAGCTCGCAGATCGGCAGCGGGGCGACCCTGATCTACGCCTATCTCGGTGGGGCCACCGACGCCGCCGCCTCGGCCGCCCTCGAGGGCGGCGCCCTGGCCATCTCGCCCGGCACCGACAAGTGCGACGACGGCGAGGGCCGCTACGGCATCGCCTCGATGTTCGCCTCGGGTGGCTACTTCCTCAACATGCTGAACGACTTCGCCGAGGGTGACATCACCGTGGGCGAGACCACCGTCTACGAGGTCGGCCCCGACAACGAGACCCCCGGCGCCAAGATCTGCACCGACGTCGTCGAGGGCGGCGACGAGCTCCAGGCCCAGCTGGAGGAGGTCGCCGCCGGCATCGCCGACGGCTCCGTCGACGTCGGCGAGCGCTGATCACCGATCACCGAGCGGATCCGTACGAACGGTGCCAGGCACCGTTCGTACGGATCCCCGACGCCTGAGGGCGGGAGAGGAGGTACCCGAGTTGGACGACATCTGCTGGACGCCGCCGGCGTCGGGCCCCTCCCCGCACCTCGCCTCCTACCTCGACCGGGTCCGGGCCGACCATGGGGTCGACACGACCTCCTACGACGCCCTGTGGACCTGGTCGGTCACCGAGCCCGACGCCTTCTGGCGCTCGCTCTGGGACCACCACGACGTCGCCGGGGCGCCGCCTCCGGGACCGGCGTTGGCGGGGTCGGGCCTGCCCGGGGCCGAGTGGTTCCCCGGTGCCCGGCTCTCCTACGCCGCCGAGGCGCTGCGACGGCTCCCCGACGACGCGCCCGCCGTGATCGCCCGGGCCCAGGGCGAGCCCGACCGGGTGCTCACCGGCGCCGAGCTGCGCGACCAGGTGGCCCGCTGCCGGGCCGGCCTGGCCCGGGCCGGCGTCGGGGTCGGCGACCGGGTCGGCGCCTACGTCGGCAACCGGGTCGAGGCCGTGGTCGCCTTCCTGGCCACCGCCAGCCTCGGTGCCGTCTGGGCGTCGTGCCCGCCCGAGATGGGCCCCGACGGAGCGCTCGGCCGGCTGGCCCAGGTCGACCCCACCGTGCTGCTGGTCGTGCCCGGCTACCGCTACGGCGCCAAGGTGATCGACCGCCGGGCCGACGTGGCCGCCCTGGTCGCCGGGTTGGGCCCGTCGCTGGCCGAGGTGGTCGAGATCCCGGTGCCGGGCCTGCCCGGCGACCTGCCCGACGCCACCGCCACGTGGGCCGAGCTGGTGGGTGAGCCCGATGGTGGGGAGCACGCCCTCGTGCCCTTCGACCACCCGCTCTACGTGCTGTTCAGCTCGGGCACGACCGGGCCGCCCAAGGCGATCGTCCACGGCCACGGCGGGATCGTCCTCGAGCACCTCAAGCTGCTCGGCCTCCACCTCGACCTCGGCCCCGGCGACCGCTTCACCTGGTTCTCCACCACCGGTTGGATGATGTGGAACGTCCTGGTGTCGGGCCTGCTGGTCGGGGCGACGATCGTCCTGTTCGACGGCGACCCGGGCCACCCCGACCTCGGTGAGCTGTGGCGCATGGCCGACGAGCTCGACGTCACCCACTTCGGCACCAGCGCCCCGTTCCTCATGGCCTGCCGGGCCGACGGGCGGACGCCGGCGGCCGAGCACGACCTGTCGGCGCTGCGGGTGGTCGGCTCGACCGGGGCGCCGCTGCCGGCCGAGGGCTTCCGCTGGGTGTCGACCCACGTCGGTCCGGACGTGATGCTCTCCTCGATCAGCGGCGGCACCGACGTGTGCACCGCCTTCCTCGCCGGCTCGCCGCTGCTCCCGGTCGTCGCCGGCCGCATGGCCTGTGCCTGCCTCGGGGCCCGGGTCGAGGCCTGGGGCCCCGACGGCGAGCGCGTCCTCGACGAGCCCGGCGAGCTGGTGCTCACCGCCCCGCTGCCGTCGATGCCGGTCGGCTTCTGGGGCGACGACGACGGCACCGCCCTGCGGGCCGCCTACTTCGACGAGCGGCCGGGCGTGTGGTCGCACGGCGACTGGCTCACCGAGCACTCCGATGGCGGCTTCACCATCTCGGGCCGGTCCGACGCCACCCTCAACCGGGGTGGCGTGCGGCTGGGCACGGCCGAGCTCTACGCCGTGGTCGAGGACGACTCGGCGGTGTCCGACTCGCTCGTCGTCCACCTCGACGACGACGAGCCCGGCGGTCCCGGGCGGCTGCTCCTTTTCGTCGTGCTCGAGGCCGAGGCCGAGCCCGACGCCGTCGTGGCCCGGCTGCGCGCCGCCCTGCGGAGCCGCCTGTCGCCCCGGCACGTGCCCGATGCGGTGGTGCCGGTCGAGGGCGTGCCCCGCACCCGTTCGGGCAAGAAGCTCGAGGTCCCGGTCAAGGCGATCCTCCAGGGGCGCCCGGCCGAGGGGACGGTGGCCCGCGACGCCGTCGACCGCCCCGACCTGCTGGCCGCCTACGAGCGGCTGGGCCGGGACCGACCCTGGGTATCACGGTAATGTTGACAGCATCTTGGATGGCGATATGAGCGACGACAGCACGACCCCGGCCCTGGCCGCCACGTGGGACACGATCCCGGGCGAGGACGTCCGGCCCGGGGTGTCCCGCAAGGGCTTCGGCACCCAGGACGTGATCCTGGTGATGAACACGATCCAGCCCGACATGCAGCCGGCGCCCCACACCCACGACGACTTCGACCAGATCGCCACCATCGTCTCGGGCGAGGCCGTGTACCACGTGGGCGACGTCGCCCACCGGGTGTCGGCCGGGGCGCTGCTGCTGATCCCCGCCGGGGTCGAGCACTGGATCGAGCCGGTCGGCGATCGGCCCGTCGAGAACCTCGACGTCTTCGCCCCCGCGCGCAGCGACTACGCGCATCTGCTGGACTGGACGAGATCCGCAGCTGGGGCGGACCCGACATGACCGAGGGAGAGGACGGCCATGGCCGGTAGCAACGGGAACGGGAACAGCGATCGGGAGGCGGCCTCGACGATCCAGTCGGTCGAGCGGGCGGCCCGGATCCTCGACTTCTTCACCGTCAGCCGGCCCCGGCTGACCCTGGGCGAGATCACCGCCCGCCTCGGCGTGAGCAAGGCCACGGCCCACCGCTACGCCATGGCCCTCCGCGGGGTGAACCTGCTCCGCTACGACAAGGCGGCGGCCGAGTACACCCTGGGCCCGCAGGTGCTCACGCTGGCCGCCGCGGCCCGGGCCGGGTTGCCGATCATCACCCTGGCCGGACCGATCATGGAGCGGCTCGTCCGCCAGGTGAACGAGACCGCGGTCCTGAGCGTGTGGGACGGCGAGGCCCCGGTGGTCGTCCGGGTCGACGACAGCACCGAGCGGGTCATCCGCCTCAGCGTCCGGGCCGGCGCCCGGCTCTCGATCCTGGGCTCGGCCCAGGGCCGCGTGTTCAGCGCCTTCCTCGGCCCCGACGAGATCGCCGAGCTGGCCGAGCTGGCCGGCGACAAGGGCCTGGCCAAGGAGCTCCAGGCCGTCCGTGACTCCGGCGTGGCCATCAACACCCCCGAGGTCCACGGCGTCCGCACCGTCGCCGCCCCGGTGTTCAGCGACGGCCGGATCGTCGCCGTGATGGCCATCGTCGGCACCACCGCCACGGTGTCGGACGACATCAGCTCGCCGGCGGCCAAGGCCCTCGTGGCCGCCGCCCAGCAGCTGACCGAGCAGTTCGGCCTCCCCGCCGACGAGCTCGCCCCCATCCCCTAGGGCGGCCCCCCCGCCCCACCCCCCGAACTGGCGATCAGATCCGACGGGAAACCGTCGGATCTGATCGCCAGTTCGGTGTCGAGGGGTGTTGACCCTTCGGTCGTCGTCTCATATGGTGAAAAGCGATCTCGCATCAAGGGACACAACCCGACCGAGGAGACCCCGTGCCCGACTCCGTGACCGTCGCCCCCGCCACCACCCCCGAGCAGGAGGCCCTGCTCTCGGAGGAGGCGCTGGCCTTCGTGGCCGACCTGCACCGGGCCTTCGACGGGCCCCTGGTCGAGCTGCTCGCCGCCCGTGACGAGCGCCAGGCCGCCTTCGACGCCGGTGCCCTCCCCGGCTTCCTGCCCGAGACGGCCGACGTGCGGGCCGGCGACTGGACCGTGCAGCCCGCCCCCGCCGACCTGGCCGACCGCCGGGTCGAGATCACCGGCCCGGTCGACCGCAAGATGATGATCAACGCCCTCAACTCGGGCGCCAACGTCTTCATGGCCTGCTTCGAGGACGCCACCACGCCGCGGTGGGACCTGCTGCTCCAGGGCCAGGTCAACGTGCACGACGCCGTCCGCCGGACGATCGAGCTCACCACCCCCGAGGGCAAGCGCTACACCCTGGGCGACGAGACGGCGACGCTGATCGTCCGCCCCCGCGGCCTCCACCTGCGGGAGGAGGCCGTGCAGGTCGACGGGACCGCCGTCGCCGGCCCGCTGGTCGACGCCGGGCTGTTCCTGTTCCACAACGCCAAGGCGCTGCTGGAGAGCGGCTCGGGCCCGTACCTCTACGTCCCCAAGCTGGAGGGCCACCGCGAGGCCCGCTGGTGGGCCGAGGTCTGCCGCTTCGCCGAGGACCGGCTCGACCTGCCGGCCGGGTCGATCGCCGTCTCGGTGCTGGTCGAGACCGTCCTCGCCGCCTTCGAGATGGACGAGATCCTCCACGAGCTGCGCGACCGCCCGGTGGCGATGAACGCCGGCCGCTGGGACTACATCTTCAGCGTCATCAAGAAGCTGCGGACCCGCGCCGACGCCGTCCTGCCCGACCGCCAGCAGGTCACCATGACCGTGCCCTTCATGCTCCGCTACGCCGAGCTGCTGGTCGCCACCTGCCACCGTCGCGGCGCCCACGCCATCGGCGGCATGGCCGCCTTCGTCCCGTCCCGGCGCGACGAGGAGGTCAACCGGGTGGCGATGGCCAAGGTCGCCGAGGACAAGGAGCGCGACGCGGCGCAGGGCTACGACGGCTCGTGGGTCGCCCACCCCGACCTCGTCCCCGTCTGCAAGGCCGCCTTCGACGCCACGCTCGGCGATGCGCCGAACCAGCTGGGCAACCTCCGCGAGGACGTCAGCGTCACCGAGGAGGAGATGCGCGACTTCGCCATCCCCGGCAGCACGATCACCCTCGCCGGGGTCCGCAACGACGTCGGCGTGGCCCTCCGCTACCTCGACAGCTGGCTGCGGGGCGTCGGCGCCGTCGCCATCCACAACCTGATGGAGGACGCGGCCACGGCCGAGATCTCCCGCTCGCAGGTGTGGCAGTGGATCCGCCACGGCGCCACGCTCGACGACGGCACGACGGTCACCCGCGAGCTGGTCGAGTCGATCCTCGACGAGGAGGTCGACGCCGCCCGCAAGGAGGCCGGCGACGCCCCCCACCGCCTCGACGACGCCCGGGTCCTCTTCACCCGGGTGGCCCTGGGCGAGGAGTACGTCGACTTCCTCACCACCGCCGGCCTCGACCTGCTGGCCACCGACGACGCCGCGGCGTGACCGTCCTCCCCAGCTCGCCGTTCACCGGGCAGGTCCCGGACGCCGACCCGGTCGAGACCGAGGAGTGGGTCGCCGCCCTCGACGACGTCGTCCGGGTCCACGGCCCGGCCCGGGCCCGCTACCTGCTGTCCCGCCTGGCCGAGCACGCCAGCGGGCTGGGGCTGGCCCACGTCGGGGCGCCCTCGACCCCGTACGTCAACACCATCCCGCTGGCCGAGGAGCCGGACTACCCCGGCGACGAGGCCATCGAGTGGCGCATCCGGGCCCTGATCCGCTGGAACGCGGCGGTGATGGTGGTGAAGGCGAACGCCCGGGCCGACGGGATCGGCGGGCACCTGTCGAGCTTCGCCAGCTCGGCCTCGCTCTACGAGGTCGGCTTCAACCACTTCTTCCGGGGCCACGACGCCGGCCCCGGTGACCACCTCTACGTCCAGGGCCACGCCTCGCCCGGCATCTACGCCCGGGCCTACCTGGAGGGCCGGCTGGAGGCCGAGGACCTCGACCGCTTCCGCCGCGAGATCGGCGGGGGCGGGCTGTCGAGCTACCCGCACCCGCGGCTGATGCCCGGGTTCTGGGAGTACCCGACGGTGTCGATGGGGCTGGGCCCGCTGACCTCGATCTACCAGGCCCGGTTCAACCGCTACCTCCACGGTCGCGGCCTCGACGACACCAGCGCCAGCCGGGTGTGGTGCTTCATCGGCGACGGCGAGACCGACGAGCCCGAGACCCTCGGCGCCATCTCGCTCGCCGGCCGCGAGGGGCTCGACAACCTGACGTGGGTCGTCAACTGCAACCTCCAGCGGCTCGACGGGCCGGTGCGGGGCAACGGCAAGATCATCCAGGAGCTGGAGTCGGTCTTCCGCGGCGCCGGCTGGCGGGTGATCAAGGTGGTGTGGGGCGGCGCCTGGGACGACCTGCTGGCCCGGGACGTCGACGGCGTGCTCGTCGACAAGATGGACACGGTCCTCGACGGCGAGCTCCAGCGCTTCACGGTGGCCGACGGCGCCGAGATCCGCGCCGACTTCTTCGGGCCCGACCCCCGGCTGCGGGCCCTGGTGGCCCATCTCGACGACGACGCCCTGCGGGCCCTCCCGCGCGGTGGCCACGACGAGCGCAAGGTCCACGCCGCCTATGCCGCCGCCGTGCGGAGCGACGGGCGCCCGACCGTGGTGCTGGCCCAGACGGTGAAGGGCTGGACGCTCGGCTCGGCCGTCGAGGGCCGCAACGCGACCCACCAGATCAAGAAGCTCGACCTGGCCCAGCTCGAGGAGCTGCGGCGCCGCTTCCACCTCGAGGCCGACATCCCCGAGGGCACCCTGCGCGCCGACCGTGAGCCGCCCTACCTGCGGCCCGCCCCCGACAGCCCCGAGATGGCCTACCTGCGCGAGCGCCGCGCCGCCCTGGGAGGTTCCCTTCCCTCCCGTCGGGTCGCCGTGCGCACGCCGCTGGAGCTGCCCGACCCCAAGGTCTTCGCCGAGCTGGAGACGGGGTCGGGCCGCCAGGCGGTGTCGACCACCGGCGCGTTCACCCGGCTGCTCCGGGGCCTGGCCCGCGACCCCCGCTTCGGCCCCCGGGTCGTCCCGATCGTCCCCGACGAGGCCCGCACCTTCGGGATGGACGGCCTGTTCAAGGAGCTGGGGATCTACGCCGCCCACGGCCAGCGCTACAAGCCGGTCGACGCCGACCTGCTGCTCTCCTACACCGAGGCGGCCGACGGCCAGATCCTGGAGGAGGGCATCAGCGAGGCCGGCGCCATGGCCAGCTTCATCGCCGCCGGCTCGGCCCACGCCGCCCGGGGCGTGCCCATGGTGCCGTTCTTCGCCTTCTACTCGATGTTCGGCTTCCAGCGGATCGGCGACCTGATCTGGTCGGCGGCCGACAGCCGGGCCCGGGGCTTCCTCCTCGGCGCCACCGCCGGGCGGACGACGCTGCTCGGCGAGGGCCTCCAGCACCAGGACGGGCACTCGCCCCTGCTGGCCTCGACGGTGCCGACGATGCAGGTCTACGACCCGGCCTACGCCTACGAGCTGGCCGCCATCGTCCGCCACGGCCTCGACCACATGTACGGCGAGGCCCCCGAGGACGTCGTCTACTACCTGACCCTCTACAACGAGAACCTGCCCCAGCCGGCCCGGCCCGAGGAGGAGGGCCTCGACGACGCCATCGTCCGGGGCGCCCACCGGGTGGCCGCGGCCCCCGAGGGCACGACCCACCGGGCGACCGTCTGGTTCTCGGGCACGGCCCAAGTCGCCGCCCAGGAGGCGCAGGCCCTGCTGGCCGAGCGCTTCGCCGTCGGCGTCGAGCTGTGGTCGGTCACGTCGTACAAGCGTCTGCGGGAGGACGCCCTCGACCACGAGCGGGCCGTCCGCCTCCGCATCCCCGACCCGCCCCGGCCCCACCTGGCCGACGTGGTCGCCGCCGGCACCGGCCCCGTCGTCGCCGTCACCGACTACATGAAGGCCGTCCCCGACCAGGTGGCCCGGTGGGTCACCGATCGGCCGTTCACGTCGCTGGGCACCGACGGCTTCGGGCGCAGCGACACCCGCGAGGCGCTGCGGGCCTTCTTCGAGGTCGACGCCGCCCACGTCGCCGTGGCCGTGCTCGACGGCCTGGTCCGCGCCGGCACCCTCGACCCGGCGGTCGTCGACGCCGCCGTCGCCACGCTCGGTGTCGACCGCGCCGGTCCCGGTGCGTCACGGGCACACTGAGCGACCGCCGTGATCCCCCTTGCCATACCGTCTCGTCATACGAGAAGATGTCGCACACTCCGAGATAGCGAGTAGAGAGGCCTGCCGATGACCGTCACCGAGCCCGAGGTCCGGGTCGAGATCCGCAGCCGACGGACCCGGTACGTGCAGGAGGACCACGAGGCCCTCACCTTCCGGGTGAACCGCGAGGCCCTGCGGGACCCCGCCGTGTTCGCCCGTGAGCAGGAGGAGATCTGGGGCCGCAGCTGGCTCTACCTCGGCCACGAGAGCGAGATCCCCGAGAACAACGACTTCAAGGTGCGGAACCTCGGCGGCCGGCCGCTGATCTTCGTCCGCACGTCCGAGGGCGAGGTCGCCGCCTACCTCAACTCGTGCCCCCACCGCGGCACCACGCTCTGCCGCGAGACCGAGGGCAACACCCGCTTCTTCCGCTGCTTCTACCACGCCTGGTCCTTCGACACGACGGGCCGGCTGGTGTCGCTGCCCGGCGCCGACGGCTACCCCGAGGGCGACGACTTCCGCGAGCGCCTCACCATGCGCACCGTGCCCCGGCTGGAGTCGCTCCGGGGCTTCGTCTTCGTCTCCTTCGCCGAGGAGGGCGAGACGCTGCGCGAGCACCTGGGCGAGGCCGCCGACTACATCGAGCTGGTCGCCGACCACCGCGCCGAGGGCATGGAGGTCCTGCCCGGCACCCAGCGCTACACGGTGTGGGGCAACTGGAAGCTGGCCGTCGAGAACGCCATGGACGGCTACCACTTCAGCCCCACCCACTCGACCTTCGTCGAGTACCTCAAGCGCACCGGCTACGTCACCAGCGACGAGGGCGGCCTCAACCTGAAGCTCGACAACGGCCACAGCGTGCTGGTGCTCACCGGCCACAGCGGCCGGGCCGGCTACCAGTGGGAGCCCCGCTTCGGCGAGGACGAGAAGCTCCGCATCGAGGCCAACCGGGCCGAGCTGGTCGAGCGCCTCGGGCCCGAGCGGGCCGAGAAGATCACCGACACCAGCCGGATCCTCTTCGTCTTCCCGAACCTGATCCTGTTCGACATCGAGGCGCTGTCGATCCGCCGGCTCGAGCCCACCGCCGCCGACCGCACCGAGGTCGACGCCTGGGAGCTGGCCCCCGTCGGCGAGCACCCCGACGCCCGGGCCCTGCGCAACCGGGTGCTGGTCAGCTTCATCGGCCCCGGCGGCCTCGCCACCCCCGACGACATCGAGGCCTACGAGGCCATCCAGCGGGGCGTGGTCGCCACCGCCGACGACCAGCGGCCCGGGGTCGACTGGAACGACATCTCCCGCGGCATGGTCGCCGACGTGGCCGGCGAGAAGGCCGGCCGCTCGATCGACGAGGGCGGCATCCGCCACTTCTGGCGCAAGTGGGACGACGCCATCAGCGGCGGCGAGGAGGCCGGTCGATGAACGCACCGGTCGCCACCCGCATCCGCACCGTCACCCGGGCCGAGGTCGAGGACTTCCTCTACGCCGAGGCCCGCATCCTCGAGGCCTTCGACCTCGAGCGCTGGCTCACCCTCTTCGAGGTCGGCGGGCAGTACCAGATCCCCACCACCGACGCCCCGCCCGACGCCGATCCGGCCGAGGTCCAGTTCTTCGTGGCCGACGACTGGGACCTCCTCAACGCCCGCGTCATCCGGCTGATGAGCCGCAACGCCCACGCCGAGAACCCCCGCTCGGGCACCCACCGGGTGGTGAGCAACGTCATCGTCGAGCCCCACGCCGACGTCGACGCCGTCGCCGTCCGGGCCGCCTTCATCGTCCACCGCATCCGCGACGGGCGGGTCGACCCCTACCTCGGCCACCACGAGCACGTCCTCGCCGTCACCTCCGACGGCCTCCGCTTCCGCCGTCGCCGCTCGGTGCTCGCCTACGAGCAGCTCCGGCCGGGCGGCCGCCTCAGCTTCATCCTGTAGGAGACACGACCGATGACCGACACCACCCCCACCCGGCCCCGCGGCCCCTACGGCATGGCCTACATCCGCCTCGCCGTGCCCGACATCGCCGCCACCCGGGAGTTCTACGAGTACCACGTCGGCCTCGAGCCGGTGGACGTCTCCGACGAACAGGTGACGCTGCGGGCCGACGTGCCCCACCACTGCATCGACCTGCGCTCGGACACCAGCCTCACCGAGAGCGACACCCTCGCCGTCGGCTTCACCGTCGAGTCGCCCGAGGTCCTCGCCGACCTGGCCGCCCGGATCGACGCCGCCGGGCTCGAGCGCTTCGCCATCGACGACTACGCCGCCGCCCACACCACCGACGGCTTCGCCGTGAAGGACCCCAACGGCCTCACCATCGAGCTGATCTACGAGCTCCAGGAGTTCGCCGAGCCGCCGCTGATCGAGCTCCGCCCGCTCGACATCGTCCACCCCTTCATCTCCACCGACAAGTACGAGGAGTCGATGGAGTTCTACCTCGGGGTGCTCGGCTTCCTGCCGTCGGACTACATCGCCGACCAGACCGCCTTCATCCGGTGCGAGGACCGCTACCACCACTCCTTCGCCGTGCGCCGCGACAGCAGCTTCTACGTGGCCCACATCGCCTTCCGCATGAAGAGCTTCGACCACGTGATGCGGGGCCGGGCCCGGGCGATCTACAAGGACGTCCCGATCGCCTCCGACATCGTCAACCACTCGGCCTCGACGTCGATCGCCTTCTACATGCACGACACCCGGCACGGCCCGCGCGTCGAGCTGTGCGACGGCCACCGCGTCCTCACCGAGGACGAGCACGAGCGCACCCACCGGGCCCGGCGGATGTCGGTCGACCCCCGCAACATCGACGTGTGGCGGGCGGCGGCCGACGACTGGGGCCGGTTCTGACCCGACCGGACCGGGGCGCGCGGGCCGCCGCCCTCGTCGACCCCGACGTCCTCGTCGACCTGGCCCGCTTCCTGGTCGACCACGACAGCGCCCACGGCGCCGAGCGGGACCTGGCGACCGCCCTGGCTGCGGTGGGCGATCGCTGGGTCCCGCAGCTGCGCTGGGACGTCGACGTCTTCGCCGGCGACCGGGCCAACGTGATCGCCTCGGCCGGGGCGGCGACCGGGCGCGGCATCGGCGCCTACGCCCACCTCGACACCTCGCTCACCGGCGACGCCCCGCGCGACGCCGCCATCACCGGTCGCTCGGACCGCCCCCTCGGCTCGGCGGTCGAGGCCGGCGAGCTGGTCGGGCCCGGCCTGGCCGTGGCCAAGGGCTCGGTCGCTGCCGTCCTGGTCGCCGCGGCGGCGGCCTCGACCGCCTGCGCCGAGGCCGGTGCCGCCCACCGCATCCGGGTGCTGCTCGCCTCGGGCGGGACGCACCGCCTCGACGCCCCCGTGGGCACGCCCGCCGCCTTCGGCGTGGGCGTGCGCCGGGCGCTGGAGCGGGGCTTCGACCCGGTGGCCGTGCTCAACGCCAAGGCCGGCGCCCCCGCCCCGCTGGTGGCCGAGCCGGGCGCCGCCTACCTCGGCATCCGCATCACCGGGCGCAGCGACCCGGCGCTGTTCCGGGGCCCGCACCCGGGCACTATCGCCGCCCTGGGGCCGCTGGTCGCCGCCGTCGAGCGGGTCCGCCGCCAGGTGCGGTGCCGGCCCGTCCCCGCCGGCGACCCCCGGGGCTCGGAGCTGGCCCTCGGCGCCGTCCACGCCGGCGCCCTCGGCAAGCCCGACCTCCTCCCCGCCGTGATCACGGCGCGGGCCTTCGCCGTCCTCGGCCCCGGCCTCGCCCCCGAGGAGGTGGCCACGCTCCTGGAGACGGCCGTGGGGGAGGAGCTGCGCGGCGCCGGGGTGAACGGCCTGGGCGTGACCGTCACCGTCGACGCCGCCGACCTCCCCGCCGCCAGCCCGGCCGACGACCCGCTGGCGGTCACCGTCGACCGGCTCTGGACCGAGCGCTTCGGCCCGCCGCCCGTGGTCGAGGACTGGCGGGGCTCGACCGACGGCGTGGTGCTGCGGGCCGCCGGCATCCCGACCGTCCGGGTCGGCCCCGCCGTCCGCCGCGACCCCGCCGACCCCCGCCGCGACCGGGTCCCGGTCGACACCCTCGTCGCCTTCGCCCGCCTCTTCGCCACCGCCCTCGCCACCCACGCCCCAACCTGACCCCCTCCTCCCGAACTCGGCGGGATCCGTGACACCCGGGTGTCACGGATCCCACCGAGTTC